>NZ_CP013979.1:937098-1249464 GCF_001660485.1 Agromyces aureus
GATGACCGCGGCGGGCAGGTCGACGCCCGAACCCGGGTCGTCGAGCATCTTCTCGAGCAGGTCGAGCGTGTCGACGTCCGCCCCGAGGTAGCCGTCGTAGGGCAGGCGCGTGATGTTGTCGAGCGTGATGCCGGCGGCACCGCGGTAGTGGCTGTTGCCGGTCGCGGCGAGAGCGCCGATGCTCAGGCCGTGGAACGCGTTCGTGAACGCCACGACGTTGGTGCGACCGGTGGCCTGGCGGGCGACCTTCAGCGCCGCCTCGACGGCGTTCGCGCCGGTCGGCCCGGTGAACTGCAGCTTGTGGTCGAGCCCTCGCGGTTCGAGCACGAGGCGCTCGAACGCCTCGATGAACGCCTTCTTGGCCGAGGTCGCCATGTCGAGGCCGTGGATGATGCCGTCGCGCTCGAGGTACTCGACCAGGGCTCGCGTGAAGAGGGGGTTGTTGTGCCCGTAGTTGAGCACGCCGGCGCCGGCGAAGAAGTCGAGGTACTCGCGGCCGTCTTCGCCGACCAGCGTCGAACCGACCGCACGGTCGAACACGACGGGGAAGGCGCGCACGTACCCGCGCACCTCGGACTCGCGGCGGTTGAAGACTTCGAGTTCGTCGCTCATGGCAGGGGGAACCTCTTTCTGTTCGGCGTCGGCGGTGCTAGAAGCCTAGGCCTCTTGGCTGGGCGTCGAGGCCGACGCCGTGGCCTCCAGGAGGCAGGCCTCGAGCGCGACCCACGAGAGCATCGCGCACTTGACGCGCATGACGTACTTCGAGACGCCGTGGAAGGCGATCGCGTCGCCGAGCAGGTCCTCATCGGGTTCGCCGGCGCCCTGGGAGCGCAGCATCGCGCGAAACCCGTCGATGAGCTCGCGCACGTGCTCGGTGTCGGAGCCGACCACGAGCTCGGTGAGGGCCGATGCCGACGCCATCGAGATGCTGCATCCGTCGCCCTCCCACCCGAGCGCCTCGACCGTCGAGCCGGAATCGTCGAGGCGGATGCCGAGCGTGATCTCGTCGCCGCACGTCGGGTTCAGCTCGTGGTGCGACGCGTGCGGAGCATCGAGGGCGCCGTCGCCGACGCGGCGCTTCGAGTGGTCGAGGATCAGCTCCTGGTAGAGGCCCGAGAGGTCGCTCATGCGGTGGCTCCGGTCACGCCGAAGAACGGACGCACCTCGGCGAGGGCCGCCGTGAACCGGCGCACCTCGTCGGGGGTCGTGTAGATGTAGGCGCTGGCTCGGGTCGTGGCGCGAAGCCCGAGTCGGCGGTGCAGCGGCTGCGCGCAGTGGTGCCCCACGCGCACGGCGATGCCCTGCGAGTCGAGGAACTGTCCGACGTCGTGCGCGTGCACGCCCGGCACGTCGACGCTCGCGAGCGCGCCGCGCTCGACGCCCGCCCCGCTGCCGACCAGGCGGATGCCGGGAATGTGCGACACCTCGTCGACGAGCAGCTCGGCGAGCTCGACCTCGTGCTCGTGCACGCGCCGCATGTCGAGCCGGTCGAGGTAGCGCACGGCCTCGGCGAGGGCGACGGCCTGCGACACGGGCTGCGTGCCCGCCTCGAAGCGCTGCGGCGACGGCAGGAACTGCGCCGACTCCATGGTCACGGTCGTGATGGTCGATCCGCCCGTGCGGGCCGGCGGCAGTGCGTCCAGCAGGCGCTCGCGGCCGTAGAGGACGCCGATGCCGTTCGGGCCGAGCATCTTGTGCGCCGAGAACGCGGCGAAGTCCACGCCGAGCTCGGCGAAGTTCGTCGGGCGGTGCGGCACCGACTGGCAGGCATCGAGCAGCACGAGCGCCCCGTGGCGGTGCGCGAGCTCGACCACGTCGGTCACCGGCGCGATGTGGCCGGTCACGTTCGAGACGTGCGCGAAGGCCACGAGCTTCGTCTTGGGCCCGATGACGGATGCCGCGTCGTCGACGGTCCACGTGCCGTCGTCGTTCACCGGGATCCACCGCAGTGTCGCCCCCGTCTTCGCGGCGAGCCGCTGCCACGGGATGAGGTCGGCGTGGTGCTCGGCCTCGGTCACGACGATCTCGTCGCCCGCGGTGAGCCGGAACACGTCGGCTTCGGGGCCGCCGAGGCCGGCCGCGGCATCCGCCATTCCGAGCGCGACGATGTTGATCGCGTCGGTCGCGTTCTCGGCCCAGACGATCTCGCGCTCGCCCGCGCCGACGAAGCGCGCCACGGTGGCCCTGGCCTCTTCGAAGGCCGTCGTCGACGTGCCAACGAGCGTCGAGGCGCCGCGGTGCACGGCCGCGTTGGCGTGCTCGAGGAAGGCGCGTTCGGCGTCGAGCACGGCGATCGGCCGCTGGGCGGTCGCGCCGGAGTCGAGGTACGCGAGGGGGAAGCCGTTGAGCTCCTGCGCGAGGTACGGGAAGTCGGCCCGGATGCTCGCGAGGTCGAGCGGCCCGGACGTCGTCGGGGGAGTGAAGGTCACGTGGGTTCTCCTGCGCCCGGTCGAGCGCGACGGTTCGCGCGCGACGGCACCCCTCCAGTCTGACGCACTTCCGCTGGGAGGCGGCCGCCGCGGGCCAGATGGCCGGGCCGCGGCATCCGGTCAGGAATCGAGAAGCGGCGTGCACCGGTCGGTTCGTAGCGTGAACACCATGAACAGCATCGATCACATCATCATCGAGGCGACCGACGTCACGGCCGCCGAAGCCTTCTACGACACCGCCTTCGGGCTCGGCGAGCGGGTTCGTGTTCGCCGATCGGATGCCGCGACCAGCGGGTTCCGCGGGTTCACGCTCTCGCTCGTCGTCTCCCAACCGGCGAACGTCTCAGCCCTCTTCAACGCCGCGCTCGCCGCGGGCGCGACCGCGATCAAGCCCGTGGCGAAGTCGATGTGGGGCGTCGGCGGAACCCTTCGGGCACCCGACGGCACCATCTGGAAGATCGCCACCACGGCGAAGAAGGACACCGTACCGGCCTCACGCGACGTCGACGCGATCGTGCTGCTGCTCGGCTCGGGCGACGTGAAGGTGAGCAAGCGGTACTACGTCGGGCAGGGCCTCGTCGTCGGCAAGAGCTTCGGCGCGTACGCGGAGTTCACGATGGACGACAGCCCGATCCGCCTCGGCCTCTACGCACGCAAGGCGCTCGCGAAGGACGCCGGCGTGCCCCTCGAGGGCACCGGCTCGCACCGCATCGTCATCGCCGCGGGCGCATCCGCCGCGACCGACCCCGACGGGTTCGCCTGGGAGCCGGCCGCGGTGGCCGCGCCTCTCTCGCGGGCCGAGTAGACGCCCCGGCGCAGTATCGAGACCAGCCGCGGCACTGGTCTCGATGCGCTGCGCTACTCGACCGGCGGCGGCGCCGCCACTGCCGCCGCCGCTGCGTCGAGTGCCGCCACCCGCGCTTCGACGGCCGGTCGGAACACGTCGGCCCAGATGCGGTAGCCGCGGTCGTTCGGGTGGAACAGGTCGCCCGCGAACTGCGTCGAGACACCCCACATGCCCTGCCGGTTCGTGCGGGCGAAGAGGGGCACGACCGTCAGCCCGCGTTCGGCGGCGGCCGCGCGCAGCAGCCGGTTGGCCGTGCGCACCCGCCCCTGAGCCGGCGGGAAGTAGAAGCTGGGCAGGTCGGCGACGATCGCGTGGTCGGGCAGCGCCGCGAACAGCTCCCGGATCTCGTGATCGAACCGGGTCGGGTCGAAGTCCGCGATGTCGTTCGCGCCGATGCAGACCGTCAGCACGTCAGGCGAGAGCCGGGAGAGCACCGGGAGTTCGTCGTCGAGCGCGATGCGGAGCGTCGCACCCGAGATGCCGAGGTTCACGGTCCTGATGGGGCGAGTGGATGCCGTGGCCAGCGCCCGCGCGACGAACCCGACGTAGCTGTGACCCGGCCGGCTCGCGCCGATGCCCTGCGCGGCCGAGTCGCCGATCGCGACGTAGAGCAGCTCGCCGGACCCCGCGCGCTGCGCACGCCAGTACGCGGAGTTGACGGGGATCGACTCCGCCAGCGCCGTGCGCCAATAGTGCTGGCGGCGCGCGAGCCAGCGCCACCACAGCGCGATGCCGGCGGTGGCGAGGGCGAGGAGCACGCCGGTCGTGAGCATCCCGCAGCGGCGTCGCCCGCGGGTCGAGGAACGCCGGTCTCGAGACGCAGCGTTCGTCGACCGGCCGGACTCGGGTGCGCGGCGCCGCACTACTCGCCGCGCGGGCCCGACGGGCGGGCCCAGTCGAGCACGCGCATCGCCCGCAGCGTGTTCCACGGGCTGGGCTCGCCCGCCTCGGCGTCGACCGCGAAGAACACGGCGCCGTTCCACGGGTCGCCGGCAGCCCACCGGCCGTCGGCGCCCCGATGCTCGAGCAGCAGGTCGACGGCGGGGCCGAGCCGAGGGTCGGGCGGCGTGCCGTCGGCGAGACCAGCAGCCCTGAAGTGGTCGAGCGAGCGGAGCACGTCGTACACCCAGTACGGAGGGAAGATGAAGTTCTCGTACCGCTCGCGCACGATGCCGCCGGTCGACTTGCGCCGGTACAGGTTGCGTTCGAGCAGGTACTCCTCGCCGCGGAGCCGGGCCTCGACCACCGCGACGTCCGTCGGCTCGCCGACGGCCACCTGATAGGCGAGCAGCCCCTCGAGCACGCAGAGCGTCGAGTCGAACGACGAGCGGCTCGACTCCTCGGGCGGTTCGCAGTTCCAGCCGCCGTCGTCGAGCTGCCCGTCGAGCAGGAGCTCGATCATGCGGTCGGCGCCGTCGCCGAGCACCCCGAAGTACGCGGATGCCGCGAGCACGCCGCCGTTGACGCACGCCTCGACCTCGCCGTCGAAGAACGCCGGCGCCTCGGGCGCGAAGTCGTCGAACCGCACGCCGTCACGAACCCGTCGGATCGCGGTGCGCGCGGCCGGGGCATCCGGATCGAGGCCCATGCGACGCAGGGACTGCAGGGTCCACATGACGCTGCGACGGTCGCCGTTCTGTCCGTAGGCCTCGCCGCCCCAGTAGCCGTCTTCGGTCTGCAGGTCGAGCAGTCGGGCCCCGTCGCCCTCGGTCGCGACGCGTGCGCGCTCGGTCGCGACGACCTCGTCGGCCTCACCCGTCAGGTCGCGCATGACCTGCCAGCGCACGGAGGGGTCGGACTCGAGCAGCCAGTCGGTGACATCCATGGATCAATGCTGGCGCGACCCTCCGACGTTGCCAAGGGGTTGCGACGGCAGACTGGTGCGCATGCTCGCTTCGCTCGACCTGCCCATCACCCTCGACTCGCGTCTCGGACCCGTCGTGCTGCGGCGCGCCGGCCTCGCCGACCTGGATGCGCTCATGGCCCTGCTCTCGGACGACCCGATCAGCGCGTCGCGCGGCGACGTGGCGTCGGTCGACGACGAGCCCGCGTACCGGGCGGCGCTCGCGGAGATCGTCGGCGACCCGGGCAACGACCTGCTCGTGGTGGTCGACGGCGACGGCGACGGAGACGGCGACGGCCGGCTCGTCGCCACGATGCAGCTGACCCGCATCCCGGGCATGGCGAGGCGCGGCAGCACCCGACTGCTCGTCGAGGCCGTGCGGGTGCGCAGCGACCTGCGCTCGGCCGGCATCGGGGGAGCGATGATGCGCTGGGTGACGGATGTCGCGGCGCCGACGCTCGGCTCGACCCTCGTGCAGCTGACCTCCGACGCCGCGCGCGTCGACGCGCATCGCTTCTACGAACGTCTCGGATTCGCCGGGTCGCACATCGGATTCAAGTACCGGGTTCCGTCGTCCGGAGGCGACGGACGCGGGTGACCGCTCGCCTCGACTGACGCGTCGCGTCGCGTCAGCCCTTCGACAGGTCGAGTCGCATGAGCACGCGCGGAAACCCGTTGAGCACCGACTCGGTGTCTGCGGCCTTGCGGAACCCCGCCTTCTGGAACAGCGTGCGCGTGCCGACGTAGGCCATCGTCAGGTCGACCTTCTCGCCCTGGTTGTCGACCGGGTAGCCCTCGATCGCGGGTGCTCCGCGCTCGCGCGCGAACTGCACGGCACCCGCGAGCAGCTCATGCGAGATGCCCTCGCCGCGATGGCCGGGGCGCACGCGGATGCACCACACCGACCAGACGTCGAGGTCGTCGACGTGCGGAATCTTGCGGTTGCGGGCGAAGCTCGTGTCGGCGCGCGGGTGCACGGCCGCCCACCCGACGACCTCGTCGCCGTCGTAGGCGAGCACTCCGGGCGGCGGGTCTTCGGCGCAGAGCTCGCGGACGCGCTCGCCCCTGGCCGGCCCCGTGAGCGCGAGGTTCTCCTTCGAGCCGATGCGGTAGCTCAGGCAGAAGCACACGTTCGCGTCGGGACGCTTCGGCCCGACCATCGTCGCGACGTCGTCGAACACGGTTGCCGGTCGAACCTCGATCCCCATGGGCCCAAGATGCCACCGGCCTCCGACATCCGGAATCGTTCGTCAACCGGCGATCGAAGGCCGGCGCTCCAGGCGCACGACCGGGATGGTGCGGTCCACGCCGGCCTGGTGGTCGGCGAAGAAGGGTGCGAGCTGGAGGATCGAGTTCCAGGCGGACTCGCGCTCGGAGTCGCGCAGCTCGACGGCCACCGCGTCGTACTCGTCGCCGTGCACCTCGACGTGCACCGCTGGGTCCTCGACGAGATTGAGGTACCACTGCGGATGCTCCGGCGCGGCGTTCGCCGAGGCCACGACGTGATCGGCATCGGGCAGCGCGAGTCGCATCACGGGCGTGGTACGACGCTCGCCCGTGCTGCGGCCGGTCGTGGTGAGCAGCAGCAGGCGTTCGCGGTGCATGCCGGGCGGGGTCTCGCCGGCACGGAAGGCCGCCATGACGTCGTCGTCGATCTCGGTCATGCGTCCATGATGCTCCTCGGCCGGCTGAGGACGCTCTACGGGTTCGGGTTCGTCGCGGCGCCGTCGAGCCAGAGCATGTTGCTCGGGTCGCTGTGCGCCGTGCCCGTGCCGACGTGCTTGTCGCTGATCTGCGGGCCCTTCGTGATGACGTGCACGAGCGCCATGGCGTGCCCCTGCCCGAGGCCGTAGTCGGCCTTCAACCAGGCCACGATCGGGGTCGACTTCGTGGTCTCGTCGAACCCCTGCTCGTGGGCGAGTTCGATGAACTGCCGCGGCGTGATGCCGGTCTTGGCCTCGATGTTGTCGAGGTAGGCCTGGAAGGTCATGCGTCGGTCCTCTCGGCGGATTCGGTGGGTGCGGGCTCGTCGGCCCACGTCTGGATGATGACGGCCGAGGCGTGGATGCACAAGACCTTGAGTCGGTCGGCGCCCGTGTTGACGAACTGGTGCCACACGCCCGTCGGCACGGTCGCGGTGTCGCCCGCGGTCGCGGTCAGCTGCCGGTCGCCGATCGTGAGCGTCGCCTCGCCCTCGAGCACGACCCAGGTCTCGGGGTACGGATGCCAGTGCAGGCCGGTGCCCTGACCCGGCTCGTTGTCGACGAAGAAGTACGAGACCGCGGCGCCGTGCTCGATGCCGACGAAGCGGCGCGTGCGGCCGGTGCCGATTCCGAGCTCCGCGGCGTGCACGATGGTGGGCGCGCCTGCCTGCTCGGTCGGCGCGAGAACGATCTCGGCCGGTGCGGATGACGTGATCATGTGGTGCCTCGATTCTGCGTTGTGGGGTGTGCATCAAGGCTCCGCCCGCGGCATCCGTCGGCGTTAGAGTTTCGATGTGGATCGAAACCTCGTGGAGTTCCGCCTCGCGCCGGGCGACATCTCGGCCATCAGGTTCGGCGTCTCGCCGGGGCACGAGCTGTGCAACGCGATCCGCGTGATGCAGCGCCCCGACGACCACCCGCTGCAGTGGGGCTGGCTGCGCAGCGTGAGGTCGCGGATGCCGCGGGAGCCCTTCGACCTGCTGCGCACCGTGATCGGGGCCGAGGGGTACTTCCCCGACTTCTTCACCACCACCCCGTCGTGGGACATGCAGCCCGACGACGAGTTCGCGCGCCTGCGCGAGGTGCCGCCCGAACTCATGCGCGTCGACCTGGCGAAGATGATCGTGCGATCGACCGGCGAGCGGCAGCGGGCGATCCGGCACATGCACGACGACCCCCTGCGGGCTCGGGCGATGCTCGCCGACGCGTTCGAGGCGATGTGGCACGCGGTGCTCGCGCCGTTCTGGCCGCAGCTCGAGCGGATCCTTCGCGCCGACATCGCCGTGCGCTCGCGTCGCATCGCCACCGACGGGCTCGGCGGCATGGTCGGAGCGCTGCACCGCAGCGTCGAGTGGAGCGACGACGCCGTGCGGGTCGAGTTGCGCATGCACCGCGAGGTGCTCGACTGCCGGGGGAGCGGGCTCGTGCTCGTGCCGACGGTGATGAACTGGACCCACGGATGCTCGGTGCTCAGCGAGCCTCCGGCCCAGCCGACACTCTTCTACCCGGCGCAGGGCGTGACCGAGACCTGGGCGCGCGATCCGGGCTCGGCCGCCGAGGCGCTCGGCGCGTTGCTCGGACCCGCACGCGCCGGGATCCTGCTCGCGGCGCACGCCGAGCGCACGACCTCGCAGGTCGCCGCCGACGCCGGGCTCGCGATCTCGACCGCGTCGCACCACCTCGCGGTGCTGCGCGAGACGGGACTCGTGGCGAGCCGGCGAGCGGGCGCGCGCGTGCTGCACCTGCGCACGCCGCTCGGCGAGGCCGTGGTCGGGGCGACCCTGTAGGCCGGCGGGCCGGGCGCCGACTCGAGCGCGGCCCGAGCGCGTGCGGAACTCAGGAGATCTGTGCGACACGCCGCGCCTCAGGCCGGTCCGTGCGGCGCGTCGCACGTCGCGTCCTGAGTTGCGCGCGGGGATTGACGCCACGAAGGGCTGAGCGTATATTCACCCGCATGGGTGAATATCAACTCGATGTCGTGCTCAGCGCAGTGGCGGACCCCACCAGGCGCGCCATCCTCGACCGCCTGCTCGACGGCGATGCGAGGGTGACGGACCTCGCACGCGAGTTCCCGATCTCGCTGAACTCGACGAGCAAGCACATCAAGGTGCTCGAACGCGCCGAGCTCGTGCGGCGGGAGGTGCGCGGGCGCGAGCACGTGCTCTCGCTGCACGCCGAGTCGCTCGGACGCGCCGTCGCCTGGATGGACCGGTACCGAGCGTTCTGGGACGACCGACTCGCCGCCCTCGAGGCCTTCGTGCTGGCGGACGCGGTCATACCCGAGCTACCCGAGCTACCCGAGCTACCCGAGCACCCTGATGGCCGGCACGATGCCGCGGTCGGCGACGCTCCCGACGACGACGAGCCCGCCGACGGCGGTGGTTCGCGATGACCGCAGTCTTGACCGTGCGTCGGCGGATCGCGGCATCCGCAGATCGTCTCTTCGACGCCTGGCTCGACCCGCGGGCGCTCGCCGTGTGGATGCGTCGCGACGGGAGCGCGGAGTCGGCGGCGACCGTCGACCCGCGCGTCGGCGGCGCGTTCACCATCACGATGAACGATCCGCAGGGCGCGTTCGTGCACGGTGGCACCTACACCGTGATCGACCGGCCGCACCGGCTCGAGTTCACCTGGCGATCGGATGCCACGCACCAGACGGACTCGGTCGTGCGCGTGAGCTTCGAACCCGACGGCGACGCGACCGTCGTCGAGGTGCGGCACGAGCGGCTGCCCGATGCGCTCGCCGTGGAGCTGCACACCGGGGGCTGGACCGAGATCCTGTCCGGGTTCGCCCGGCGCTACGACGAGGAGGCGGCGTGATGCTGCTCGACAGGAAGGTCGCCGTGATCCATGGCGGCGGGGGATCGATCGGCTCGGCGACCGCGCGGGTGTTCGCCCGCGAGGGCGCGCGCCTGCACCTCGCCGGGCGCAGCCTGCCACGGCTCGAGGCCGCGGCATCCGCGCTCCGCGAGTTCGGCGGCAGCGTCGAGATCGCGGTCGTCGACGCGATGGACCAGGCCGAGGTCGACGCCCACGTCGACGCCGTGGCCGAGCGCGAGGGTCGCCTCGACATCGCGCTCAACGCGGTCGGCTTCGATCACGTGCAGGGGCTCGCGATCGCCGACACGTCGCTCGAGGCGTACCTGCACCCCGTCACCGGCTACCTGCAGACGAACTTCGTGACCGCGAAGGCCGCGTCGCGCGTCATGATCGCGCAGGGCAGCGGCGTGATCCTCACGATCTCGACGCCCGGCGCGCGGCTCGCGGGCACGGGGCTCATCGGCAACGCCGCCCAGAGCGCCGGGCTCGAGGGGTTCTCGCGCGCGCTCGCCGGCGAGCTCGGCCCGGCCGGCGTGCGTGTCGTGTGCGTGCGGCCGCACGCGCTCCGCGACGCATCCGAGTCGTACACGCTCGGCATGTTCGGGCGCATCGCGGATGCCGGTGGCACGAGCCTCGACGACTGGTGGAACGGCCTCGCCGCGACCACCCTGCTCGGCCGCCTGCCCCAACTCGACGAGGTCGCCGAGTACCTCGCATTCGCGGCATCCGATCGTGCGGCGTCGATGACGGGCGTGATCTCGAACCTGACCGCGGGGGCGCTCGTCGACTGACGGATGCCGCGGCGGTACGCACGCCAGGGCCTTGTCAGTGTCGGCGGGTGTCGGCAGACTGTCAGCACCGAGGCGAGGGGGCTGCCGTGGCCGATGACCGCATGCCGACGAGTGCGACATCGCACGTCATCAAGCCGCTCACGCCCGAGACCTTTCCCGCATGGCTGGCGCTCGCGCAGAAGCACAACGGGGTCTGGGGCGGGTGCTACTGCTCGTACTTCCACGACGACACCGAGCAGACCGCCAAAGACGACGTCGACCGGCCCACGTTCAAGCAGCGGCTGGTGGAGGAGGGCGTCGCGCACGCAGCACTCGTCTTCGACGGCGACGACGCGATCGCGTGGTGCGAGTACGGCAGCCCGGTCGAACTGCCGAACATCTACCACCGCAAGCAGTACGACGCCGGCGAGACCAAGCCCGCACCGTGGCGCATCACCTGCTTCTTCGTCGACCGCGACCACCGACGGTCGGGCGTGGCGCGAGAGGCGCTCGACGGTGCACTCGAACTCATCGCGCACGCGGGCGGGGGCGAGGTGGTCTCGTTCCCCAATGAGCTCGTGCCGGGCAAGAAGACCTCGTCGTCATTCCTCCACAACGGCACGCGGGCCATGTTCGAGAAGGCCGGGTTCACGTTCGAGCGTCACATCGGCAAGAGCAAGACCGTCATGCGCAAGACGGTGCCCCCGGTCGGAGGCTGACGCCGCACTGGCGCGGGCCGATCAGTCGGAGGGGTCCCAGGCCGCGAGCTGATCGAAGACCCGACGGTCGCCCGTGTACTCCAGCGCCTCCAACGGTCTGCGGTCGTAGAAGAACAGCACCAGGTCGCTGGCCGTGCCCCTGGCGGAGGCGTCGACCGTGGCGGCGTCCTCGCCGGCAGCGGGCGTGAAGCGGGTCACCTGGGCGCCGGCGTCCGACAGTCGGAGGCGCCACGATCGGCCCTCGGTGGCGTGGTACTCGACGACGGCGGGCTCGTGGGGCCAGGCGACCGTCGTCGCGCAGAGCGTGAACTGGCAGTCGTCGAACCCGTCGAGGGCGATCTCCTCGGGGATGGGCTGCGGGGCCCCATCGGCGAGCTGGATGTCGGAGGCGTGCACCGCGATCTCGTGGAGCTGGCGCCTGGCCCATTCCCCCGAGGTCTGCGGCGACGGCGAGTCCGCCCACCAGGTCCAGCAGACGCGATCCGGGCCGGCCTCGCGCAGCACGGTCATCAGGTGCTCGACGGATTCGTCCCACCAGGCCAGGAGCGCCTCGCGCTCCCGAGGCGCTCTTGCGCCGCCGCGCCAGACGGACTCCTCGGGCGCGGCTTCCGCCGGACCCGCGGCGACGACGGCGGCCGTCTTGCGGCGCCCCATGCCCACATGCTCGACGTGATCGAACAACGTCCGCTCGGGATGGGTCGGCATCCGAACCTCGAGGCTCGGCGCCGCGGCGACGGCCGCGCGGAAGGCGGCCGACCGGTCGTCGATGAGTCGAAGCTGGTCGGGGAACGAGAGGCTCTCGTGCATCCTGCCGTTCTAGCACGGCGCTCGAACGGCCGCACGGGCGGGTCTAGCATGCCGTCATGGGTGCGGCGATCGGATGGCACGAGGTGCTCGCGTGGCGCATGCGGCGCCAGTTCCTGACGGGCGAGGGCGCATCCTCCGTCGAGGAGGTCGTGCGCCGGCTGGTCGCGGTGCCGTCGTGGTCGGGAGATGCCGAGCTCGCGATCGGGGTGCGGATGAGGCATCCGCATCCCGGATCGGTGGCGGCGGCGTTCGCGCAGGGCCGGGTCGTCAAGACGTTCGCGTTCCGCGGCTCGATGAACTACCTCGCACCCGAAGACGCTGGAGTCTCCCTCGCGCTCCGCGCGGCCGGGCGGCAGTGGGAACTGAAGAGCTGGCGCGAGTACTACCGCCTCGAACCCGCCGACTGGCCTCCGCTCCGCGCCGCGGTTCGCGATGCCCTGTCGGCCGGCCCCCTGAGCCAGCACGAACTGGCCGCGGTGATCGTGCGCGATGCCCGCTTCTCGCACCTCGGCGCGGCCTTCACCGACACGTCGTGCACGTTCCTCAAGCCGTTCGCGTGGCAGGGCGACCTCAGTCTCGGCGTCCCGCGCGACGGCGCGCTGATGCTGCAGTCGCCGACCGTCGCCGCCGGCTGGTCGGGCGTCGTCGAGCTCGAGGAGGCCGGTCCCGAGGCCGTGCGCGCGTACCTCTCCGCCTACGGGCCCGCGTCCGCCGACCACCTGCAGTACTGGCTCGGCGAAGGCCTCAGTGCCGGCCGCAAGCGCATCGCGGGCTGGATCGCACGCCTGCGAGGGGCCGAGATCGTGACCGTCGACGTCGAGGGCGACGAGCTGCTCTGCCTCGCCGATCAGGTCGACGCGCTCGCGACGAAGCCGGGGTCGGGGTCGGGACCGGCGCCGGCGGCAGGCGCCGTACGCCTGCTGCCCGGACTCGATCCGTGGATCCTCGGCGCGGGCACGGCCGACGAACACATCGTCCCGCCCGGCCGTCGCGGGGAGTTCAGCCGCGGTGCGAATCCGGTGCTGATCGACGGTCGGGTCGCCGGCACCTGGAGGATCGCCGCGGACCGGCTCGCGGTGTCCCCCTTCAGCGGAGCGCGCCCGCCAGCGGCCGTCGAGACCGAATGCGGAAGGCTCTCCGAAGCGCTCGGTCGCGAGATCCGGTTCGACGGCGCCTGACGGCAAGCCCGCGACGTGCCTCGGCGAATTGAGGAGACCAATCACCACGAATGGTTCCGATTATTCCAGAGGAATGGCATGTAGCCACGGAATCATCTAACCTTTAGGCATCCGCTCTCACGCCTGGAGGACCTCGATGTCGAGTCGCCCACTGCCACGTCGCACCCTGCGATCCGGTCTGTCGATCACCGAACTCGGCTTCGGCGCCGCGCAGCTCGGCAACCTCGCCCGGGCGACGACCGACGACGAGGCCGCGGCGGCCGTGGCCACGGCGTTCGACCGCGGCATCCGCTACTTCGACACTGCCCCGCACTACGGGCTCGGGCTCTCCGAGCGTCGACTCGGCGCCGCACTCTCGACCCGCCCGCGCGACGAGTACGTGCTCTCGACGAAGGTCGGCCGGCTGCTCGTGCCGAACGAGCGGTACGACGGCGTCGCGCTCGACGACCAGGGCTTCGACGTGCCCGCGACCTCGATCCGGCGGTTCGACCTCAGCCGCGACGGCATCCGACGCTCGATCGACGAGAGCCTCGAGCGCCTCGGGGTCGACCGCATCGACATCGCCTACCTGCACGACCCCGACGCGCACGGGCCGGAGGCCCACGCCGAGGCGATCCCGGCGCTCATCGAACTCCGCGACGAGGGCGTCGTCTCGGCGGTCGGCACGGGCATGAACCAGTCCGCGATGCCGACCGAGTTCGTGCTGCGCCACGACATCGACGTCGTCATGCTCGCCGGGCGCTACACGCTGCTCGAGCAGGGTGCGCTCGACGACCTGCTGCCGGCCGCCGCCGAGCGAGGCGTCGGCATCGTCGCCGCGGGCGTCTACAACTCGGGTCTCCTCTCGCGGCCGCGGCCCCCGGCCGACGCCCGCTACGACTACACGCAGGCCCCCACCGAGGTCATCGCCCGCGCGAACGCGATCGCCGAGGTCTGCGAGGAGTTCGGCGCGACCCTGCCCGAGGCCGCGCTCGCGTTCGCGCTGCGGCATCCGGCCGTCGTCTCGGTGGTCGTCGGCATGCGCACCGCCGAGCAGGTCGACCAGACGCTCGAACGCGTCGAGGCGACCGTACCCGACGAGCTCTGGTCGGCACTCGTCGAACGCGGGCTGCTCCGCGATGCCTGAACGATCAGTCGAACGTCGGGGCGACGGATGCCGCGGCATCCGCTTCGTCGTCGGCGCCGTCGAGGTGCCCCGCCGTGACCTCGGTCGCGGTGAACTCCTCGACGCCGAGCACGTGCACCTGCATGCGGATTCGCGCGCGGTCGGGATCGTGCGCGGCGAGCGCCGCGAGGATCGCCCGGTGCTCCTGCTGGGTCGACTGCACGGCGCCCTGCTGGTGGATCGCGCGCCAGAGCCTCGCGCGGGCCGTGCGGCTCACGAGCGCATCGATGATGGCGGCGAACGCCGGGTTCCCGCTCGCGTTGGCGATGAGGCGGTGGAACGCCGTGTCCACGTCGATCGTGGCCTCGAGGTCGATGTCATCCCCCTCGAGCAGCGCCTCGCCACGATCGAGGATCCGAGCCGCCTCGGCGAGGTCCTCGTCGCCGATGCGCAGCGCGGCGTGCGCGGCGGCCTCCGGCTCGAGCACACGGCGGACGCCGAGCAGGTGGACGCTGTTCTCGGGACTCTGCAGTTCGGCGAGCATGCCGAGCGGCTCGAACAGCCTGCCGGGCTCGAGCGAGGTCACGTACGTGCCGTCGCCCTGCCGGGTCTCGAGGATGCCCAGGATCACGAGCGCGCGAACGCCCTCGCGCAGCGGACCGCGGGAGACTCCGAGGCGCGCCCCGAGCTCGCGCTCCACCGGCAGCCGCGATCCGGCGACGAGCTCGCCGCTCGTGATCATCTGACGGATGCCGTCGATGACGACCTGTGCGCGGGAACGGCCGGCGCTGGAATCCTGAGTGCTCTCGGTCGTCATGCGCACAGCCTAGGCGAGGCGCCGCTTCCATTCCGCCGATTCATCAGATCTTTGGAGAAGGCCGCATGACCGACATCATCGACGCCCACCAGCACGTGTGGGATCTCGAACGGGCCGTGTACGCCTGGCTCACGCCCGAGGCGGGCGTGCTGCATCGCACGATCGAGCTCGACGAGGTGCTGCCGGAGTTCGCCGTCGCGGGCGTCACGGGCACGGTGCTCGTACAGTCGGCCGACAACGACGACGACACCGACCACATGTTCGAGGTCGCCGCCCGCGAGCCGCTCGTGCAGGGCATCGTCGGGTACGTGCCGCTGCACGAGCCCGCGCGTGCCGCCGAGCGTCTCGCCGACCTGCAGCGACGACCGCGCTTCTGCGGCGTGCGCAACCTCATCCACGACCGCCCTGACGCGCACTGGCTCCGGCGACCCGACGTCGACGAGAGCCTCGGCCTGCTCGCTGCGGCCGGCGTGCCGTTCGACGTCGTCGGCGTGCTGCCAGAGCACCTCGAGGCCGTGCTGGCGATCTCGGAGCGGCATCCGGAACTCGACCTCGTGATCGACCACCTGAACAAGCCGCCGATCGGCGCGGCCGCGACCGCGACCGACGCGTGGCAGACGTGGGCGTCGCTCCTGGCCCGCGTCGCCGAGAACCCGCGCGTGCGCGGCAAGGTCTCGGGGCTCTACGCCTCGACCGGTGACCCCGCCTCGTGGACCGTCGACACGATCCGTCCAGTGTTCGACCACGCCCTCGACGTCTTCGGGCCCGACCGCCTCATGTACGGCGGCGACTGGCCCGTCTCGCTCATCGCGGGCGGCTACACGCGGGTCTGGCAGGGCATCTCCGAGCTCGTCGCCGACCTGACCGAGACCGAACGCACCGACATCCTCGCGGGAACCGCCCGCAGGTTCTACTCCCTTCCCCACCTGGAGGTCCTCGATGACTGACCGTTTCACCCTCGCCCGCCTCGGAGACGAGGGCCGTGAGGTTCCCGTCGTGCGCGTCGGCGAGCGCACGCTCGACGCCCGCCCGCTCACGGCCGACTTCGACGGCGCGTTCTTCGCCGCCGACGGCGTGGCCCGCATCGAGGCAGCCCTGGGCGAACTGCCCGAGCTCGACGCCGCCGAGGTCGCGGGCCTGCGCGTCGGCGCGCCCGTCGCCCGCCCCGGCAAGGTCGTCTGCATCGGCCTGAACTACCGCGACCACGCCGAGGAGACGGGCGCCGCGCTGCCCGCCGAGCCGGTCGTCTTCATGAAGGACCCGTCGACCGTCGTCGGCCCGTTCGACGACGTGCTCATTCCGCGCACCTCGACGAAGACCGACTGGGAGGTCGAGCTCGGCGTCGTGATCGGCACCACGGCCCGCTACCTTGCATCGCCCGACGAGGCCCTCGCCCACGTGGCCGGCTATGCGGTCTCGCACGACGTGTCGGAGCGCGAGTTCCAGCTCGAGCGCGGCGGCCAGTGGGACAAGGGCAAGAGCTGCGAGACGTTCAACCCGCTCGGGCCCGTGCTCGTTCCCGCCGCCGACGTGGCCGACCCGCAGGCACTCGGCCTGCGCCTCTGGGTCAACGGCACGCCGCGCCAGCACGGCAGCACCGCGAACATGCTCTTCTCGGTCGCACACGTGATCTGGTACCTCAGCCAGTTCATGGTGCTGCGCCCCGGCGACCTCATCAACACGGGCACCCCGGCGGGCGTCGCGCTCGGCATCGAGGGCAATCCGTACCTGCGGGCCGGCGACACGGTCGACCTCGAGATCGACGGCCTCGGCCGCGCGAGCCAGAAGCTGGTGCAGGCATGAGCGCGGGCGAGTTCGACGGGCTCGTCGCGATCGTCACCGGCGGGGCGTCCGGTATCGGCCTCGCGACCGCCCAGACGCTGAGTGCGCGCGGCGCGACCGTCGCCGTGCTCGACCGGGCCCTCGACGGCCTGCCCGACGACCTCGTCGGGTTCACGGCGGATGTCACCGATCGCCCCTCCATCGACGCGGCCGTCGCCCAGGTCGCCGAGCGGCTCGGCGGCATCGACATCGTCGTGAACAACGCCGGCATCAGCGCCGTCGGCACGGTCGCCGAGAACGACGACGCCGAATGGGCCCGCGTGCTCGACGTCAACGTGGTCGGCATGGCGAGGGTGACCGCCGCTGCGCTGCCGTGGCTGCGACGCTCGGCCGCGGCATCCGTCGTCAACGTCAGCTCGATCGCCGCTCTCAACGGCCTGCCCCAGCGCGCGCTGTATTCGGCTTCGAAGGGCGCGGTGCTCGCGCTCACCTACGCGATGGCCACCGACCACGTGGCCGAGGGCATCCGCGTGAACTGCGTCTGCCCCGGCACGGTGCACACCCCCTTCGTCGACCGGATGCTGCAGGGCTTCGCCGATCCCGTGGCCGAGCGCGCCGCGCTCGACGCCCGCCAGGCCACGGGCCGCATGGTCGACCCCGTCGAGGTCGCCGCGGCGATCGCCTACCTCGCGAGCCCGCTCTCGGTCTCGACCACCGGCACCGCGCTCGACGTCGACGGCGGCGTCTCGCACCTGCGGCCGCGCCCCGCCGGGCGTCGCACGTGAGACGCCTCGCCTCGGTCATCGGCCTGCCCGCCGAGCACCGCGAGGAGTACGAGCGCCTGCACGCCGAGGTCTGGCCCGCGGTGCTCGCCAGACTGACGGCGAGCAACATCCGCAACTACTCCATCTACCGGCACGGCGAGGTGCTCTTCGCCTACATGGAGTACGTGGGCGACGACCTCGAGGCCGACCTGGCCGCGATCGCCGCTGACCCCGAGACGCAGCGGTGGTGGTCGGTGTGCGAGCCGCTGCAACGGCCGTTCGCCGAGCGGGCCGAGGGCGAGTGGTGGATGGAACTGCCCGAGATCTTCCACCTCGACTGAGCGGATGCCTCGGGGCGCAACCCGGGTCGCGGCCGGCATCCGGCACGGCATGATGGCGGTATGGCTCCAGAGATCCCGGGCATGACCGACATGCCGGCACCGCAGTTCGTGATGAGCACCAACGGGCGCCGCATCGCGACGTACTCGTGGGGCGACGACGACGCGACCACCGTGCTGCTCGTGCACGGGTTCGCGTCGAGCGCCCGCGACAACTGGGTCAACACCGGCTGGGTGCGCGACCTGACGCGCGCCGGCTACCGTGTGCTCGCGATCGATCAGCGCGGGCACGGGGCGAGCGACAAGCCCTACCTCGACCGCGCCTACGTCATGGACCTCTTCGTCGAAGACGTCGTGACCGTGCTCGACGACCACCTGCTCGAGAGCGTGCACTACGTCGGCTACTCGCTCGGCGCTCGCGTCGGATGGCAGGTCGCCGTCGCGCACCCCGAGCGCGTCGACCGGGCCGTGCTCGGCGGCATCCCCGACGGACGCCCGCTCGCACGCCTGCAGATCGACCAGGCCCGCGCCTACCTCGAGCACGGCACGCCCGTCGAAGATCAGGTCACGCGCAATTACGTGACCCTCACCGAACGCGTGCCCGGCAACGACCTCGCGGCGCTCATCGCGCTCGCCGAAGGCATGCGACTCGGCGACGCCGACCCCGATGTCTCGAATCCGCCGCCGCAGCGCGTGCTCTTCGCGACGGGTTCCGAGGACGCGATCCTCGAACGCTCTCGCCTGCTCGCGGCCGCCACACCGGGAAGCACCTTCCTCGAACTGCCCGGGCGCCACCACTTCAACGCGCCCGTGTCGCGGGAGTTCCGCCACGGCGCGGTGGCGTTCCTCGGCGAGGACTGACCTCGACGAGACCCGACGCCGCGCACGTCGCGCGTGGCACCGCGCGCGACGCGCATCGCACCGCACCGCGGCGCTCAGCCGAGCTCGAGCTCGAGCTCCAACCAGCCGGCGAGCTCGCGGATCTCGGCATCGACGGCGGAGCGAGTCGAACGATCGAACGCCGTGTCTTCGTGGATCGCGTGCACCGTGAACGTTCCGCGCTTGCGGTCGGCCCGGGCGTCGAGCTTGCCCACGAGCCGGTCGCCGTGCAGGATCGGCAGCGCGAAGTACCCCCAACGCCGTTTCGCCTCGGGCTTGTACATCTCGAGCGTGTACTCGAAGTCGAAGAGCTGCTGCGCACGCAGCCGGTCGTAGACGAGGCGATCGAACGGCGAGAGCAGCGCGGTGCGGCCGGTGAAACCCGACCGAACGGCGTCGAGCGCCGCGGCGTCGACGCGCCACTCGCCGGGCACGCCCTCGACCTCGGCCGGCTCGCCCGCAGCGCCGACGTCGACGGGTTCGAGCGGCATCTTGGTCGACTTCGCCCTCGCGATGCCGAGCGCGGCGAGCCGCCGGACGTCTCGCTCGGCCGTCGCCTGTTCGAGCGAGAGCACCGGCGGAGCATCGAACGACGGATGGATCCGCCCGGCGAGCGTGAAGAGCCGTTCGCGCCCGCGTCGGCCCGCGATGGCGATCTCGCCCTGCATGGCGAGGCACTCGAGCATCCGCCCGACGTTGCGGTTGTGGCTCCACCCGGTCGACTGCCACGGCACCACGCTCGTGTCCTCGAGGTCGCGTGACATGAGCGGCTCGGGGGAGGCCTCGAACCGGTTCAGGATGTCGCGTCGGAACGCCGCGTTCTGCTCGAGCCATTCCTTCGCTCTCGGCCAGGTCGGCCACGCGGCCATCTCGGCTCGGAAGAGCGGGAGGTCGTCGATCGGGCGCACGAGCGCGTCGAACTCGAACAGCGAGCGGTCGTGCTCGACGGCCTGCACGAGATCTGCAGGCCGGTACGCCGACCCGAGGCGACTCCACGCGACGAGGTCGGCGTTCGGCGCGACGGCGGCGGTCGGATCGACCTGCAGCAGGGTGAGGTGGTGCACCGTCGCGACCAACCCGGTCGGCCGCTCGGCGGTGAGGAGCTGGGCCAGCACCGCCACGCGTCGTGCCGTCGCCTGGTCGAGACGGTGCACGAAGGTCAGCCCAGGATCGCCCGGTTGCCGCGGATCAGGCCTGCCGGGTCGACCCGCTGCTTCACGGCCGCCAGTCGCTCGAGCACCGCGGGCGGATAGGCGAGCGAGAGCGCGCCCGCGCCGAGCATCGACGGCACACCGCCGAACGACTCGTGTCGTGCAGCGAGGTCGAGCAACGGTTGCAGTGCCGCGCCCGGATCGACGTCGGGGCTCATCAGCAGCACGCCCGCGTTGAGGAGCAGTGGGGCCTCGATCGCACCGACGGCGCTGAGGTTGGCTCCGAGCTCGTCTGCGGTCGCACCGCCCATGGCGCGAAGGCCGGCCCGGGTGAGACCGTGCGCGGCACCGGCGAGGAACGCCTCGACGAACTCGGACGCGAACGCGTCGTCGTCGCTGCCGATCGACGCCCCGAAGTCGGCGGTCGGCATGGGATCGGTCGGCTCGGCGATGAGCGCAGCGAGCTGGCCGATGGTGAACGTCGTGAGCGAGTTCGCGATGGGCTCGGCGACCGCGAGCAGTCGCTCTGCGTAGCCGCGCCCTGTGGCCTCGTCGCCGACGTGCACCAGGCCGATCGAGGCGACCACGCGCCCGCGAAGGTGCGGGGGCATGACGTCGAGGTCGGGGAACTGCATCATCCCGATGTCGAGGCCGAGCTCGGGCACGTCGCGGGCGAGGGCGAAGGCCGCCGAGATCACGGCGACCGCACTCTCGGACGGGAAGACCAGCCCGCCCCCGAAGAGCGCCTCGCCGGGGAAGAGCTCGAGCTCGATCGCGGTGACCACGCCGAAGCCGCCGCCGCCCCCGCGGAGCGCCCAGATCAGGTCGGGGTCGTCGGCGTCGGAGACCCGGCGAGCGTGACGCCCGGCATCGACGAGCTCGACCGCCGAGATCGACCTCGCCGTGAGCCCATGGCGACGGCTGAACAGCGAGTGACCGCCGTTCAGGGCGAGCCCGACGACGTTGACCTCGGGGTTCGAGCCCGCGAGCCCGATGAGTCCGGTGCCGTCGAGCGCCTGCAGCGCCGCACCCCAGTTGACGCCCGCACCGACGCGCAGCGTGCGGCCCTCGACGTCGACCGAGATCTCGTCGAACGCCGAGGGGCGGATCAGGATGACGCCCTCGAGCGAGTCGGTGGCGCCGTGGCCGTTCGGCTGCGTCGTGACGCCGAGCCCGGCGGCCGCAGCCGCGGCGAGGATCGCCTGCACGTCGGCGACGTCGGCCGGGGTGGCCACCGCAGCCGGCCATTGCTCGACGCTGAGGTTCCACGGCGATCTCGCGGCGTCGTACGCGGGTTCGCCCGGCAGCACGAGCGTGCCGGTCAGCGTGGTGCGGAGGTCTTCGAGCGCGGTCGCGCGGGCATCTGTCATCGGTGGAGCCCCTCTCATCCGCCGCACACGTTACTCGCGGCATCCGACATCGTCACGGGTTCGTCGATCGGCGGATGTCTCGCGGGTCCGCTTCGGGCGACGGATGCCGCAGGGCGGGCGCCCGGCCGGGCCACGTACGCTTGGGGCGCCAGTCACTTCGCCACGCGGCATCCGCCCTCCGTGTGCGAGAGGCATGCCCGAGCGAGCGTGCCGTCACCGAGAGGACCCCCGTGAGCCTGATCCGCCTGAACGACGTCGCCATCGAGTTCGACGGGCGACCCGTGCTGAAGGAGGCGTTCCTCAAGCTCAAGGCCGGCGACCGCGTCGGCCTCATCGGCAAGAACGGCACGGGCAAGACGAGCCTGCTCGAGGTCGTGCTCGGGCGCCGCGAACCGTCGGAGGGCACGCGCGACGTGACGCTCGGCACCACGATCGGCTACTTCTCGCAGTTCTCGGAGCTCGACGGCGAGCGGTCGATCCAGCAGACGCTGAGCGCGCACTTCGCCGATGTGCACGAGACCCAGGCCCGAATCGACGAGATCGGCCTGGCGCTCGCCGAGCCGATGGGCGACGACGAGATGACGCGTCTGCTCACCGAGCAGGGCGGACTCTTCGAGCGCATGGACCACATCGGCGGCTGGACGTACGAGACCACGATCGACACCGTGCTCACGCGCCTCGGCTTCGACGCCGAGCGCCGCACCCTGCCGATCGAGCGGCTCTCGGGCGGATGGCGCAACCGGGCCGCGCTCGCGCAGATCCTCGTGCAGTCGCCCGACGTGCTGCTGCTCGACGAGCCGACGAACTTCCTCGACCTCGACGGCGTGAAGTGGATCGAGAACTGGCTCGCCTCCTTCGCGGGTGCCGTGCTCGTCGTCTCGCACGACCGCCAGTTCCTCGACGGCGTCGTGGACCGCATCATCGAGCTCGAGAACTACCGCCTGCAGGAGTACGAGGGCGACTACTCGGCCTACGTGCACGCGAAGCAGTCGCGCCTGAAGATGCTCGAGAAGCAGTTCGCCCATGAGGAGGAGCTGCTGGCCTACGAGCAGGCCGCGTCGGCCGCGCGCCGGGAGGCAGCCCGCAACCCGTCGAACGCGGTCGCGCGTCGCCTCGCCGACATCAAGAAGCGGCAGGCGCCGCGCCCGATCGACCAGATCATCACGGGCATCTACGAGGGCCTGCGGGTCAGCAACGACCTGCTCACCGTCACCGGCCTCTCGAAGGGGTTCAACGGCACGCCGCTCTTCGAGAACGTCTCGTTCGACCTGCACCGCGGCGACCGGGTCGCGGTGCTCGGCTCGAACGGCTCCGGCAAGTCGACGCTGCTCGACGTGCTCACGGGCGAGACCGAGGCGGATGCCGGCAGCGTGCGCTGGGCGAAGGGGGCCAGGTTCGTGTCGTACAACCGGGTCTACGCCGAGCTGGACCTCACCGACTCGGTCGGCCACGCCGTGAACGCCTACCCCGACTCGCTCGCGTTCACCGCGACGAAGAAGTCCGTCAACCGGTTCCTCGCGATGCTGCAGTTCTCGGAGGCCGACCTGCAGCAGAAGATCGGCACGCTCTCGGGCGGGCAGCGCGCCCGAGTCGCGATCGCGCAGTGCCTGCTCTCGGGGGCCGCGGTGATCGTGCTCGACGAGCCCACGAACCACCTCGACATCACGTCGACGCAGGTCATGGAGCGAGCCCTCACGCACTTCCCGGGCGCCGTCGTGGTCGTCAGCCACGACCGGTTCTTCGTCGACAAGCTCGCCGACCGCCTGCTCGTGTTCGAGGGCGGCGGTCGCGTGCGGGAGACGCCGGCGACCGGCGCGCTGTAGGGCTCCGGCGGCGCGATCGCACGATCGCGATCTCGCCGCCGTGTCGGGGTTGCGGCGCGGTCCGGCTGTGCGTCTCGGCGCTGCCCGGGCTCGTGGGTGGCACGATCCAGATCGTCGCGGCCCGGCGTGGCCCGTCGCGGCCCGTCGGAGGTCACCGGATCGCGCTCAACGGTTGACGTGCATGCGGAAAGCGATTACCGTGCGAATCGAGCATCCGCGAGAAAGCGCTTTCTCGGCCAATCGACGCGGAACGACACGATCTCGACGAGGAGACCCATGCCCCAGCTGTCGCGCGCCCTCCGAACCTCCCTGGCGGCCCTGACTGTCGCGGCCCTCACCCTGACCGGAGCCGTCGGCGCGACCGCGCTCGGTCCGTCCACCGCCCTGAACGCGGGGAATCTCCCCATCGCCGACCTGGTCGCGATCACCCCGACCGGCAGCGACTTCACGATCTACGCCGCACCCGGCAAGAACGTGACGGTCGACGCCCACAACCGCATCTCCGATCGCGGCGAGGCGTTCACCAAGCGCATCAAGTTGAACGGTTCGGGCGCCCAAGCCGCCCGCTCGCTGCACTTCGAGGTCGCCGAGGCGGACGTGCCCACCGAGGTCTTCGTCGCCGCCCGCAGCGGCAGCGCGACGGCCGACCGCGCCGTCGCCCTGTACAACGCGGCGGGCGAGATCGGCCGGGCGCCGGCGCTCGCCGACGTCGACTCGAAGGCGGTGACCACCGAGCGCATTGCGATCACCTCGCCCGGCGAGTACTGGCTCGCGTCGCCGAGCTCGGGCGTCAACGTCTACTTCGCCCAGGTCGGACCGTTCGATCCGCAGACGCGTGCAGTCTGGGGCGAGGTCGCGACCCCGGTCATCACGTCGGTCGAACCCGACCCGGCGAACCCCGCGAACCTGCTCGTCGCCTACGAGGGCCTGCTCGGTGACGATGGCGGCGACGTGGTCTACGCCAGCCTTCACTCCGCGGACGGCGCGGTCGTCGACCAGACGCTCGCGGCGACGGACGGCACCACGGGAACCCTCGCGTTGACGCCGCCGGCGTCGGGTGCGTACGAGGTCGAGGTGCGGCTCACCCGTGCGGGCGAGGCATCCGCCCTCATCTCGGCTCGTGCCGCGGTCGAGGACTTCTCGCTCCCGCTCGCCGGGCCGACCGTGACGGGCGCGCTGACGAGCGGCATCGTCGGCGGCTCGGCCACCGTGACGCTCTCGTGGTCGGCGACCGCCGAGGCCGACTCGTACTCCGTCGAGGCGAGCACCGGCGGCGCGCCGTTCGCCACCGTCGCCTCGAACCTCACCGGCACCACGGCCGACGTCCCGGGCTTCACGCCGGGCGCGAGTCATCAGGTACGCATCGTCGCCCACCGCGGCACCGAGTCCGCGACCGGAGTGGAGACGACCGTCGACGTTGCCGGCGAGGTCGAACGCTGGCAGATCGCCGACGTCGGGTCGAACGCCGGGTCGGGCGGCTCGGTGCTCGAGCACGACGACGGATCCATCACCTTCGACGCGAAGGCCAGCTCGACCAAGCTCGCCAACAGCGAGGACGGGTTCCAGTACTTCTACACGCAGGTCGACCCCGCGACCGAGAACTTCACGCTGACCGCGACGTTCCGCGTCGACGACGCGACCGCGAAGGACGCCCAGTCCGGGTTCGGCGTGCTCGCCGTCGACGACCTCGTGCCCGGCCTCTCGGCCGCGAGGTACTTCAACTCCGCCGGTGCGCTGCTCACCCGCTACCCCTTCGGCACCGGCGCCGGCGAGTGGCAGGACGGCACGCCCGGGGCGCGCTTCGTGCACGGCTACACGGGCGCGACGACCGACAACACGGCCGGCACCCGCGACATGAGCGATTCCGAGGCGTTCGACTGGGAGTACCGCCCCGACGCGGTCGGCCCGAAGTTCGCCGCGGGCGACGAGTACGAGCTGACGCTGCGCAAGTCCAACACCGGGTACCACGCCATCTGGCATCGCGACGGACAGGACCTCGAGGTCATCCAGTACGACCCGGACATGCTCGACGTGCAGAACGCGGGTGCGTCGTTCGTCGGACTCGCGGTGGCCCGCAAGATCCAGGTGACCGTCACCGACTGGGAGTTCACGACCATCCTGCCCGCCGACGACGAGCCGAGGCAGGACCCGCCCACCGAGTACATTCCGGCGACCCTCGCGGTCGACGTGACGCGCACCACCCCGGAGTCCAGCCTCGACGTGCCGCTCGTCGCGAACATGTACGGCACCGGCCAGATCATCGACGCTGCGGGCG
Organism: Agromyces aureus; assembly: GCF_001660485.1. GTDB lineage: Bacteria > Actinomycetota > Actinomycetes > Actinomycetales > Microbacteriaceae > Agromyces > Agromyces aureus. Next base: position 962,519 of record NZ_CP013979.1, read on the forward strand.
AGGTCGTCGCCGGCGACGTGCCGCTCACGCCGGGGGAGCGCGTGCTCGTGCCCGTCCACCTGGAGCCCGGCGTGAACGAGCTCACGGCACGGTTCCTGCCCGCGGCCGAGCAGCCGCACCTCGGCGAGTACGAGCAGGTCGAGTCGACCGAGCCGGTCGACGTGCCGCTCACCGTCACGGTCGACTCGTTCGGCGAACCCGGCCAGTCGATCCGCGTCGCACCCGACGGCACTCCCGAGGGCGACGGCACGACGGCGTCGCCGCTCGACCTGCACACCGCCGTCGCCTTCGCGCAGGCCGGGCAGCAGATCGTGCTCGAGGGCGGAACCTACGCGCTGACCCGCAAGGTCGTCGCCGAGCGCGGACGCGACGGCACCGCCGCGGCTCCGATCACCCTCATGTCGGAGCCCGGCACGCGAGCCGTGCTCGACCTCACGGATTCGCCCGACGGTGGCCTCGTGCTCCGGGGCGACTGGTGGCACGTGTACGACCTGGAGATCACCGGCTCCGCCGACAAGCGGAAGCCCATGCTCATCCAAGGCCACCACAACATCGTCGAGCGGGTCGAGTCGCACCACAACATGGACACCGGCATCCAGATCTCCGGATCCGAGGCGGAGCCGCCCGCGTTGTGGCCGACCGACAACCTGGTCGTCTCGTCGGTGTCGCACGACAACGCCGACCTCGGCGGCAACGACGCCGATGGCTTCGCGGCGAAGCTCAGCGTGGGCGAGGGCAACGTGTTCCGCTCGAACATCGCGTACAACAACATCGACGACGGCTGGGACCTCTACGCCAAGTCGACGACCGGCCCGATCGGCACCGTCGTCGTCGAGGACTCGGTCGCCTACGACAACGGATGGCTGCAGGCCGACCCGAGCCGCACCGGCGAGGGCAACGGGTTCAAGCTCGGCGGGGAGTCCATGCCCGGCGACCACCTGCTGCGCAACTCGGTCAGCTTCGGAAACCTCGCCACCGGCGTCAGCTCGAACTCCGGGCCCGACATCCGTCTCGACCGGGTCACCTCGGTCGGCAACGACCGCGGTGTGCGGCTCGAGACGAATGCCGCGGCGACCGACTACCGCGCCTCCGGTGTGCTCTCCTGGCAGTCGCCGCAGACCGACGTGCTCGCGTTGAAGCAGGCCGACACGTCGCTGCTCACCGATCCGACCAACCTCTGGAACACGGGAGCCGCGTCGCCGGTCACGGCCGACTGGTTCGAGTCCGTCGACCTCGACGGCGTGCGCCCGGAGATCGCGGCGGACGGCTCGATCGACATGCACGGCCTGCTCGAGTTGACGGATGCCGCGCCCGCGGCGTCCGGCGCCCGGCTGGAGCCGATCGCCGAGCCCACCGTGATCACGGTGCTCCCCGAGGTCACGGTGCCGTTGGCCAACCTCACCGCGGCGTCGATCGCCGGGAACCCGGTGAAGGGCTCGACCCTCACGGCCGAGCCCGGCACCTGGTCCCACGGCGAGGCGGCCATCGCCTACCAGTGGCTGCGAGACGGCGAGCCGATCCCCGGCCGCAAGGGCACCGAGGCGACCTACAAGGTCCGCGGCGGCGACGTCGGCCACGACCTGTCGGTCGCCGTCACCGCGACGGTCGACGGTCAGGAGTCGGTGACGGTGAGCTCGATCGCGGTGACCGTGGTCGACGACCGCCCGGGGCCCGCACAGGTGATCGCGCAGGTCGTGCAGGCGCTCCTCGACTGGCTGCGGAGGCTGTTCGGCTGAGTCCGTTCAGCGGAGGCTGCTCACCAACGCAGGAGAGCAGCCTCCGTACGTTCGCAGGCTCGGCCGAAGTCGCCATGGCGCCGCGTGAGAGCGCTCCACTACCGTGGTCAGCATCGACACGCCATCGCCTGCGCTCCTCGGCCGTGCCGGCGAGCGCGAGCGACTCGCCGAGCTGGTCGGTTCGGCGCGAAACGGGCGAGGGTCGGCACTGCTCATCCGCGGCGAGCCCGGCATCGGCAAGACGTCGCTCCTCGACGAGGCGACGCGCGACCTCGCGGGAGTCGGGATCGTGCGCGCCGACGGCTTCGAGGCCGAGCAGGCGATGCCGTACGCGACCCTGCAGCGGCTCGGCGCCCCGTTCACCGAGCTCCTCGATGCGCTGCCGGCCCGCCAGGCGTCGGCGCTGCGCATCGCGGCCGGGGTCGACGACGGCCCGCCGCCCGACCGCTACCTCGTGGGGCTCGGGATGCTCTCGCTGCTCGCGGCGGCGGCGGAGCGGCATCCGCTGGTCTGCGTCGTCGACGACGCGCACCTCGTCGACGCCGAGTCGCTCGAGGTGCTCGCGTTCGTCGGTCGTCGCCTCGCGGCCGAGTCGGTCGCGCTCGTGCTCTGCGCCCGCCCCGAGGCGCACGTCGACGTCGCGGTGGCCGGCCTCGAGGTGCTCGAGCTCGGCGGACTCGACGCGCCGACCTCGGTGCGGCTGCTGAACCGGTCGGCGGCCGAGCCGGTCGACCCGTTCCTCGCGACCCGCTTCGCGGAGGAGACCGGCGGCAACCCGCTCGCCCTCATCGACCTCGCCCGCGAGTTCACCGCGCAGCAGCTCACCGACTCGTCGCTCGCGCTCGGTCCGGTGCCGATCGGCCAGCGCCTCGAGTCCACCTACCTGCGTGCGGTCGACGCGCTGCCCGCCGGCTCGCGTCGGTGGCTCGGCATCGCGGCGGCCGAGTCCACGGGGCGCACCGCGCTCATCGACGTGGCTGCGCAGCGGCTCGGGGTGGCGACGGATGCCGCGGGCGCGGCCGAGCTCGCAGGGCTCGCGTCGGTGCGCGAACGCGTGCGGTTCCGGCATCCGCTCGTTCGCGCCGCGGTCTACAACGCGATGCCCGCCGGTGAGCGACGCGAGGTGCATGCGGTGCTGCGCGAGGTCGCCGACGAGCACGGGCGGCCCGACCTCGCGGTCTGGCATGCGGCGGCCGCGGCATCCGGTGTCGACGACGAGGTCGCCGATCGCATGGAGCGGGCAGCGGATGCCGCGGGCGGCCGCGGCGGCACCGCCTCGCGCGCCAGGCTGCTCGCCGGGGCCGCCGACCTCACGACGCCCGGCCCCCTGCGGGACGCCCGACTCATGGCGGCGGCCGAGGCCGCGGCGGCGGCCGGTGCGGCCAAGCTCGCACTCGAGCTGCTCGACCGCATCGAACGGGACCGCGAAGGCCCGGCCGACCTCGATCCCGTGACCGAGGGGCGACTGCTGTTGCTCCGGGCGATGCTCGCCCTCTTCGTCGCCGATCCCGACGGCGTTCGGGGCGGAACCGAGCGGTTGCTGCAGGCCGCCGGGCTGTTCCACGGTCGTGCGCCCGAGCTCGAACAGCGAGCCCTGCTCGCCGCGTTCAACGCGGAGCTCACCTCGGAGTCGGCCGCGCACCGGGTCGCTGCAGGTGCTCGGGCGACGGCTCGCCGCGGGCGCCGCCGTCGCCGACGGACGCACCTCGCTCACGCTCGGCGCGCTCGGCGCGCACGTCCTGCAGCCGTACGCAGAGGCGGTGCCGATCATGCGCGAGGCGGTCGCGATGCTCCAGGACTCGACCGACGCGCAACTGCTCGAGCTCGGCTCGGAGGGGGTCGCCCTGACGATGGCGCTGTGGGACGAGCGCACCTGCGTTGAGCTGCTCGAGCGCACGATGCGCGCCGCCACCGAGGCGGGCAACCTGCGCGTGCTCGACACCACCCTGTGGGTGCTCGGACTCGTCGAGCTCGCGCGCGGCGACCCCGCGGCATCCGGCCGATACGTGGAGCAGGTGCGCGAGCTGCGCCGGGCCATCGGCTACGACGCGGAGCAGGTCGTGAACGCCTCCTCCCTCGCGTGGTCCGGTGCGCCGTACGAGCAGGTCGAGCAGATCGCCGAGGCGACGCTCGAGACCGGGTTCGCCGGCGTGTGGACGGTCGCGATGACGGGCCTCGCGATCCGCGAGATCGCCGACGGACACTACCGCGACGCCTACGAGCGCCTCCGACCCCTGGTCGAGCTGGAGTTCCTGCAGGTGACGTACCAGCAGCTGCCCGACCTGGTCGAGGCCGCCGTGCGCAGCGGCAATCTCGCACCGGCGCGAGCGGCCGCCCACCGGCTCGCCGAGTTCGCGGCGGTGAGCGGCACGCCGTGGATCCGCGGGATCGCCGCACGGGCCGCCGCGCTGGTCTCCGAGCCCGAGCGGGCCGAGGCCGGGTACCTCGAGGCGATCGCGCAGCTCGGACTGGCGACGGCGACCGGGGAGCTCGGCCGCGCGCACCTGCTGTACGGCGAGTGGCTGCGGCGCATGAAGCGCCGCCGAGAGGCCCGCGACGAACTCCGCACCGCGTGCGAGATCTTCGAGCGGGTCTCGGCGCCGGCGTTCGCGGCACGCGCGCATCGCGAGCTCGAGGCGACCGGCGAGCGCGTCGTCGCCCACCAGCCGGGCGACGGCGGTGCCGAGCACCTCACCCCCCAGGAGGACGCCGTCGCACGCCTCGCCGCCGCGGGCCGCACCAACGCCGAGATCGGCGCCGAGCTGTTCATCAGCGCGAACACCGTCGACTACCACCTGCGCAAGGTGTTCCGGAAGCTCGGCATCACCTCGCGCCGCCAGCTCGCCGAGCGGCACCCGGCGAGCTGACGCGGTCGCGACTACGCACGCCACGTGGTTCGGTGCCGGGCCCACTCGCGCCAGCATGAGGCATCCGCGAATCGCAGCCGAGCGAATCGCCCCGCTCGAGGAGGCGCCCATGCCCTACGTCACCGCCGATGACGGCGCGCAGATCTTCTACAAGGACTGGGGCGGAGGCGGCACGCCCGTGCTGCTGAGCCACGGCTGGCCGCTGAACGCCGACGCGTGGGAGGCCGCGGCGCTCTTCCTCGCGGAGCACGGCCACCGCGCGATCGCCCACGACCGGCGCGGCCACGGCCGTTCGAGCCAGACGTGGAACGGCAACGAGATGGACACCTACGCCGACGACCTCGCCTGCCTGATCACGCACCTCGACCTCACCGAGCTCACGCTCGTGGGCCATTCCACCGGCGGCGGCGAGATCGCGCACTACGTCGGACGGCACGGATCGGCGCGCGTCGCGAAGCTCGTGCTCGTCTCGGCGGTGCCGCCGCTCATGCTCGCCACAGACGACAATCCGGGCGGGCTGCCGATCGCGGTCTTCGACGGCATCCGGGCGGGGGAGGCGTCCGATCGCTCGCAGCTGTACCGCGACCTCGCCGACGGGCCGTTCTTCGGCCACAACCGCAACACCGACATCTCGCAGGGCGTGCGTGACGCGTTCTGGCTGCAGAGCATGGCCTGCGGGCACCGGGCCGCGTACGAGTGCATCGCCGCGTTCTCGGCCACCGACTTCCGGCCCGACCTGGCGAAGATCGACGTGCCCACGCTCGTGATCCACGGCGACGACGACCAGATCGTGCCCTTCGAGGTCGGCGGCGCCCGCTCGGCCGAGCTCATCGACGACGCCACCCTGCTCGTCTACGAGCACGGCGCGCACGGCCTGCCCGACACCGAGCGCGAGCGGCTGCACGCCGACCTGCTCGCCTTCATCGACGCCTGAGGTTCAGCGACCCAGGGGAGCGGATGCCGCGGCGCCCGCCCTCGACATCCGCTCGCCACCGCCCCACCACCCTCGAAAGGACCGCACCATGACCGAAGAAACCACCCCCGACCCCACCGCCCCCGACACCATCGTGCTCGTGCACGGACTCTGGATGACGCCCCGGAGCTGGCGCGGCTGGAAGGAGCACTTCGAGGCCGAGGGCTTCACCGTGCTCACGCCCGCGTACCCCGGATTCGAGATCGAGGTCGAGGCGCTGCGCGAGCAGCCCGAGCTGATCGCGGACCTCACGGTACCCGCGACCGTCGACCACCTCGCCGCGCAGATCGAGGCGCTGCCGAAGCCGCCCATCATCATGGGGCACTCGTTCGGCGGCACGCTCACCCAGCTGCTGCTCGCGCGTGGACTCGGCGCATCGGGCGTCGTCGTGGACTCGGCGCCGACCGAGGGCGTGCGCATGACGCCGCTCTCGCAGGCGAAGTCGCTGTTCCCGGCGCTGAAGAACCCCGCGAACCTGCACCGGGCCGTCGCGTTCACGCCGGAGGAGTTCCACTACGCGTTCGCGAATACCCTCTCCCGCGAAGACTCCGACGCGGTGTGGTCGGAGTTCGCGATCCCCGCTCCCGGCAACTGGATCTGGGCGTACGGGCTCATCGCCAACTTCAAGCCGGGCCACCAGGAGACCTGGGTCGACTACACCAAGGACCGCGCGCCGCTGCTCTTCATCGGCGGCGAGAAGGACCACATCATGCCGCCGAGCGTGAACAAGTCGAACGCGAAGCACTACGCGAAGTCGCCGGCGGTCACCGAGTACGTCGAGTTCCCGGGCCGGTCGCACTGGATCTGCGCCGAACCCGGTTGGGAGGAGGTCGCCGACCACGCCCTCGAATGGGCGCTCGCGCACGCGCGCCCCGCCGTCGTCGCGAGTGCGTAGGTGCGGCACGATTCGCCGTCGGCGGCGCGATCGTCGCGACGTTCGCGGTGCAGCCCCCTGCCCTCCTGAACTGGGCATCGACGCGCCCATCGCCGTGCCATAGTGTCACGAGCATGAAGCTGACCCGGATCGGCGGCCCGACCGTGCTCGTCGAGCTCGACGGATGGCGGCTTCTCATCGATCCGACGTTCGACCCGGCCGGGCGGCACTACGCGTTCGGCTGGGGCACGGGGTCGACGAAGACCGCGGATCCCGCGATCGACGTCGACGACCTCGGCCCGATCGACGTCGCCCTCGTGAGCCACGACCACCATGCCGACAACCTCGACGACGCCGGTCGCGCGATGCTGCCGTCGGCCGGTGCCGTGGTGACGACCGCGAGCGGCGCCGGTCGGCTCGCGTCGGCGCAGTCGGCAGCCCCCGTGGCCGCTGAACGGCTGCACGGGCTCGTGCCCGGCGCCTCGGTGACGCTGGCCGGCCCGAGGCCCGGGCTGCCGACGCTCGTGATCTCGGCGACGCCGTGCCGGCACGGACCCCCGCTCACGCACGCGATCGTCGGCGACGTCGTCGGGTTCGCGGTTCGCCGACAGGGCGAGGAGCAGGTCGCCCTCTGGGTCACGGGAGACACCGTGCTCTTCGAACCCCTGCGCCGCACGGCGGAGGAGCTCTCGATCGACGTCATGCTCGCGAACGTCGGCGGCGTGCGCTTCGGGGTCACGGGTCCGCTGCGGTTCACGATGACCGGTCGTGACGCCGTCGAGCTCGTCGGCATCGCCGCGCCGCGGGTCGCGACGTTCGCGCACTACGACGGCTGGTCGCACTTCGTCGACGGCGAAGACGGGCTCCGCGACGCGATCGACGCGTCCGCGGCATCCGTGCATGATCGTGCCGTGTGGCTCGTCGACGGGCGTGCGGTCGAGGTGTGACGACGCGCCCGCGAAACCTGGCCGACTCACGCGGGTGTGAGAATCATCCGGTGCCCGAATCGCCTGAACTCGTGATCGCCCCCGGAGACCTCACCGACCCGCGCGTGCTGCGCCTGCTCGACGACCACCTCGCCGACATGCACGCGACCTCGCCGGCCGAGAGCGTGCACGCGCTCGACGTGTCGGGCCTCGCCGACCCGGCGGTCACGTTCTGGGCGATCGCCGAGGGCGACGTGGTGCTGGGTTGCGTTGCGCTGAAGCAGCTCGCGCCCGATCACGGCGAGCTGAAATCCATGCGAGCGGATGCCGCGGCGCGCGGTCGCGGCCTCGGTCGACGCCTGCTCGACCACGTGCTCGACGAGGCCCGCGGCCGGGGCTACGCCCGCATCAGCCTCGAGACGGGCACCGAGGACTTCTTCGCGCCGGCCCGCGCGCTCTACGAGAAGGCCGGATTCGCCCCGTGCCCGCCGTTCGGCTCGTACACGCTCGACCCCAACAGCGTCTTCTACACGCTCGAGCTCGCACCGCGCCCCTGAGCCCAGGGCGCCCCGCCGGGGCATCCGTCACGTGATTCCGTGCATGCCGCACTGCAGGCGGCTCGCGCGGACGCGAATGGTCGCCAGCCGCGCGGAATGGCGACCATTCGCGTCCGCGCCGGCGGAGGCGCGCACGCGCGAGTGGCGCGGCGTGCGGCGCCGCGCGGCGACGGCGCCGGCCCGTCAGCGGCGCGGCGGCGCGGTGCTCTGGCGCACGACGAGCTCGACATCGACGAGCGAGTTGGCGCGGCGCTCTCCGGCCTCGACCTCGTGCAGCAGGGCCTCGACCGAGCGGCGGCCGACCTCGCCGAAGTACTGGTGCACGGTCGTGAGCGGGGGCCAGAAGCTGCTCGACTCCGACATGTCGTCGAAGCCGACGACGCTCACGTCGCCCGGCACGGCGCGCCCGGTCTCGTGCATGGCGCGCAGCACGCCGAGCGCCATCTGGTCGTTCGCGGCGAACACGGCGGTCACGGCGGGGTTCGCGGCGAGCTCGAGGCCGAGCTCGTAGCCGGCCTCGGTCGACCAGTCGCCCTCGAGCACCGGGGGAGCGGATGCCCCGTGCTCGGCGAGGGTCGCGGCCCAGGCGTCGCGGCGGCGCGTGGCCGAGTAGGAGCGGTCGGGCCCGGCGACGTGCCAGACGGTCTCGTGTCCGAGGTCGAGCAGGTGCTGCACGGCGAGGCGGGCTCCGTGCGCCTGGTCGGTGTCGACGCCGGGGAAGCGTTCGTCGCCCGAGGCGTCGATGATCACGGCGGGCAGTCCGTCGGGCAGTTCGACCTCGGACTCGTCGAAGAGGTGCGCCTCGAGCACGAGGATGACGCCGTCGACCGCGGCATCCGCGAGGCGGTCGAAGGCGACCGAGAGCTCGCCCTTGGTCGGGTGCGGCACGGGAATGAGCGTGAGCGAGTAGCCGGCGGCGCTCGCGGCGGTGGTGATGGCGTCGAGGGTGCGCATGTTGCCGAAGCTCGAGAGGGTGAACATGATCACGCCGATACTGCGGAACCGACCGGTTCGCAGGGCCCGTGCAGCGCTGTTCGGGCGGTAGCCGAGCTTGGACATGGCCGCGAGGACGCGGTCGCGGGTCGCGGCGTCGACGTTGTCGCGGCCGTTCGACACCCGCGACACGGTCTGGCCCGAGACGTTGGCCTCGCGCGCGACATCGGCCATGGACGGCGCTCGGCGGCGTCCGCTGCCGGAGCCGCTGCCGAAGCCGCTGCCGGCGGCGCCCATCGGGTCGGTCGTCGTCATCTCCGGCTCCCTTCAGCGCGCCCTCGTGAAGAGTGGCGCATGTTCACGTCAACATGCTACGGTGTCCTCGCGAGATGTTGACGTCAACATCTCTTCGATTGGAAAGATCCGATGACAACGACGTCCCCAGAACTGGTTCCACACCCCGGCCCGGCCGCGACATCCGCCCCCCGCCGACGCGATGCGGGTCGCCGTGGCACGCGCGGCCGCACCCGCAGCGAATGGAAGGGCCTCGCCTTCGTCGCCCCGTTCCTCGTGGTGTTCCTGCTGGTCTTCATCGCACCGGTCGTCTACTCGATCTACCTCAGCCTCTACCGCGAGCAGCTCGTGGGCGGCAACGCGTTCGTCGGCTTCGAGAACTACCTCCAGCTCTTCGGCGACTCGCAGTTCTGGGAGGGCTTCGGCCGGGTCACGCTGTTCCTGCTCGTGCAGGTGCCCGTCATGCTCGGGCTCGCACTCGTCGCGGCGCTCGCGATCGACAGCGCACGGCTGCACGCGACGGGCTTCTTCCGCATCGCGATCTTCCTGCCGTACGCGGTGCCGGCCGTGGTCGCGGTGCTCATGTGGGGCTTCATCTACGGCGACAACTTCGGCCTCGCGGCGAACATCAACGACTGGCTCGGCTCGACGATCATCACGCCGTTCGCCCGCGAGTGGATCCTCGTCTCGATCGGCAACATTGTGACCTGGGAGTTCGTCGGCTACAACATGCTGATCTTCTACTCGGCGCTCAAGGTCATCCCGACCGACCTCTACGAGGCCGCCGAGCTCGACGGTGCCGGCCCGATGCGCGTCGTCACCGGCATCAAGCTCCCGGCGCTGCGCGGCGCGATCGTGATCGCCACGATCTTCTCGATCATCGGCAGCTTCCAGCTGTTCAACGAGCCGAACATCCTGCGCACGCTCGCCCCGAACATCATCACCACGTACTTCACGCCGAACATGTACGCCTACAACCTCTCGTTCGCCGGTCAGCAGTACAACGCGTCGGCCACCGTCGCGATCGTCATGGGCGTGTTCACCGCCGTGATCGCCTACGTCGTGCAGCTGCGCGGCTCGCGGAAGGAAGAGCGATGAGCACCCTCACCGAGGTCATGACCACGACGGATGCCGCGGGCGGCCGTGGTGCGCCAGGCGCCCGTTCCCGTCGGCGCGGGTCCTACCGCCCGAAGTACTCCTCGCCGCTGCGCCCCCGCAAGTCCGTCGCCTTCACGCTGCTCATGGGCATCTTCGTGATCTACAGCCTCGTGCCGCTCGTGTGGCTCGTGATCAACGCGACGAAGACGCAGGCCGGGCTGTTCTCGAGCTTCGGGCTCTGGTTCGACGACGAGTTCGTGCTGTTCCAGAACATCTGGGAGACGCTGACCTACAAGGACGGCATCTTCCTGCGGTGGTTCGGCAACACGCTGCTCTACGTGATCGTCGGCGCGGGCGGCGCGACGCTGCTGGCGACCCTCGCCGGCTACGGCCTCGCGAAGTTCCGGTTCACGGGCCGCAAGGCGGTCTTCGCCGTCGTGCTCGGCGCGATCGCGGTGCCCGGAACGGCGCTCGCGGTGCCGACGTTCCTCATGTTCAGCCAGCTGGGCCTCACGAACACGCCGTGGGCGATCATCATCCCGTCGCTGATCAGCCCGTTCGGGCTGTACCTGATCTGGGTCTACGCGGTCGACTCGGTGCCGACCGAGCTGCTCGAGGCCGCCCGCATGGACGGCGCGGGCGAGTTCCGCACGTTCTTCACCATCTCGATCCGCCTGCTGGCGCCGGGCATCGTCACGGTGCTGCTGTTCACGGTCGTCGCGACCTGGAACAACTACTTCCTGCCGCTGATCATGCTGAGCGACCCCTCGTGGTACCCGCTCACGGTCGGCCTCAACCAGTGGAGTGCGCAGGCGACCGGCGTCGCCGCGCAGCCCATCTACAACCTGGTGATCACGGGCTCGCTCCTGACCATCGTCCCCATCGTCGTCGCGTTCCTCGGCCTGCAGCGGTTCTGGCAGTCGGGACTCAGCGCCGGAAGCGTCAAGCAGTGACCGAGCGGCACTGCACGACCTGCACGACCGCACCATCCGCTCACCGGAGCGTCCTGCCCCGGAACCGCATGGCACACCACGCATCACCAAGACACACCACACGACAGAACACAACGAAGTGAAGGGAACCACCATGAGCATCGCTCGCTCCGCCCTCCGGCGGACCCTCTCGGTCGTCGCAGCCGCGGCCCTCGTCGGCACGCTCGCCGCCTGCTCCTCGGGCACCGGCGGCGGCGGCTCCGACGCCGGCGGCTCGGCCTCCGACCTCGACGCCGCGCTCGAGAAGGGCGGCAAGCTCACGTACTGGAGCTGGACCCCCAGCGCCGAGGCGCAGGTCGCCGCGTTCGAGGAGGCGTACCCGAACGTCGACGTCGAACTCGTCAACGCGGGCACGAACACCGAGGAGTACACGAAGCTCCAGAACGCGATCAAGGCCGGTTCGGGCGCTCCCGACGTCGTGCAGATCGAGTACTACGCGATGCCGCAGTTCGCGCTCTCCGACTCGCTGCTCGACCTCGGCCAGTACGGCCTCGGCGACCTCGAGGACCAGTTCAGCGCCTCGACGTGGGGCGCCGTGAACGTCGGCGACCAGCTCGTCGGCCTGCCGCAGGACTCGGGCCCCATGGCCCTCTTCTACAACAAGGCCGTGTTCGACCAGTTCGGCATCGCCGTGCCGACCACGTGGGACGAGTACGTGCAGGCCGCCAAGGACCTCCACGCCGCCGACCCGACGAAGTACATCACCGCCGACACCGGCGACTCTGGCTTCGCGACGAGCATGATCTGGCAGGCCGGCGGCCGTCCGTTCGAGGCCGACGGCACGAACGTGACCATCGACCTCGCCGACGAAGGCACGCAGAAGTGGACCGGCGTCTGGAACCAGCTCGTCGAGGGCGGACTGCTCTCGAGCACCCCCGGCTGGAGCGACGAGTGGTACAAGGGCCTCGGCGACGGCTCGATCGCGACCCTCGTGATCGGCGCCTGGATGCCCGGCGTGCTCGAATCGAGCGTTCCGGATGCCGCGGGCGACTGGCGCGTGGCCCCGATGCCGACGTACGATGGCACCCCGGTCGCCGCTGAGAACGGCGGCGGCGGCCAGTCGGTCACGAAGCAGTCCGAGAACCCGGCGCTCGCCGCGGCGTTCCTGCGCTGGCTGAACTCCGACCCGGCGTCGATCGAGGTCTTCCTCTCGAGCGGCGGATTCCCGGCGACCACTGCCGACCTCGAGGACCCCGACTTCGTGAACCTCGAGTCGGAGTACTTCGGCGGCCAGAAGATCAACGAGGTGCTGACGCAGGCCTCGAAGGACGTCTCGTCGGGCTGGTCGTACCTGCCCTACCAGGTGTACGCGAACAGCATCTTCGGCGACACCGTGGGCCAGGCGTACGCCAACGGCACCGACCTGAACGACGGCCTCGCCACGTGGCAGGACCAGCTCGTCGAGTACGGCAACGGGCAGGGCTTCACCGTCAACAAGTGATCGGATGCGGCGGGGTCGGCCGGCAGTCGTCGGCCGGCCCCGCCGCGCACCCGCACCGCACCATCAGCACCGCCAGCACCGCCAGCATGACCTCTCCACCGTCACCGGCCCCGCCGGTCAGATCCCGAACGGACACGCCGTGACCGCCCAGCACCCGCAGAGCCGCTTCGCCATCGGCGAGACCGACTTCGAGCTCGACGGAGCCCCGTTCCGCGTGCTCTCGGGCGCACTGCACTACTTCCGCGTGCACCCCGACCTGTGGGCCGACCGCATCCGCAAGGCGCGGCTCATGGGCCTGAACACGATCGAGACCTACGTCGCGTGGAACCGGCACGCCCCGCACGAGGGGGAGTGGAAGTCGTCGGGCGGGCTCGACCTCGGCCGGTTCCTCGACCTCGTCGCCGCCGAGGGCATGCACGCGATCGTGCGCCCGGGCCCGTACATCTGCGCCGAGTGGGACAACGGCGGCCTGCCCGCCTGGCTGTTCCGCGACCGCGAGGTCGGCATCCGCCGTTCGGAGCCGCGCTATCTCGCCGCGGTGACCGAGTACCTGCGCAACGTCTACGACATCGTCGCGCCGCGCCAGATCGACACGGGCGGCTCGGTGATCCTCGTGCAGATCGAGAACGAGTACGGCGCCTACGGCTCCGACCAGCGCTACCTCGAGCATCTCGTCGAGGTCACCCGCGATGCCGGCGTCACGGTGCCGCTCACGACCATCGACCAGCCGACCCCGCAGATGCTCGCCGACGGCAGCCTGCCCGGCCTGCACCTCACGGGCTCGTTCGGCTCCCGCACGCTCGAGCGCCTCGAGACCCTGCGCGAGTTCCAGCCGACCGGTCCGCTGGTCTGCATGGAGTTCTGGTGCGGCTGGTTCGACGACTGGGGCTCGCACCACCACACGACGGATGCCGCGGCATCCGCCCACGAACTGGATCTGCTGCTCGCGGCCGGCGGCTCGGTGAACATCTACATGTTCCACGGCGGCACGAACTTCGGGCTCACGAACGGCGCCAACGACAAGGGCCGCTACGCGCCGATCACGACGAGCTACGACTACGACGCTCCGCTCGACGAGGCGGGGCACCCGACCGAGAAGTTCTGGGCGTTCCGCGAGGTCATCTCGCGCTATGCGCCGGTGCCGGACGAGGTTCCGGATGCCGCGGGCCCGGCGCCCGAGCTCGAGGCCCCGCTCGCCGTGGGGCCGTCGCTGCTCGGGCTCGCCGCGTCGGGCGCACTCGGCGACGAGGCGCCGCACGAGCACGTGCCGACGTTCGACGAGCTCGGGCACTACCGCGGCCTCGCGCTGTTCACGACGACGCTCGGCGCCGGCGACGACCTCGGTGCGATCGACGCATGGTTCGACGGCGCACTCGACGGCGGGGCCGCCGCGCCCGGCGTGCTGGCCGTCGGCGAGGAGGTGCGCGACCGCGCCTGGGTGCTGCTCGACGGCGTGCCCGTCGGCGTGATGTCGCGCGACGCGCACGAGCGTTCGATCGTGCTGCCCCGCACGCGCGGCGAGCTCGCGATCCTCGTCGAGGACCAGGGGCGCGTCGACTACGGCACGCGCCTCGGCGAGCACAAGGGCCTCATCGGCGGCGTCGCGCTCGACGGCGTCGAACTCACCGGCTGGCGGGTGCGGCCCATCGACCTCGATCGCGCGCCCGTGGCGGCTGCAGCCCCAGGCGACGGCAGGGGGGCCGTCGCCGGTCCCGCGTTCGCGCACGCCGCGTTCGACCTCGCGGCGCCCGCCGACCTGTTCCTCGACACGCTGCACTGGGGCAAGGGGCTCGTGTGGGTCAACGGGTTCCTGCTCGGGCGCTATTGGCGGCGCGGGCCGCAGCGCACGCTCATCGTGCCCGCGCCCGTCACGCGCGCCGGCGCGAACGAGGTCGTCGTGCTCGAGTTCGAGGGCTTCGCCGACGCGGTCGTGCGCACCCTCGCGGCGCCCGAGCTCGGCCACACCGAGATCTGACGCGCGACGCGGCCCGCGGCATCCGGAACATCCACCGACGCCGGTGCGGTTGACTGAAGGCATGACGATCGAACTCGACGACCACGCCGTCCGCATCCTCACCGCGCCCGTCTTCGGACACCTCGCCACCGTTCGCCCCGCCGGCGACGTGCAGGTCAACCCGATGTGGTTCGAGCTCGATGCGGCGGCCGGCGTCATCCGCTTCACGCACACGACGAAGCGGGCGAAGTTCCGCAACCTGCAGGCGAACCCGCACATGACGCTCGAGGCCCTCGACCCCGAGAACCCGCTGCGCTACGTCGAGGTGCGCGGGCGGCTCGCCGAGGTGATCCCCGACCCCGAGGGCGCCTTCTACGTGCGACTCGGGCAGCGCTACGGCAACGCCGAGCAGGAGGCGCCCGCCGACAAGGCCGACCGGGTGATCCTCGTGATGGCGATCGAGAAGGTCCACGGGCGCTGACGCCCGCCCGGAACTGACGATCCACGGGCGCTGACGCCCGCTTCGGACATGCGGTGACGGATGCCGCGGGCGGCCGCCCGCGGCATCCGCTCACGCGTTCTCGAGCTCGGCGATGACGACCTTCTTCTGGCGCATCATCACCTGGATCTGCTCCGGCCGCTTCGTCAGCTCGCCCATGTTCGCCGGGATGATCTGCCAGCTGATGCCGAAGCGGTCCTTGCACCAGCCGCACTGCTCGGACTCGGGTACGTGCGAGAGCGCGGCCCAGTAGCGGTCGATCTCGGCCTGGTCGGCGCACGACACGACGAACGAGATCGACTCGCTGAACGAGAACAGCGGGCCGCCGTCGAGGCACGTGAAGTCGACGCCGTTCAGCGTGAACCGACCGTTCAGCACCTTGTTCGACATGCCCTCGAAGTGCTCGTCGAGTGACTCGTCGGGGTACGGCTCGATCGAGACGATGCGCGAGTCCGGGAACACCCCCACGTAGTACTCCATCGCCTCGCGCGCCTGGTCGTCGAACCACAGGCACGGCTGGATGGGTGAGATTCCGGTCATCGTCGACCCCCTGGTGCGCCGGCACGGTCGGCCGGTTCGCGTCGCCGCTCACGCTACGCCGGTCGCGTGCGGATGTCAGCAGGGCGACGGATGCCTCGTGCGGCCGCCCGCGGCATCCGGCCACCTTCTGACCGCGGGCCCGCGTACGCTCGGCCGCATGACCGAACCCACGGGTGAGAAGTACGACGTGAAGCGTGCGCACCGGGAGCTCTACGCGCCGTCGGCGAAGGACTTCGTCGTCGTCGAGGTGCCGCCGCTGCGCTACCTCGCGATCGACGGGCACGGCGACCCGAACACCTCGGCGGCATACGTGCAGGCGGTCGAGGCCCTGTTCGGAGTGGCCTACGCGGTGAAGTTCGCGAGCAAGCGCGAGTCTGGTCGCGACTTCGCGGTCGCGCCGCTCGAGGGGCTGTGGTGGGCCGAGGACCGGGCGGCGTTCGTCGCGCGCGACAAGGGAGCGTGGAGCTGGACCATGCTCGTCAACCAGCCCGACTGGATCGACGAGCGGGCCGTCGCGGCCGGCGTCGAGGCCGTGCGCGCGAAGGCGTCGACGGCGGCGACCGACGCGAATCCGGCGCTCGACCTGCTGCGCCTCGAGCACCTGCACGAGGGGGAGTCGGTGCAGATCCTGCACGTCGGGTCGTACGACGACGAGGCGCCCACGCTCGCGCGCCTGCACGACGAATGGATGCCGCAGCACGGCCTGGCCTTCAACGGGTCGCATCATGAGATCTACCTGAGCAATGCGCGGCGCACTGCGCCCGAGAAGCTGCGCACGGTGCTGCGGCAACCGGTGCGGGCGGTCTGACCTCGTTCGAGCTCGTCGACGACTTGCAACCAATGGGTTGCGGTTTGCGATCTGAAGTGCAACTCTAGGGTTGCAAAGTCCGATCGAGAGGAACGAGAATCATGAGCATGACCGACAACCAGGCATCCGTCGTCGACGAGGCCGCCTACGCGGTGCGACGCACCATCCGCATCGCCGCGCCCGTCGAGAAGGTGTGGCAGGCCGTCACCGAACCAGCGCACATCTCGCGGTGGTTCGGCCGCACCGAACTCGACGGCGCGGGCCCGGGCGCTCGAGGCAGCATCACGTTCGACGGGTACGGCCGCGTGCCGCTCGCCGTCGAGGCCGTCGACGCCCCCCGCAGCGTCACCTACCGCTGGGGCAACGACGACGCGCTCGGGCACCTGCGCGACGAGCTCGACGAGCACGCCACCGTCTTCACCTTCACGCTCGAGTCCGTCGACGGCGGCACCGAGCTCACGGTCCTCGAGACCGGCTTCGACCGCACGTCCGACCCGGCGAGGAACATGGCCGAGCACGCCGAAGGCTGGGTCTCCGAGCTCGACAAGCTCGTCGCCCTGCTCGAGGGCGACGCGTGACATCCGAAACGCTGGTTCCGGTGTTCGCCGCACTCGGCGACGAGACCCGGTGGTCGATCCTGACCGCACTCGGCGAGGGCGACGCCTCGGCGTCCGCCCTCGCCGGGCACCTGCCCGTGACGCGCCAGGCGATCGCCAAGCACCTCGTCGTGCTCCAGGAGGTCGGCCTCGTCGAGCCGGTGCGCGTTGGCCGCGAGGTGCGCTTCCGCGTCATCGGCGCGCAACTGACCGAGACCGCGCGCGGGCTCGAGACCATCGGCGCCCAGTGGGACCGCCGCCTGGCCGCGATCAAGGAGATCGCCGAAGGGCTCTGACGTGCGTTGCGCCGCAATCGGGCGCCGGATGCCGCGGGCGGCCGTTCGCTCGTCTCGGCGAGTCCGATCCCGGCCGACCCGTGCTGCGTCGCGTGGGCAATTCAGGATGCGCGCGATGACACGCCGCGCCGCGGCATCCGGTCGCCCGCGTGTCGTGTGTGCTTCCTGAGTTGCCCGCAGCACCGCACCGCACCGCACCGCACCGCACCACGCCACGCCTCACCGCACTGCGCTCGCGGCGTCATCGTGGATCGCGTGTCCTCGAGTCCGCCGTCGCCGGTTACGGTGGACGGATGGACGCCTGCGCCGCCCTCGCGGACTCGATCGAGCAGCTCTCCCGGCGCGGGCACACCGACCGGCGATTCCTGAAGGAGCTCGGACGCGTCGGCGGCGTGCGGCGCGGCCCGTTCTGGTTCACGGATGCCGCGTCCGGCGGCAGTAACCGGCTCAGCGGGCGCGGATTCCGTGCCGAGCTCGATGACGACACCGACGGCCAGGCGAGGCACTTCGCGGGCACCGTCGCGGTCGCGACCCGAGTCGGCGGTCGGCTCGCGCAGTGGCTCACCACGCACGTGCTGCGCGACGGGCCCGACACGGCCGACGGGCGCCTCAGCGCCGAGGCGATCGAGTTCGTACGTGTCATCCGCTCGGGCGAGCTCGCGCAATCGGATGCCGCCGGCTGGGTGCGTGGGCGGCTGTGCGGGGCCGGCGCGCTCGACGCGTGACGCTCGACGCCTGACCGGCGCTCACGCGCGCTGAGGCTCGCATGCCCGGCCGCGCTCACGCGCCCTGAGGCTCACGGGTCGGCCGGCGCTCACGCGCCCTGAGGCTCACGGGCCGGCCGGCGCTCACGCGTCCGACCGGCGCTCGCGCGTCCGACCGGAGCTCACGCGCGCGACGCGCCGAAGTCGCTCAGGCGGTGACCTCGACCGGGTTCGCGAGCCCGCGCCAGACGAACGAGATGGTGGCCTGGGCCGCATCCTGCCAGCCGGTGCCGTTCAGCAGGTCGTCGATGGCGAGCGCCGCGACACCGTGCACGGCGGCGAACCCGACGAGCGCGAACTCGCTCGCGTCGCCCGCGCGGACCGCCCCCGATCGCTGGGCCTCGTCGATGAGGGCGACGAGGGTGGCCATGCCGGCGTGACTGAGTCGCACGAGTTCGGCCGAGGCATCCGGATGGTGCTTGGCGGTGTACATCGTGTCGAGGATCGCGGGGTGCTCGACGGCGAACGAGACGTAGGCGAGCCCGGCCGTGCGGAAGCGCCGATCGAACGGCGCGGGCCCGGCCGCTGCCGCCGCGAGGTCGGCGTTGAGCCGCGTGAATCCGGCGATGGCGAGGGCGTCGAGGAGGGCCTGCTTGTCGCGGAAATGCCGGGCCGATGCCCCATGGCTGACCCCGGCATCACGCGCGAGCTGCCGCAGCGAGAGCGCCGCGAGGCCGTCGTCGTCGAGTGTCGTCCAGGCACGATCGAGCAGCACCTGGCGCAGGTTGCCATGGTGGTAGGTGCGCTCGCTCATCCGCCCACTCTAGCGTCATGTAGGCATTGACAACAATGATGTCACTGTCTACATTTGTCCCATGACCAACGACTATCGCGGACAGACCGTGCTCATCACCGGCGCCAGCTCGGGGCTCGGCGCCGAGTTCGCCTCGAGCTTCGCCGCTCGCGGCGCCGACCTCGTGCTCGTCGCCCGCCGTGAGGCGCGACTGATCGACCTCGCCACGAGCATCGAGGCCGAGCACGGGGTGCGGGTCACGACCCTCGCGCAGGACCTCGCGACCGCCGATGCGCCGACGGTGTTGCGCGCCGCCCTCGACGAGCGGGGCATCGCGGTGCACTCGCTCGTGAACAATGCCGGATTCGGCATGAAGGGCGCGTTCGTCGAGGCCGACCCAGCGCGCATCGCCGAGATGGTGAGCCTGAACGTGGCATCGCTCGTGGGGCTCACGCGCGAGTTCCTGCCCGACCTCGTCGCCGACGGGCGAGGCGTGCTCGTCAACATCGCGAGCACCGCGGCCTATCAGCCCTGCCCCGGCATGGCGGTGTACGGCGCGACCAAGGCGTTCGTGCTGAGCTTCACCGAGGCCCTCGCGTACGAGACCCGCGACTCGGGCGTTCGGGTGCTCGCCGTCAGCCCGGGTGCGACGCGAACCGAGTTCTTCGACGTCGTCGGAACGGCGGATGCCGCGGTCGGCCGCTTCCAGACCCCCACGCAGGTCGTGGAGCTCGCCCATCGCGAACTCGATCGCCGAGTCACGCCGCCGAGCGTCGTGTCGGGCCGGGGCAACGCGCTGAACAGCACGCTGGTGCGGCTGTTGCCGCGGCGGGCCGCGCTCGCCATCAGCGGCAACCTGCTGCGCTGACCCGCGCGGGCTCCGAGGCGGCTCAGGGAGGCGGCCGCCACCCACCGAGGGCCGCTCGACATGGCGTCGACTCCGTGGGTTCACGGGCGGGACACCTTCCGTTCAGCGCCGAACGGTCGAGTGGGCTGCGACCCCTCACGTCTCTGTCAGGAGCCCCTCCATGCCCTTCTCCCCATCCATCCGTCGCGCGTCCGCGATGGTCGCGGCGCTCGCCGTGACCTCCGGCGCGGCGCTGCTCGCGACGCCCGGCGCCGCGCTCGCCGCAGACGGTGCCGCACCCGGCGTCGTCGTCAACGAGATCGTCTACGACACCGTCACGCACGGCACCGTCGACTCGATCGAACTCTTCAACGCGTCATCCGACCCGGTGGATGTCTCGGGCTGGGCCGTCATGGACGACAAGCGCGTCGAGCGCGGCACCATCCCGGCGAACACGACGCTCGCCGCCGGCGGCTTCCTCGTGCTCCAGAAGGACGCCGCGCCCCTCGGCTTCCCGTTCGGGCTCGGCAAGGGCGACGAGGTCGTGCTGGTCGACGCCGCGAACGCCGTCGTCGACTCCTACGCCTACGCGGCCACCGCGCCGCTCGCCGACTGGTCGCGCTGCGCCGACGGCGGAGCGTGGGCGCACGCCACGGCCGTCACGCTCGGCGCGGCTAACGCCTGTGCCGCCCCTGAAGAGCCCGCGAAGCCGGGCTCTGTCGTGCTGAACGAGGTCGACTCGGGCCCCGCCGACTGGATCGAGCTCATCAACCCGGGCGAGTCCGCCGTCGACCTGAGCGGCTACGAGGTGCGCGACAACAGCGACGACGACGACCACCGCTGGTTCTTCGCGTCGGGCGCCTCGATCGCCGCCGGCCAGCGCCTCGTCGTCGAGGCCTCGACCATCGGTGCGGATGCCGCGGGCAAGCCCCTCGAGTTCCAGGCCGCGATCGGCATCGGCGGGTCCGACTCGATCCGCCTGTTCGACACCACGGGCAAGCTGCTCGACGAGTACTCCTGGAACGGCCACCCGGCCATCGACGGCAACGAGGCCGCGGCGAGCTACGCGCGCTGCCCCGACGCGACCGGTCCCTTCGCGCTCGCGCGCGTCACCCCCGGCGCGGCGAACGACTGCGTGCTGCCGGCCATCGCGATCAACGAGGTCGAGTCCAACGGCGACGCGACCGACTGGGTCGAGGTCATCAACACCGGCACGACCTCGGTGGACCTGTCGGGCTGGACCCTCATGGACAACGATCCCGTGGGCCACGCCGCCGACGTCACCCCCGTGGCATCCGGAACCGTGCTCGCGCCCGGTGCCCGTTTCGTCTTCGACGGTGCGACCCACTTCACGTTCGGCCTCGGCGGGGCGGATGTCGCGACGATCCGCAATGCGGCCGGCATCACGGTCGTCGAGTACTCGTGGGCCGCGCACGCCGCCGTCACGTGGGCGCGCTGCCCCGAGGGGACCGGCGCGTTCATCGACGCCGCGACCTCGACCAAGGGCGCAGCGAACGCCTGCGGCACCGGACCGACCGACCCGACCGACCCGACGGATCCGACCGAACCGGTCGTCGCGGCCTGGCCGGGTGCGGCCGACGTGACGGTCGTCGACGAGGCGGCCATGTTCCTCAGCGACTCGTCCGGCCTCGACACCCAGCAGACGGCCGACGGCGTCGTGCTCTGGGCCGTCGACAACGGCACCGGCACGTTCTGGAAGCTCGACGTGAAGGCCGACGGCAGCGCGTCGTTCGCCGACGGCTGGGCGGATGGCAAGCGCGTGCGATTCCAGCGCGACGCCGGCCTGCCCGCCAAGGCCGGCCCCGACACCGAGGGCATCACGGTCGCGAACGACGGCCGCATCTACATCGCCTCCGAGCGCGACAACGCCGACAAGGGCGTGAACCAGAACACGATCCTCGCGGTCGACCCCGAGGCCGCCGGCCCAGACGTCGTCGCGGCACAGGAGTGGGACCTCACGGCCTCGCTCCCGCAGGTTGCCGCGAACACGGGCCTCGAGGCCGTCGAGTGGGTCGCGGACAGCGACCTGAAGGGTCTCGTCGACGCCAACACCGGCGCGATCTACGACCCGGCCCGCTACCCGGGCCACGGTGACGGGCTGTTCTTCGTCGCGGTCGAGGACAACGGCGTGGTCTACGCGTACGCGCTGAACGCCGACGGCTCGTTCGCCCAGATCGCGTCGATCGACCCGGGTCTCGGTGGCGTCATGGCCCTCGACTACGACACGGTGCTCGACCGGCTCTGGGCAGTGTGCGACAACGGATGCGAGGGCGAGGCGGCGCGCATCACGCTCGCCGGAGCCGAGCCCACGGTCGAGCACCTCGCTCGCCCCGCAGGCATGCCGAACCTCAACAACGAGGGCTTCGCGACCGCCCCGGCATCGCTGAGCTCGGCCGCCCCGGCGCCCTCGCTCGTCACGACCCGCCCGGTGTGGTGGTTCGCCGACGGTGAGAAGCCCGGCGCACTCCGCACGGGCACCCTGCCCGGCGCGGTCATCACGGACCCGACGGACCCGACGGACCCGACCGACCCGACCGACCCCGGCACCGCGCCGGCGCCGATCGACGAGGCGCTGCTCACCGACGCGAACCGCGGCGGCGTGACGGCACCGGCAACGGCCGCGCCGGGCGCGAAGCTGCCCGTGAACGTGGGGGTCGCGCACGCCGGCGAGACGGTATGGGGCACGGTCTACTCGACCCCGACGTCGCTCGGCTCGGCCGCCGTCGGCCTTGACGGGGTCGTCACGGTGACGCTGCCCGACACGCTCGCCGCCGGCGCGCACAAGGTCGCGATCCAGTCGGCCGACGGCACGCTCATCGGCTGGGCGCCGATCACGGTCGCCGCGGCGACCGGCGGCGGAGCCTCCGCGACGGGCTCCGGCTCGGTCGCGACCAGCGGTTCCGGCTCGACGGCCGGCCTCGCGCACACGGGCGCCGACCCGTGGACCGCCCTGTCAGTCGCCGGCGCGCTGCTCGTGCTCGGTGCGGGCGCAGGCGTGATCGCGCTGCGCCGACGCCGTGCGCAGGGGGTCGCCGAGTAACGACACCACCACCACGACGGGCGGACGCCGCGCAGCCACGTGCTGCCGCGGCATCCGCTTCGTTGCGTGCTGGAATCCCGTCTGCGCGCCGGAATCCCCGCCTACATGGATTCCGCCGCGCGAACGGGATTCCGCCGTGCGGCATCGCACTGCACTGCTGCGGCCGAGGCCCGAACGCCGTCCGGCTCGCGTAGCGTGGCCGCATGGCGACCCCGGAATTCGTGCTCGAACTGCGCCGCCACGTCGGCCACGCCCCGCTGTCGCTCGTGGGCGTGACGGCCGTGGTCGTGCGGGGCGACGAGGTGCTGCTCGGGCGGCGCTCCGACAACGGCTTGCTCACCCCGATCACGGGCATCGTCGACCCGGGGGAGGAGCCGGCGGATGCCGCGGCTCGCGAAGCCCTCGAGGAGGCCGGGGTGCGGGTGCGCGTCGACCGGCTCGCGTGGGTGCACCAGATGCCGCGGGTCACGCACGTGAACGGCGACCAGGTCGACTACCTCGACCTGACGTTCCGCTGCTCGTGGATCGAGGGCGAGCCGTACCCCGCCGACGGCGAGATGACCGAGGTCGCGTGGCATCCGCTGGACGATCTCGTCGGAGTGCCGGAGCGGCACCTGCGGCGCATTGACGTGGCGCTCGGCGACGGCGCCGGACCTTCACGCTTCGAGGGCGGGGTCTGACCGAACCCGAGCCTTCGGTCGTGCGTGATGGTCAGCGTGTGAAGATCGCGGCGAGTGCGGCGATGATCGCCTGAACGGAGCCGGCGGCGATGAGCACCGTGCGCTGGCTGATGCTGCGGCGGGCCGGGATGGAGATGCGGTGGATGGGCATGAGGTTCTCCTGGGGTTCGGTCGTTCGACGGATCGGAGTCGGTGCGAGAAGCGAGGGTGGGCGGCCGGGCGGTCGAGCCGTCGGGCTGCCCCGGGTCAGCGGGCGAAGATCGCGGCGAGTGCGGTGATGATCGCCTGCACGGAGCCGGCGGCGATGAGCACCGTGCGCTGGCTGATGCTGCGACGGGCGGGAACGGAGAGGCGGTAGACGGGCATGCGAGGCTCCTGTGCTTGAGGTGGGAACCAGCCCTGGAGGCTGATATGATTCGGTAAAACGAATATATACACACATAGAAAGGAAGCGCAATGGGAATCGCGGCAATGCTCATTCGATCGACGCGAAAGAGCGGCCGACTCTCGCAACGCGAGCTCTCCGAGCGCACCGAGGTGCCGCAGGCGCGGGTGTCCCTCGCCGAGACCGCGCGTGAGAGCCCCCGGTTCGAGACGGTCGCCCGCCTGCTCGCGGGTACGGGCCACCGCTTGTTCGCCGCTCCGACCATGCGCGACGACGTCGTGTGCGTCGCCAGCCGTATCCGGGAGGCGCTCGCCGCCGACGATCTCGACGCGGCTTCCGCGGCCTTCCTGTCGCTCAATGCCGATCTCGCCGCGGAGCGCGGCCTCGTGCGCGGCGTGCTCGCGATCACCGAGCCGGAACCGACCGGTTCGAAGACGTGGGATTCCGCCCTGGCCGCTCTGGTCGCCTACCGTCTCGCTGAGGAGGGTGTGCCGCTGCCGCCATGGGTGCACGGCGAGGATCGGCGCATGGCCAGGGCGCGCGCATTGCCGCTCGGGTCGCCGGCCATTGCGGCGAGGCGCGAATCGGGTATCGCCGACGTGCCGGCGGAGTTCGTCGCCCATGGCGTGCTGGTCTCACGCGACCTGCTCGATCGTGCCGCGTCAGCAGCGATGGCGACCGGCCTCGAGGACGAGCGCGGCTGACCTGTCGCGCCCCAGCCTCGTCGTCGGGCAGGTGTCGCCCCTGCTCGCGTGAGCGCGGCCGATCGGACGGATGTCACACGCGGCATCCGACCGGTGTCTTCATGTCGACGGGCCAATCCGGATGCCGAAGCCGGGCCGTCGAGCAACGCAGGAGGACACGATGACCACGCAGACCCGCATCCCGCCGACCGAGCTGAACGGAGTGTTCGGGGGTGTCGTGAAGGTCGCGGCACGCCGCATGCTCGGCAGAGTGCCCGACTCGATGGGCGTGCTCGCGCACCACCCCGCGCTGATGCGCGCGTCGATGGGCATCGGGCGCAAGGTCGAGGCGCTCCACGAGCTCGATGGCGATCTCTCCACGCTCGCCGTGATGGCGACGGACGCCCACATCGGCTGCAGCTGGTGCCTCGACTTCAACTACTACAAGTCGCGCAACGAGAGCCTCGACGTCGAGAAGGCGCGCCAGGTGCCGAACTGGCGCGAGGCCACGGTCTTCACCCCGCTCGAACGCAACGTGATGGAGTACGCCGAGGCGATGAGCCAGACCCCGCCGACCGTCACCGACGAGCTCTCGGCTGCACTGCTCGACGAACTCGGACCGGCCGCGCTCATCGAGCTCACGGCGAAGGTCGCGTTCCAGAACATGAGCGCGCGCATGAACCTCGCGCTGGGCATCCACTCCGACGGCTTCGCCGACGCGTGCGAGATGCCGCCGCTCGTCGAGCGGGGAGCCGGATCGACGAGCGCCGGGCCGACGGGTGCCCCGTCGTCAGTCGTAGGCTCGACGGCATGAGCCGTGGCAGCGGTGCCGACGCGGCGGCGGAAGCCGACGCCGATGCGTTCGTCGTGCACCGCAATCTGCTCTTCACGGTCGCGTACGAGATGCTCGGGTCCGCCGTCGACGCCGAAGACGTGCTGCAGGAGTCGTGGCTGCGCTGGAACGAGGTCGACCGTGCACAGGTGCGCGACCAGCGCGCCTACCTCGTGCGCATCGTCACGCGTCAGGCGCTGAACCAGATCCGCACCCAGGCGAGACGTCGCGAGCAGTACGTCGGCGAGTGGCTGCCAGAGCCGCTGTTCACGAGTCCGGATGTCGCGGCCGACGTCGAGCTCGCCGAGAGCGTGTCGATCGCGATGCTGACCGTGCTCGAGACGCTGGGTCCGGCCGAACGCGCCGTGTTCGTGCTGCGCGAGGTGTTCGACGTTCCGTACGACGAGATCGCGGATGCCGTGGGCAAGACCCCGGCCGCGGTGCGCCAGATCGCGCATCGCGCCAAGGAGCACGTCGCGGCGAGGCGTCCGCGCGTCACCGTCGACCGGGCCGAGCAGGAGGAGGTCGTGGCGAGGTTCGCCGCCGCCGTGAACTCCGGCGACGTGCAGGCGCTCATGGACGTGCTCGCGCCCGACGTGGTCTCGGTCGCCGATGGCGGCGGGCAGGTGCGCGGAGCCGCGGTGCGGCCCATCGTCGGCGCAGACAAGATCGCGCGCTACCTCGTCGGCGGCATCGCGAAGCTCGGGCTTCCGTTCGTCGTGCGGGTCGTCGACGTGAACGGCGAGCCCGGCATCCGTGCCGAGATCGCGGGGCAGCTCGCGGGCGCCGTGAGCGTGGTCGTCGAGGGCGGACGCATCACGCGCATCTTCTCGTTCGCGAACCCGAGCAAGCTCGAATGGCTCGACGCGGGCTCCGTGCTCGAGCGGTAGCCGATCGACTCAGTCGAGCGCGCGGTTCATCTGTTCGAGGACCCGCAGGGTGGCGCGGAGCTCGTCGGCGTCGGGTGCCGGCAGCGTCGTGCTGCGCGCCTCGGTGTAGAGCGCATCGCCGCGCCGCACGAGATCGGTGCCTGCCGCCGTAAGCCCGAGCGCCTTCTCGCGGCGGTTCTTCGCACTGGCCTCGGCGGTCATGAGGCCCGCGGCGACCGCCTGCTCGATCTGGCGGCTGACGGTGCCCTTCGTGAGGCCGAGGCGGTCGGCGATGGCCTGCTGGTTCAGCGGACCGGGGTGCGCGTCGACGACGCTCAGCACGAGGAACTGCGCGAGCGAGATGTCGAGTTCGCGGCGGAACAGGGCGTCGCCGGTGCGGTCGAGCAGCCCGGCCACACGGCGGATCAGGTACCAGAGCTGCGCCTGCTCGTCGGGGAGATCGACCGCGTCCATGCCGTGAGTCTAGTCGTTTCGTTTGACAGGCTACTGTTGCACATGCAACCGTTGAACAAGCAACCCATCATCACCAGGGCATAGGAGCAGCCATGCGGATCATGTTCGTCTTCGACCACCCCTACACCCTCGACGCGTCCGATAACGTGCCGCACCGACGAAGCTTCACGGCCGCCGTCGCCGCTGCCGCCATCCGCGGCGCACGCCTGGCGGGCCACGAGATCGACCTCGTCGACCTCGCCGCCGACGGCTTCGACCCGGTCATGAGCCGCGACGACCTCGTCGCCTGGCGTCTGAAGTCCATGGTCGACCCCGTGGTCGTCGACTATCAGCGACGGCTGCTCGACGCAGATCACCTGGTGTTCGCCTTCCCCGTCTGGTGGGAGGCGATGCCTGCCGCGACCAAGGGCTTCCTCGACCGCGTGCTCACCAAGGGCGTCGTCTTCGAGGAGATCGCCGGCGCGAAGGGCAATCCCTTCCGCAACCTCATGCCGCGGCTCGGGGGCGTCACCGTGCTGTCGATCATGACCACGCCCGATGCGGCCTACCGCTGGTGGTTCCGCGACCCGCTCACGAAGATCCTGTTCAAGGGCACCTTCGGCAAGATCGGCGTGAAGAATCTGCGCTGGGTCAACTTTGCGTCCGTCACCGAGAAGACCCCCGAACAGCGCGAGCGGATGCTGCGCGAGACCGAAGCGCGCTTCGCCGCCCTCCGCCCGGTCGGCCGGCAGGAGCGGGCGCACGCCCGCGTGTGAGTCGGGACAGGCGCCTCGACTCGTGGCGCCCGGCGTGCACGGTCGACGGCGCGGCTACTCCGCGGTGGCGCGGGAGATGAGCGAGAAGAGTGTCGGTGCGTCGCTGACGGCGGGCCTCAGCTGGCCGCGAAGCGCGGCCTCGAGGCTGTCGATGCTGTACGACGACAGCGCCCATCCGAGGGGAGGCACGATCGTCGGCACGGTCTGCGGAGCGACCGTGACCGAGAGCCCTGGGAACGTGTCGTCCATGGCATCGGTCTCGGTCGTCGCCCCCGGCGTCTGTGCGAAGGTCGCGCCGATGCGCTGCATCAATACGGGGGCGGTCATCTGCTGCCCTTTCGCGGCGTTGCCCACGATCGGCACGAACGGCTCGGCCGAGACCTTCGCGACGTCTGCGGCGAGGTCGTACCCGGCGGAGTTCTTCACGTACACGAGGATCGGCACGAGTGGAGGCGTCGAGGCGCCGGTGCGGCCGGCATTGGCCTCACCGATCCGGTCGACGATGAGCGGCGCCAGATCGGCGACCGTGCCGAGTGCCGAACCTTCGGCGTAGCCGCCGTCGACGAGTTGCAGATCCTCGTCCCCGCATCCGTCGCTCGGTTCGAAGCGCGCCGCAGGCGTCACGGTCGGAAACCGGGCCGAGAGCATCGCGAGGCCCGCCCAGTCGAGATGCGCGAAGCACGACGCCGGCACCGGCAGGGCGCTCGGCATCTCGCCCGGCTCGGCACAGCCCCAGTCCGCACCGGTGGGATCTCCGTCGGGTGCGTCCGCGCCGGTCAACGGCATCGGGCCGATGAGCACCTTGCACTTGGTCCGGGCATCGGTCGAGTTGAAGACCGGCAGGCCGATCGCGGTCGACGTCCGCCAGTTCGGACGCAGGCTGAGGGCCTCGACATCGTCGATCCAACTCTGCTCGATGAGCGTGGCGCGGTCGGTCGCGGCGAAGTCGTCGGTCGAGGCCGGCATGCCGATGGTCGGGAGATGCACGCCGGTCTGGCCGACGATCTGGTCGCGCACGAGCAGGCCGGCGAGGCCGACCCCGATCGTCTCCGGCGACGCGAGCCCATGGAGCAGGCACTGCACGCGGGTCGTCTCCGCAGCCCTCTGGTCGTCGTCGCAGACGGACGGCTCGAACTCGGCCGGCAGCCGTCCGGCCTGTTGCTGCAGGGCTGCCGTCACGGCCATTCCGACCGACCCGCCGCTCACGCCGCTGGAGACGAGCACGCTGTCCGCCAGGCAGGGGCTCTGGTCGGCCAACGTCTCGAAGACGCGGGCGGTCCAGTAAGCGGCCCGGATGCCGCCGCCCTCGGCAGCGACGACGAGCGCCGGGCGAACGGATCGCCCGCCGACGGCCAGGGTGCACGCCGCCTTCTCGATGTCGTCCAGGCGGGCATCGAGCTGCGCCTCCACGGATGAAACGGCTTCAAACGGGGCCACCTGCACGCCGGTCGGCGTGCGCACGGCATGCAGCTGCGGATCATCCACGTCGGACGAGGCGAGTAAGACCATGGCGATGAGCGGAATCGTGATCGCGAGCGTGAGCACCGGGGTTGCTCGCAGGTGCAGCCTGATGAAGATCGGGAGCGGCGGGTACTCCTGCACGGCGATCGTGAACGAGCCGAGCACGACGCCCCAGAGCGTGAGCGCGAACACGGTCAGTGCGGGGGCGCCGATCGACTCGGCCCACCATCGCGGCGCCACCGCGATGTGCAAGAGGAGAAGCGCGGCAGCGCCGGTGAGCACGGCGAGCAGTGCCTGGTGGACCACCATCCGGTTCCGCACATCCAGGTCGAAGAGCGGGCTGAAACGGGCGAAGCGACCTGTCGCCCTCGGGCCGTGGATCGTGAGCAGGAGTGGGCTCATGAGCACGGTCAACCCGCCGAGCACCAGCGGCGGCACGGACCACGGTGTCGGCTCGATCGCGGCGAGCGCGATCTGCGCGGCGACCGGTCCGGCGAGGGATCGAACGAGACCGAGCCCGACGACGCCCACGATGAGCACGGCGATGAGGTCGCCGGTCAGCCAGGCGTACCGCGCGCGAAGCTCCTGGGTCTCGCGGGGATACCACCGATCGGGAGCCTTGATCGAGAAGAGCGAGGCCAGCACGACTGCGACCGGAATGGCGAGGAACACCAGGGTCGACCATCGGATCGCGTTCCATCCTCCTACCGCGGCGAAGAACACCAAGCCGACGATCGGGGCGCCCCACCAGAGATCCATCCAACCGATGCGGAAGACCGCCGGCACGTCGTAGTCCTGACGCTGGTGTTCGCCGCGTACGTCGTACGGTGCTCTCAGTCCTCGACTTCGCACTCCGCGGGAGTACGGCCGTGGATACGCGTAGACGCCGCGCAGGTTGAGTTCCGACTCGCGCAACACCTGGACAGGCGCCCGCGCCCGCATGCGTCCGAAGGTGAACGCGACCAGCGATGCGAGCAGCGTCGCAACGATCGCGGCCGCCGCATGCCCGAGTTGCGTACCGTCGGCCCACTGTCGCTGCAGGTCGGGGAGCTGGTCGAGGACGCCATCTGAGGGGATGCACGTCAGGGCGACGAGGAGCACGACGAGCACGACTGACAGGCGGTGCAACCAGATCGCACGGCCGATGCGACGCAGGGCCGCCAGCGCTCGCCGCCGGAAACTGAAGTCGATGAGCAGCGAGACCACCAGTGCGAGGAACATCGCCCACTTCACGGTCGAAACGGTGGCGAGGAGCCATGGCACCGTTGATGACACATCCAGTTCGTGGACCAGCGTGGCGGCGGCAGCCGTGAGCAGGGCGGCCTCGACCAGCTCCGCGATGACCAGCGCTTCGAGCAGCCGTCGCTTGGCGCGCTTCGCGTACGACGCGGAGATCGCGCGCAGGAAGAGCGCGACGTAGGCGACGATGAGCACGGCGTCGGCGAGCACCGCCATGGCGATCCACCGGCCGACCGCCTGCCCGCTCGTCGTCGCGTTCCACACCGCCCAGGTCTCGTCACGGGCGGCGAACGCGAGCGGACCGATCGCCTTGCCGAGCGGCGCGCTTCGGCCTTCGGCATCGAGCGCGCCGGCGATCAGCCGATCGAGCTCCGCATGCACGATCATCGCGGCCAGCGCGACGAGCACGAGAAACAGCAGCAGGGCGGCCGTCGGGCGCTTGGATCGGACCCAGCGTTCGATCCGTCCGACCGAGTCTTCGACGCGTTCGGCACCGCCGGTCTCGACCGCATCGGTCGCAGACGTCGTGCTGGGAGCGGTCGACATGGACCCTCCTCCGGTTCAGCTGCAGAATTCCGGATGTGCTGCCCGAATGCTATCGATGAGCATTCCTCTGTTTCGCCCTCCTGGAGGCCCCAGTTCGGGGCTCGGGCTGCCGGCTCCGAGTCGCAATCCGCTGCCGGGCGTCGCGCGAACCGCCGCGCCGCCTACCGGGTCGACGGAACGGCGTCGGCGAACACCAGCGTGCGCAGCAGCACCTCGAGCGAGGCCTGCACGCGCGCGTCGGTCCAGACGTCGGGGTCCTCGACGGCCTTGACCTCGTAGCCGCGGCAGTAGAGGTAGAGGATGTCGGCGATGTGCGCCGCCGTCTCGCGGTCGACGGATTCGCCGCCCGCCTCGACGTGGCCGGCGCCGTCGAGGAACTTGCCGTACGTGGCATCCGTGACGCTGCGCACGACCTCGTAGGCGCGCAGGTTGGCACCGCGCACGTCGGCGATGACCTCGATCCAGAGGCTGCGCAGCACGTTCTCCTCGGGGGAGGAGGTGCACATCCAGCGGCTCAGGGCGGCCAGGCGTTCGACGCCGACGAGGTCGCCGAGGTGCTCGAGCCGTTCGAGATCCCATTGGGTGCGGGCGTGGTCGAGCGCGTTGGCCATGAGGTGCGCGCGCGACGGCACGAAGTTCGTGATGTACGCCGTCGATCGCCCGAGGCGTTCGGCCACGGCCCGCAGCGTGACGGAGCGCGTGCCGCGTTCGCGTGCGACGTCCACCGTGGCGCGGGCGATGTCGGCGAGGCGTTCGTCGGGGTCGACGTCGATCGGCACGGGGCTCCTCCCGGAGAGCGGCGGCTTCGGGTCCGTCGAGCGACGATCCCGTGTTGACAGCCTGCCATGCCGGCGCTACGTTTCAAAACGTTGTTGTACAACGCGCAGATATCTTTCGCTTCGCCAGCCGGATCCCGCGGCGACCCCACCCCGAGAGGACCACGCATGACCGTCAACGGCGGCGTCTCGTTCTGGCTGCAGCAGGTCGGCATGCCGACCCCGCGACCGGCCCTGCCCGGCGACCTCGACGTCGACGTCGCGATCGTCGGTGCCGGGTACACCGGACTCTGGGCGGCCTACTACCTCAAGCGCGACCAGCCCGGCATCCGCGTTGCCGTGCTCGAACGCCGGTTCGCAGGCTTTGGCGCCTCTGGTCGCAACGGCGGCTGGCTGACCAACTCGGTCACGGGCGGCCGCGAGCAGTACGTGAAGCGGCACGGCCGCGACGCGGCGATCGCCCAGCAGGTCGCACTCAACGAGACCGTCGACGAGGTGATCAGGGTGGCGGGCGCCGAGGGCATCGACGCCGACATCCGCAAGGGCGGCGAACTGAACGTCGCGACCACTCCGGCGCAGCTCGCGCGGCTGCGGGGCTACGCCGCCTCGGAGCAGACGTGGCCCGCGACGGACCTCGAACTGCTCGATGCCCGACAGGCCGCCGATCGCGTGAACGTCGCCGGCGTGCTCGGCGCGACGTGGCACCCGCACTGCGCCCGCATCCACCCGGCCAAGCTCGTGCTCGGTCTCGCGGACGCCGTCGAACGACTCGGCGTGGCGATCTACGAGAACACGACCGTCACCGAAATCCGCCAGGGCGAAGCCCGCACCGAGCACGGCACCGTGCGCGCCGCCCACGTGCTGCGCGCGACCGAGGGGTTCACGCCCGATCTGCACGGCGAGCACCGGACGTGGCTGCCCATGAACTCGTCGCTCATCGTGACCGAGCCGCTCGCGGCATCCGTCTGGAACGAGATCGGCTGGAACGAGCGCGACACGCTCGGCGACATGGCGCATGTCTACATGTACGCGCAGCGCACCGCCGACGACCGCATCGCGTTCGGTGGTCGCGGCGTGCCCTACCGCTACGGCTCGCGCGTCGACCAGGACGGGCGCACCCAGGAGCGCACGATCGCGAGCCTCGGCGCGCTGCTCGCACGCTTCTTCCCCGGTGCAGCGGATGCCGCGATCGACCACGCCTGGTCGGGGGTGCTCGGCGTGCCGCGCGACTGGGCGGCCACCGTCGGCCTCGATGCGGCGACCGGCCTCGGCTGGGCCGGTGGATACGTCGGCACGGGCGTCACGGCGACGAACCTCGCCGGACGCACGTTGCGCGACCTCGTGCTCGGGCGCGACACCGAGCTCACCCGGCTGCCCTGGGTCGGCCACCGCGCCCGCACGTGGGAGGTCGAGCCGCTGCGCTGGCTCGCCGTGCAGGGCATCTACGGCGCCTACCATGCGGCCGATCGTGCCGAGCAGGGCGGCCGCTCGACCACGTCGCCGATCGCGCACCTCGCCGACCTCGTCGCCGGGCGCTGAGCCGCGCCATCCGAGCCCTCGCAGAGCCGGGGCAGCGTCGCGCCCGGTCAGCGGCCCGACGGGTCAGTGGCCCGCCGCGGTCACCGCCCCGACGCCGCGGTCACCGCCCCGACGGAGCGGTGACCGCGGCGATCGCGGTGAGTTCGACGAGCATGCCGGGGCGGGCGAGCGCGGCGACCCCGACCGCGCACCGGACCGGCACGCGGTCGGAGGGGAACCACTCGCGGTAGACCGCGTTGAATCCGGCCCGGTCTCGTGAGATGTCGGTCAGGTGGATCGTGAGGTGCGCGATCGACGCGAGGTCGGACCCCGCCGACCGGAGCACGGCGTCGAGATTCGCGATCGCCTGCTCGGCCTGCGATTCGATCGTCGAACCGGCGAGTTCGTCGTGCTCGTCGGTCGGGATGACCGTCGAGTACACCGTGCCCGCCACGACGACGGCATCGGCCGAGAGCGCGTCGGCCTCGGCCTCGGCAGGGATCCGCCGGAGGACGGCCTCGGGTCGGCCGCTCCGGTCGGGGCCGGTCATGCCGCCCTGCTCACGAGCGAGGGAACGGCGCCCAGGAGCTCCCGGGTGTACGGCTGGCGCGCGTGCGTCCACAGCTGTTCGGCGGTGCCCTTCTCGACGAACTCGCCCGCTCGCATCACGGCCATCGTGTCCGCGATCGAGGCGACGACGGCGAGGTCGTGCGAGATGATCGCCATGCCGATGCCCATGGTGTCGACGAGGTTGCGCAGCAGTGCGCCGACCCGCTTCTGCGACGACGCGTCGAGCGAGGCGATCGGCTCGTCGGCGATGATCATCTTCGTGTCGACGGCGAGCACCTTCGCGATCGCGACGCGCTGCCGCTGGCCGCCCGACAGCGCATGCGGGTAGCGGCGGCGCAGGGCGGGGTCGAGGCCGACCCGGTCGAGCGCGTCGGCGACGAGCGCATCGACCTCGGCCTTCGAGGGCACCGCCTGGCGCATGGCCTTCCGGCTGCCCCGGATCACCTCGCCGATCTGCTCGTCGACCCGTCGCCGCGGGTTGAGCGACGCATTCGGATCCTGGAACACCATCTGCAGCGGGATCATCGAGGCGGCACGACGGCGGATCGGCAGGGGCCGCACACGCTCGCCGAGGAACTCGATGCTGCCACCCGAGGTCGCCTGGAGGCCGACCATGGCGCGCGCCAGCGAGGACTTGCCGCAGCCGGACTCGCCGACGATGCCGACGATCTCGCCGGGGTGCACGTCGAGGCTCACCCCGCGAACGGCGAGCTTCGCCGAGCGCCCGCGGCCCTTGTAGGTCACCTCTGCGTCGCGAACGCGCAGCAGGGGGGTGGATTCAGTCATCGTCGAGGGTCCCTTCGGCGGGGGAGCCGACGGGCTCCAGGTCGACCATCTTCCAGGGGATGCTCGGCACGGCGTCGAGCAGTTCGTGCGTGTACGGGTGCTGCGGGTTGGCGAACAGCTCGGCGGCGCTCGCCTGTTCGACGATCTCGCCCCGACGGAACACGCTGACGCGGTCGGCGAACGAGGAGAGCATGGCGAGGTCGTGCGTGATGAACATGATGCCCATGCCGGTCGTGCGTCTCAGCTCGTCGAGCAGTCGCAGGATGCCGACGCGGATGTTCGCATCGAGCGCGGTCGTCACCTCATCGGCCACGAGGACGGCCGGCTCGCACGCGAGGGCGATCGCGATCGCGACGCGCTGCTTCATGCCGCCCGAGAGCTGATGCGGGAACCGGCGGAGGATGTCCTCGCCGTCGGGCAGGTGCACCTGTTCGAGGAGCTCGAGCGCCCGGGCCCTGGCCGCCTTCGGGCGCATGCCGAGGTGGCTTCGCAGGTGATCGGTGAGCTGCTCCCCGAGCTTCAGCATCGGATGCAGCGAAGACGACGGGTCCTGCAGCACCATGGCGATCTCGCGCCCACGGGTCCGCTGCCACTGCCGCTGGGACTGCGTCGCGAGTTCGCGACCGTTCAGTCGGATCGACCCGCCGACCGTGAGCGGTTCGGGCACGAGTCCGAGCAGCGCCATGCCGGTCATGGTCTTTCCCGACCCGGACTCGCCGACGATGCCGACCACTTCGGCGCGGTCGACGTCGAAGGTGACCTCGTCGACGAGTCGGAGGCCGTCGGGACGCGTGACCGTGAGGCCGGTGACTTCGAGGATGCTCACAGTTGTTCTCCCGTCATCTCCTGCAGTCGCGGCTCGAGCTGGTCGCGCAGCGCGTCGCCGATGAGGTTGAAGGCGAGCACGACCGACACGATCGCGAGCCCGGGTGCGACCGCGAGCCACCATTCGTCGAAGTACTGCACGGCACCCGAGATCATCGATCCCCACTCGGGCGTCGGCGGAACCGAGCCGAGCCCGAGGAACGACAGGCCGGCGAGGAAGAGGATCGCCGCCCCGATGTCGAGCATCGCGAGGACCAGGACCGAGCCGAGCACGGCGGGCAGCATGTCGACGACGATCGAACGGAACGTGCCGACACCCGAGAGACGGTTCGACAGCACGAACTCGGACTCGCGCATGGCCAGCACGATCGAGCGGACGGCTCGCGCGTAGGCGGGCCACCAGCTGATGGCGGCCGCGATCACGGCGTTCTGCACGCTCGGTCCGAGGGCCGCGGCGATCGCCATGGCGAGGATGATGCTCGGGAACGCGAACACGAGGTCGGCGATGCGCATGAGCACCTCGTCGACCCATCCGCCGAAGAATCCGGCGATGAGGCCGATCGTCGTGCCGATCGCGGCGGCGGCGAGCACGATCGCGATGCCGTTCGGGATCGACACGGTCGCACCGGAGAGCGTGCGGCTGAGGTTGTCGCGGCCCAGGGCGTCGGTGCCGAGGAGGAAGTCGGGCGACGGCGGATTCAGCGCCGGCCCGACCGTCGCCAGCGGGTCGTACGGACGCAGGAACGGCAGCGCGATGACCACCAGCCACATGAGGAGCACGGCGAAGGCGAAGATCGTGCCGGGCCGGCGCATCCAGGCGGGCACGCGTCGGGAACGGCGCCTGAGTTCGGAGGTGGTCGCCTGCCGCACGGCGGCGACGACATCGGTCTTGGTCATTGGAGTCGGATCCTCGGATCGAATGCCGACGCGAGCAGGTCGGCGAGGAAATTGACGAGGAGGAAGATCACCGCGACGACGACCGAGATACCGGTGATCGCCGAGAGGTCGAGGTTCGTGGAGGCTCGATAGGCGTACTGGCCCATGCCGCCCCACGAGAAGATCTGCTCCACGTAGACGGTCGCGGCCAGCAGGAAGCCGAACGAGAGGGCCGCGACGGTGATGATCGGGCTCGAGGCCATGCGCACGCCGTAGCGCATGAGCACCCGGTGCGTGGGCAGCCCCTTGACCTTCGCCGCCTTCACGGCGTCGGTGCCGAGACCGTCGAGCACGGAGCTCCGCGTGAAGCGCAGGATCATGCCGAGCGTCGAGATCGCGAGGATCGAGGCGGGGAGCACGAGGTGGGCGACGGCCGACTGGAAGACGTCGAACTGCCCGGCGAGCAGGGAGTCGACCGTGTAGAACCCGGTGACCCGGGGCGGCGGCATCATCGTGGCGTCGAGTCGTCCGCTGCCGGGCAGCCAGCCGAGCTGGCGGAAGAAGAAGGTGGAGCCGACGAGCGCGAGCCAGTACGTCGGCAGACTCACGCCGACGAGCGAGACGATGCGGGCGAGGTGATCCGGCCAGCGGTTTCGCATCGCGGCGGCGATGATGCCGAAGACCACACCGGCCACGAGCGACATGAGCGTCGCGTAGACGACGAGTTCGAGGGTCGCGGGCGCGTAGTTCGCGAGGTCGGCCGAGACCGGATTGCCGGTCTGCTGCGAGAGGCCGAGGTCACCGTGCAGGAGCCCGCCGAGATAGCGCAGGTACTGCTCCCAGATGGGCAGGTCGAGACCGAACTTCGCTCGGAACGCGGCGACCACCTCGGGGTTCGCGAGCGCCTGCTGGCTGAGGTTGACCGTTTCGGCTCGCACCGGCACCAGCACGCTGATGCCGAACGAGACGATCGTGATCCCGAACAGGGTGATGACGGATGCCACGAGTCGGCGCAGTACGAACCGCGCGTAGCCCGAGCCGCCATTGCCGGCCGGGGGCCCGGTCGGGGTGTCCGCGGACACCCCGACCGAGTCGACGGAGGGAGCTGACATCATTCGCCTAGTTCGCCGCGATCTGCGACAGGTTGAGGTTCGCCATGGGATCGAGTTTCGCACCGACGGCGCTCGACGAGACGAGGGTGAAGGTGGGCTCGAGCAGGTACGCGTAGGGAGCCTGGTCGACGATCGCCTCGTTCCACGCCAGGTAGGCGGGTTCGCGGCCGTCGCCGAGCGCGGTGCGGGCGGTGTCGCCGAGGGCGACCACGTCGGGGGCGTCGTCGGCGGTCCACTGCACGCGTTCGCCGATGAGGGCGCCGGGGCCGAACACGAGCAGGTTGTCGGGGTCGCCGTAGTCCGGCGGCCACGACCAGAGGGCGAGCTGGGTCTCGCCGTCGATGTAGCGCTGCAGCGAGGTCGAGGTCGGCGTGGGGTTCAGCTCCACCGTGAGGCCGATGGCGCCCAGCTGCGTCTGAATGGCCTGCGCGATGATGTTGTAGTCGATGCCGGCGAGCCTGGTGTAGTCGTTCGCGTAGTCGAACGTGATCTTCGAGCCCGTGGCACCGGCGTCCTCGATCATCTGCTTCGCGGTCTCGACGTCGGTCTCGATCGCCTCGTCGGCGGGGATCGACCCGATCAGGTTCGACGGGATGATGCCGGCGGCTCGCAGCGTGCCCGGACCGGCGAGCTGCACGAGCGCGTCGTAGTCGAGGCCGAGCCGGATGGCGTCCCGAACTGCGGGATCCGCCGTCGGCGACGAGGGGTCCATGGTCATCGCGAGGTACAGCACCTCGGGGGAGGGGTACGCGT
The DNA here is from genome assembly GCF_001660485.1 of Agromyces aureus. Classification (GTDB taxonomy): domain Bacteria; phylum Actinomycetota; class Actinomycetes; order Actinomycetales; family Microbacteriaceae; genus Agromyces; species Agromyces aureus. Next base: position 1,000,448 of record NZ_CP013979.1, read on the forward strand.
TCACCTCGAGCGCATCGGTGGAGATGCCCTCGGCGACGCGCCCCGGGATGTCGAGCGCGATCTGGCTCTCACCCGACTCGACGCTCGACTTCTGCTGCTGCGGGTTCTTCACGTTGCGGATCACGATGCGCTCGTAGGCGGGGTCGCCGCCCCACCACTCCGGGTTGCTCACGAGGGTGATCTGCGAGTTGGTGTCGTACGACTCGAGTTGGTACGGACCGCTGCCCACGCCGTTCTCGGCCGACGTGAACAGCGCCGCGGCGCCGTCGGTCTCGGCTGCGTCGTCTCCGTCGCTGCCGCCCGCCGCGCGGACCGCATCGGCTTCGACGATGGAGGTCGCCGTCGAGGTGAGCAGGCTCGGGATGTACGAGGCCGGGTTCTCGGATGCCACGACCACCGTGTGCTCGTCGGGCGCCGTGACGGTCAGGCCGTCCATGAGGTACGACGGGCTCGACTTGAGGTTGCGCAGGCGCTTGAGCGAGAAGACGACGTCGTCGCCGGTCACCGGCTCGCCATTGGCGAACGTCGCGGATTCGTCGAGCGTGAACGTGACCGATCGCCCGTCGTCGCTCACGGCGTACGCCGAGGCGAGCAGCGGCTGTGGGGTGGGGTCGTCGCCCTGGTAGGACACGAGCGTCTGGTAGATGCCGGTCGCGACGATCGCGTCGGTCACCTGGAAGATCGTCGCGGGGTCGATCGATTGCGCGGTGAACGACTGGTCGATGACGAGCACGTCGGGGTTCGACGAGGCCGCGGGAGCGGTGTCGCCGGAAGAGCAGGCCGTGACGAGCAGGAGTCCGGAGGCCGCGACTGCGATTGCAGCCGCCGTCCTCCGGGAGTGTTTGGTGTTCATTCCGGTCCCTTCGGGAGGATGGCGTGGGCCGAGGGCCTCGCCGATGCTGGGCGACGTCGTCGTCGCTGCGTTCGTGGTTCGAGGCGCCGGATCTCGACGCTTCGGAGAGGGCTGTCACCGTATAGATGACGTATGTCACTTTTCGAGCAGGGTGCTGGCGATATTACACACGCGCATGCCGAATGGGAACAGCGTGAAACCGACTTGCAACATTCCGCATGAAATAGCCGAGAGACCCGGCTGTCTTGTCTGGGACGACGTCGTCATTGACACTCGCCGCGAGTGTGGATACATTGCTCGCGTCACCTATGACGAATACTTGTCACGAAATGAATGACGGAGCAAGATGACCAACAGCACCGAGGTGAAAGCCGGCACCGCGCCGCTCTCATCGAACCTGAAGATGTTGCAGCTGCTCGACGCGCTCGCCGACAGTTCCGGTCCCGTCGGGGTGTCGCAGCTCGCCAGACAGGTCGGCGCGTCACGCTCGATCGTCCACCGGCAGCTCGTGACGCTCGTGGCCGCCGGCTGGCTCGAGAACCTCGACAACGGCACGTACGCGCTCACCCTCCGTGCGATCCGCATCGGGCAGGCCGCGCTCAGGCACGCGGGGCTCAACGCCCGCATCGCCGAGCGCATCGCCGCTGCGGCCGAGGCTCTCGGCGAGGTCGTCTCGCTCGCGGCCGTCGACGGCGACGAGATCATGGTGATCGAGCGCGGTGTGCCCACCCGCGGTGTCCGCGTCACCGTGAGCCACGGTCACCGGTTCCCGATCATCGACAGTGCGCTCGGCCTCGTGCTGACCGCGTACGCGACGCCCGACGACTATCGGCGTCTCGTCGGCACGGGCATCGAGCTCGCGGAACCGGCCGAGCTCGAATCGGTGCGATCGCACGGCTACGCGACGGTGCTCGACGACGAGTTCGACCCGATCGAGGTCGTCGCCGTCCCCGTCGGACGAGCGATCGGCGGCGTGCGCTACGCCCTCTCGGCCCACTGGCCCCAGGGTCGCACGAAGGTGCGCGACGCCCTGTCCGTGCTCGAACCCGCCGCTCGCGACCTCGACGACCTCATCTCGGCCACCAACGGCCTCACCTCAGCCTGACCCACCTCTGCCTGATCCCAAGGAGCCAACACCCACATGACCACCATGACCGAGGTCTCGGTCGAGCAACGCCTCACCGACCCCGAACTGCTCATGCGGCCCGAACGCCTGCAGGCGCTCGCGCCCAGCCGCGTCTCGGCCGCCCGCGCGGTGCTCGAACGCGTCGTCCGCGAGAACTGGCGCATCGAACGCGTCGCCTTCGACATCGACGAGAAGTCCAGCGGCGAGGCGCTCTACCGTGTCCACGCGCGCGACCGCGTCTTCGACTTCGTCGTCTACGGTTTCGAGCCCGACCTGTCGAGCCGCACCGGCCGCATCACTGAGAAGAACTGGGACATGATGGCCGCCCTCATCGAGGGCGAGACCACCCCCGAGAGCCGTGCCGTCACGCGCGAAGAGCTGCCGAAGCTCTACGTCGGGCGCGCCGTGCCCGGCACCCTGACCTGGGCGAGGTCGAACCGGAGCTTCCGCGCCTTCGACCATGTCGTCGACGCGCTCGCCGACGGCCGGCAGCCCGACACCCGATTCCTCTGGGAGATCGGGTACCTCATGCGCAACACCGGCCTCGACGGCAACGGCACCTTCAATACGCGGTCCTTCCTCGCGCTCGATGACGAGCACCCCCTCCGCGATCCGCTGCACGCCCAGCTCTTCACCGCGTACCTCATGCGCGAGTACGCCGCAGACCTCGCCAACACGCTCGCCGCCCACCGCAGCGATGCCGCCGTCGAGCTCTCGCCCGAGCTGCGCCGCATGATCGGCATCGGCAACGGATCCGCACTGGGCCTGCTGTTCTTCGTGAACACGCACCCGATGCTGGTCGGGCAGTGGATGCGGGCCCGTCAGCACCTCATCGTCGAGGCGGCGAAGCTGCCCCTCGCACCCGGGACCGACGGCGCGGCCCGCATCGAGGAGCTCCTCGACCAGGCTTCCGCCTACTACACGGCCGACCCCTATCTCTATCAGCACTTCCGGGAGCCTCACGAGGTGGGCGCCGACCTCGCCATCGCCGGCGAGGTGTTCCGCGACCTGCTCGCCGAGGGACCGACGACCGGTGAGCGACTGCTCGCCGAACTCGTCGGCCGCATCGACGACGAGGCGTGGGAGGTCGTCGCGGCGAACCTGCTCGAGCTGTTGCCCGCCGAGACCGTCGAGCTGGCGCTCGCCGGCGGCATCCGGAGCGAACTGATGCGGTCCCAGCCCACGATGCGCGTCGACGAGCTTCGCAGCCTCATCGAACGCGAGTACGCCTGGGCCCTCGCGATCGACATGGATGCCGCAGGCGCGCGCGAGTACGTCTGGTACAAGTCCGCCGACGCCGAGGAACCGCGCCGCGGTCCGGCGGGCGAGGTCGCCGGCGGCCGCAACTGGGCGCTCGACCTGCCGGGCGACCTCCAGTCGCTCGTCGCCACGCTCGACGCCTTCGCCGCGGACGAACGGGTCGGAAGCGTGCTCGCCGCCAGACCCGACCTGCGCGGCGTGATCGAACGCGTGCAGTCCCTCGCCGGGCTCGCGTACCACTCGCCGCACATGAACATGCTCGACCGCGAGTTCGTGCCCGTCTCGATCGTGCGGTTCATGAACGCCGCGATCCACGGGCTGCACCGCACGGTCGACACCGAGGACCTCCGCAACGTGCTCGGCCTCATCTACATCGGAGCTCCGACCGCGGCCGACATCGCCGACGGCACGGCCCGGATCGACCCCTACCCGGCCATCCCGGCCGGACCGGCGCAGGAGGCGCAGCGATGACCGACCAGATCAACTACTCGGTGCGGGAGTTCCGCCACATCGTGAACCGCCTGCTGCATGCACTCGGGGCGCAGCGGCACCTCGTGAACCCGGCGCGCGACGTGCTGCTGTTCGCCGAGGCATCCGGGTTCCGTGCGTTCGACGAACTCGAGCGCACCCGCGAACGCGTCGCCATGTACGACGGCCTCGTCGCCGAGACGCCGGACGGCTGGTCCGCGGGCGGACAGGCCGGATACTACGTCGCGCCGACGGTCATCGACCTGCTCGAGGTCGCGGCCATCGACGGGCCGGCCGAGATGACGCTCGTCGAGGTCGACGGGGCCGACGTGTTCACCGCGCTTCGCGGCTACGCCGCCGTGCGCGGCCTCGCCCTCGAGGTCGAGACGCGCCCCGACGACGATCGCCGGGTCGTGCTGCGGGCCGTTGCGATCCCGACGCCGGCCCCGGGGCATCCGATCGACGCCGAAGGTCCTGAGATGCGCCGAGCCCTGCTCGAGGGGTTCGACGCCGACCGGGACCAGTTCTGGCGGCTCTTCCACGCCTCCGACCAGGCGCTCACGCCCGACACCGAGCTCTCGCGCCGGCATGCCGGGACGCAGCTCTACGACGGCGACGGCAACCTGCTCGGCGAGGTCGACGAGGAGTCCTACGAGTACATCCGATCGTTCGCCACGGAGTCCGCGCGATGAGCGGACCGATGCTGATCGACGGTCTGCAGTGCGGCCGCTACGATCGCGAGTCCCTCGCAGACCTGCGCGACGCGGGCGTCGGCGCCGTGACGATCACCGCCTCGTTCTGGGAGAGCTCGCTCGAGACGATGGACGCGCTCGCGACCTGGAACGACCTCGTGCGGGAGAACGACGACGTCGCCCTGCTCGTGCGGACGGCCGAGGACATCGATGCCGCCCACGCCTCGAACCGGGTCGGCATCGTGTTGGGCACGCAGAACGCGTCGCTCTTCGACGACCGCCTCGGCTTCGTCGAGCACTTCTGGAACATGGGCGTGCGCGTCGTGCAGCTCACGTACAACACGCAGAACGCGATCGGCGGCTCCTGCTACGAGCCCGTCGACAGCGGCCTGTCCCGGTTCGGCCGGGAGATCGTGACCGAGATGAACCGACTGGGCATGGTCGTCGACCTCTCGCACGTCGGCGACATCACGGGCGTCGACGCGATCGAACACTCGACCCGGCCGGTCGCGATCAACCACGCGAACGCCGCATCGCTCTACGCCCACCCCCGCAACAAGGGGGACCGCGTGCTCGACGCGCTCGTCGCGCACGGCGGGGTGCTCGGCGTGTGCACGTACAACAACATCGCGGGCGACTACGCGCGCGATGTGCGCGGGGCGGCCGAGCTCGTCGTGCGGCACGTCGAGAAGCTCGGGGTCGAGCACGTGGCCTTCGGCTCGGACATGTCGCCCGGCGCGCCCGAAGACGACGTGCAGTGGATGCGCAAGGGTCGGTGGACCCGGTCCGATCAGCAGGGCGCCGTGCTCGCCGACGCGCCGCCGCCGCCCGAGGAGTGGATGGACTCGCCCGCCAAGATCGGCGAACTCGCCTCGTACCTCGTCGAATCGGGCCTGCTCGGCGCCGTCGAGACCGACGCCGTGTTCTCGGGCAACTGGTTGCGGATCTACCGCGAGGGGTTCGTCGCCCGGTGACGCGCGGCTGAATCCCGGGCGATCTCCTGTCAACCCATCGCCCTCGGCGCGCCCGCTCGTTACGCTGGCCGAAGACGTGCTGCGGCGCCGGGTCGCGGCGATCGAGAAGGGGGACGGCATGTCCATCGGAGACGACGACATCACGCGCGAAGACCTGTCCGAGGCGAATCCGACCGACCGGGGCGGCGAGGGCTCCGGCGACGGCGGTGCCAACCCGCACGGTCACGACGGCGGGGCCGACGGCGCCGCCGACGCGGGCGAGGGCACGGCCGACGGCGGGGCGAACCCCGACGGCCACGACGGTGGAGCCGACGGCTCGGCAGATGCCGGTGAGGGTACGGCCGACGGCGGGGCGAATGCCGAAGGGCACGACGGCGGCGCCGACGGATCGGCGTAGTGGCGGCAGTGCAGCGCGGGCCGGAGTTCCGGCCCGCGCTGTCGCGGTGCGTGGGCATGCCCACCGACCGGTTCGCCGACGAGGTCTGGTCTCGGTCGGCCCTGCTCTCGCGGGCCGATGAGCTGCCGTCGGCCTTCGACGACCTCTTCAGCGCCGGCGCCGTCGACGAACTGATCACACGGCGCGGCGTGCGCTCGCCGTTCATCCGCATGGCTCGCGACGGCAGCGTGCTGGCCGTCTCGGCGTACACGGCCCCGGGCGGCTTCGGTGCCGAGGTCGGCGACCAGGTGTCGAGCGAGCGCGTGTTCGAGCGCTTCGCCGACGGCGCGACGATCGTGCTGCAGGGCCTGCACCGCCTCTGGCCGCCCCTGATCGACTTCACGCGCGAGCTCGTCGACGAGCTGGGGCATCCGGCGCAGGTGAACGCGTACGTGACGCCGCCCTCGGCGCAGGGCTTCGACCCGCACTACGACACCCACGACGTGTTCGTGCTGCAGATCGCGGGCGAGAAGCACTGGCGGATCCACGCGCCCGTGCACGTCGACCCGCTCGCCTCGCAGCCATGGGGCGATCACCGTGAGGCGGTCGCGGAGGCCGCGCTCGCCGAGCCGATCATCGACGCGGTGCTGCGGCCGGGCGACGCGCTCTACCTGCCGCGCGGCTGGATCCACTCGGCGACCGCGGGCGGCGAGGCCACCTCGGTGCACCTCACGATCGGCATGTCCGCGTACACGCACGCCGACGTGGTGAGCGCGCTCGTCGCCCGTGTCGGCGACAGCGAGCGCCTGCGCGCCGCCCTGCCGCTCGGCGTCGACTTCGACGATCCAGCGCAGTTCGCGGGCATCCTCCGCGAGACGGCGGCGGCGCTCGACGAGCTCGTCGGGCGAGCGGATGCCGCGGACACGGCGGCCGTGCTCGCGCGCCGTTTCGACCGCGACACCAGGCCCGAGCCCGTCGCACCGCTCGCCACGCTCGCCGCACTCGCCGACCTCGACGGGTCGTCGACGATCCGGTGGCGGGGCTCGCTGCGCGCCCGCATCGAGGCCGCCGACGGTCGGGTGCGCATCGTGACGCGCACGAAGACCCTGTCGTTGCCGGTCGAGGCCGAGGCTGCGATCCGTCGCCTCGCCGAGGGCAGGGGCGTCGTGATCGGCAAGCTGCCGGGGCTCGACCAGGCCAGCGCCGTGGTGGTCGCACGCAGGCTCGTGCGCGAGGGGATCGCGGTGACGCCGGCGTGACGATCGCCGACGCGCCATGGGCGCCGTGCAGCGACCGAGCCCGCGAACGGGGCGACCCGCTCGCGGGAACGGCGCCGCGCGGCATCCGCTGGCTGCTGCTCGAGGTGGCGACGAGCTGGGGGCCGAACGCCCTGCTCGACGCCCCCTTCGACCGCGAGGTCGGCCGCCTGCTCGTGCGGCGCGTGGAGGCCGCGGGCATGCGGATCCTCGCGATCCGCCGCCCGGGCCGGCGTTCGCCGCCGACCGTGCAGCGCTGGGCGATCGTCGACTCGCGCCCCGGAAGCGAGTCCATCGTCTGGGGCGAGGTGGCGGATGCCCCGGCCCTCCTCGAACTGCCGCTCGACGGCTCGACCGGCACGCCGTCGAGCGAGCCGGTCTACGCGGTCTGCGCGCACGGCCGCCACGACCGCTGCTGCGCGGTGCGGGGGCGTCGGGTCGCCGCCGCGCTCGCCGCGGCCCGGCCCGAGCAGACGTGGGAGTGCTCGCACGTGGGCGGCGACCGGTTCGCCGGCACCATGGTGGTGTTCCCGCACGGCCTCTACTACGGCTATGCCGACGACGGCGACCCCGTGCGCATCGCCGACGCGTTCGACCGGGGGCTCGTCGTGCCCGACCGGCTGCGCGGCCGGAGTTCGCTCGATCATCCGGTGCAGGCCGCACAGCACTACGCCAGGCAGGCGTTCGGCGATGACCGCATCGACGCCTACCCGCCGCTGGAAGAGACGGCGACCGACGAAGGCTGGCGTGTTCGACTCGGCCGCGACGACGCGGCATCCGTCACCGTCGAGGTCGTCGCCGAGTCCTCACCTCCGTTGCTCTCGACGTGCGCCGCGGCCCGGCTCGTGCAGGTTCGGCAGTACGCCCTCCGCAGCATCGGCTGACCGGCTGTTCCGGCACCGCGCCCCGGCAGCCGTATCGCCGGCGGCGTCGGCTCGATAGTCTCGCGGCATGAGCGCGACCGATGTCGAGACGCCCACCGGCCTGTCGAGTGCCGAGGTGGCGCAGCGCGTCGCCGACGGGCGCACGAACGCGTTCACGCAGCAGTCGAGCCGCAGCGTCGCGAGCATCATCCGGGCGAACGTGCTCACGCTGTTCAACGGCATCATCGCGGCGTGCTTCCTCGTGCTGCTGCTGCTCGGACGCTGGCAGGACGCCCTGTTCGGCATCAGCGCCATCGCGAACACGGTCATCGGGTCGGTGCAGGAGTTCCGGGCGAAGGCCGCGCTCGACAAGCTCGCGCTCATGCACGCGCCGCGAGCGCGCGTGCGCCGCGACGACGAGATCTCCGAGGTCGCGGTCGCCGACGTCGTGCTCGACGACCTGCTCGTGCTGCGCGCGGGCGACCAGGTTCCGGCGGACGCCCGCGTCGCGGCATCCGCTCACCTGCAGCTCGACGAGTCGATGCTCACGGGCGAGTCCGACGCGGTCGACAAGGTGCCGGGCGACGAGGTGCTCTCGGGGTCGGTGGTGATCGCCGGCGAGGGCGAGGCGATCGTCGTGCGCGTCGGGGCCGACTCGTTCGCGAACAAGCTCGCCTCCGAGGCCAAGAAGTTCTCGCTCGTCGCGAGCGAGTTGCGCTCCTCGATCGACAAGGTGCTGCGGGTCGTCAGCTGGATCGTCGGGCCGATCGCGCTGCTCGTCTTCAACGCGCAGATCATGGTCTTCGGCGGCTGGGAGAAGGCCTTCGAGTCGGGCGACTGGCGGCAGGCCGCCGTGAACACCATCGCGGCGCTCGTCGCGATGATCCCGCTCGGGCTCGTGCTCATGACGAGCATCGCGTTCGCCGTCGGTGCCGTGAAACTCGCCCGTCAGCAGGTGCTCGTGCAGGAGCTCGCCGCGGTCGAAGGGCTCGCGCGGGTCGACCTCATCTGCCTCGACAAGACCGGCACGCTGACCGAGGGCAGCATCGTCTTCGACGCCGAGCACCCGTTCGCTCCGGATGCCGCGCCCGCCGGGTGGCGGTCGGCGCTCGCGTGGTACGGCAGCGAGCCCGACGCGAACGCCACGGCGCGCTGCCTCGCCGAGCCCTACGATGCCGCGCCGTCGACGGCGCCGGTCGCGCGCATCCCCTTCTCCTCGGCCCGCAAGTGGAGCGCGGTCGCGTTCGCGGAGGGTGCGGATGTCGCGGGCAGCTGGGTGCTCGGCGGGCCCGAGATGGTCTTCCCCGACGATCGGCTCGCCGGCGATGCGCGCTCGCTCGCGGCATCCGGACTCCGCACGCTCGTGCTCGCGCACAGCACGGCGCCGCTCGATGAGGAGGCCGAGCTGCTGCCCGCCGACCTCGAGCCGGTCGCGTTGCTCACGTTCCGCGAGCGCATCCGCTCCGACGCCGCCGAGACGCTCGCCTACTTCGCCGAGCAGGGCGTGGCCGTGCGCATCATCTCGGGCGACAACCCCGACACGGTCGCGGCGATCGCCCGCACGGTCGGCCTCGACGCGACCACGGGCTTCGACGCCAGGCAGCTGCCCGACGACCCGGCCGAACTCGCCGAGGTGCTCGCGCAGCACCTCGTGTTCGGGCGCGTGACGCCGCAGCAGAAGAAGGCCGTCGTCATCGCGCTGAAGCAGGCCGGGCACACGGTCGCGATGACGGGCGACGGCGTGAACGACGCGCTCGCCATCAAGGAGGCCGACATCGGCATCGCCATGGAATCGGGGGCGGCCGCGACCAAGGCGGTCGCGCGCATCGTGCTGCTCGACGGCCGGTTCTCGCACCTGCCGAGGGTCGTCGCCGAGGGGCGGCAGGTGATCGCGAACATCGAGCGCGTCTCGATGCTGTTCCTGACGAAGACGGTCTACGCCACGGGGCTCGCCGTGCTCTTCGGCGTGTTCGTGCTGCAGTTCCCGTTCCTGCCGCGCCAGTTGTCGGTGATCGACGGGCTCACGATCGGCATCCCGGCGTTCTTCCTCGCGCTCATGCCGAACGCGCGCCGCTACGTGCCCGGGTTCCTCCGGCGGTCGCTGAGCTTCGCGATCCCGACGGGCGTCGTCGTCGCGGTCTCGCTCTTCGTCTACAGCTGGCTGGCGACGCAGGCCGGCATCGGCCAGGACGAGCTGCGCACGGGCTCCACCCTGCTGCTCACCATCATCGGGCTGTGGGTGCTCACCGTACTGTCGCGGCCGATCGACGGATGGAAGATCCTCATCATCGGGGCGATGATGCTCGGACTCATCGTCGTCTACTCGGTGCCGATCGTCACGGAGTTCCTCGTCTTCGTCGACCCGTCGATCACGACGGCGGCGCTCGTGCTCGTGGTGGCGGTCGCGGCCATCGCCGCGATCGAGGTCATCCGGTTCTTCCACCTGAGGTATGTGCGAAGAACCGCGCAGTTCGACCCGTCCAGAGAACCGTGATCGCCGCGGCGACGAGCACGAGGTCGACGATCACGAACCACAGGTCGGGCGACGCGATCAGAATCACGACGTCGAGCGCGATCGTGACGCCGAGCAGCGCGGTCACGAGCACGCGCGCATCGCGCCGCGCACGCGTGAGCCCCGAGGCGATGGTGATCACGAACAGCCCGAGCAGCACGACGCACGCGCCCGTGACGGTCACCACGAGGCGCTCCGCCGCGTTCGTGTCGGGCAGGTAGCGGCCGAACATCACGGCGATGCCGGCCAGGATCTGCGCGACGCCCGTGACGTAGCCGAGCACGACGGCGACGATGAGCTCGGGCGGCGGCCGTCGCGGTGCGCGCAGCGCTTCGGCGCTCGGGGTGGCGCTCGGGGTGCCGCTCGTCGAGAGCCGCTCTTGCGGGTCGCTCATACGGGCGACCCTAGTCGAGCGGGGGCGGCGAATGGCAGACCCGGCACCGCCAGGCGGGCGGTCGCTCGGGAGCGCGCTCGAGGTGGAATGGCGGCCGGCCACCGACATCCGTAAGACATGAGGAATTGTCTTGACAAATAGATTTGTCAAGAGGAGACTGAACCTGCGAGCACGAACCGGCTTCACCAGGCGCACACGGCTCGCCCGACACGGAGGTCGATCATGCGAAACGTCACACTCGGAATGAACGTGTCCCTCGACGGATACGTCGCCACCATCGACGGGGGCCTCGACTGGGTCTTCCCGAACTTCAGCCCCGAACTCATGGCCTCGACGCAGCAGGTGCTCGGCGGGCTCGACACGGTGCTCATGGGCCGCAAGAACTACGAGGGCCAGGCCGAGAGCTGGGCGAACGCCGAGGGGCCGATCGCCGAGGTCATGAACGGCGTGCACAAGGTCGTCTTCTCGAACACGCTCACGCAGGCGACCTGGAGCAACTCCACGCTCGCGACCGCGGCGCCCGAAGACGAGATCCCGCGGCTGAAGGCGCTGCCCGGCGGCCCGATCGGCGCCTCGGGCGGTGCGGCGTTCGCGCAGTACCTGTCGTCGCACGGGCTCATCGACGAGTACCGGCTCACGGTGCACCCGGTCGTGCTCGGCAGCGGGTTGCCGCTGTTCACCACGCGCATCGCGTTCGACCTCGTCGACTCGGTCGACTTCCCGAACGGGGTCACGGTGCGCACGCTGCTCCCGAAGGCGTCGACCTCCGGTGCCGGTGCCGGCGACGGGGCCGCTGCCGCATGAGCGTCGAAGCGCCGGCGATCCTCGACGTGATCGCCATCGAAGACGCGGATGCCGCCATCGCCTCACTCGATCCGATCCGGTCGCGCCTGCTCGCGGAACTCGTCGAACCCAACTCGGCGAGCACGCTCGGCGTGATCCTCGGGCTGCCGAGGCAGAAGGTGAACTACCACCTGCGCACGCTCGAGGACCGCGGGCTCATCGAACTCGTCGAGGAGCGCAAGAAGGGAAACATGCTCGAACGCGTCATGCGGGCGACCGCGGCGTCGTACGTCATCACGCCCGCCGCGCTCGCCGCGGTGCGGCCCGATCCGTCGAGGTCGCCCGATCGGCTCTCGGCGCGGTGGCTGCTCACGCTCGCGGCGCGCCTCGTGCAGGACGTCGGCGAGCTCATCACCGGGGCCACGCGCGCGTCGAAGCCGTTGGCCACGTTCGCCCTCGACGGCGAGATCCGGTTCGCATCGGCATCCGACCGCGCAGCCTTCGCCGAGGAGCTGAGCAGTGCGACGATGGCACTCGTGAGCCGTTACCACGACGAGTCCGCGCCGCGCGGGCGCGACTACCGACTCGTGGTCGCGCTGCATCCGAGCACCGATCCGCACCGCACGACGGAAGGCTGACGCATGTCGCACCGCTTCGAGGACGCGTCGGAGTACGAGTTCGACCTCGCCCCCGACGTCGTCTGGCAGGCGATCGCCACCGGCCCGGGCCTCAGTTCGTGGTTCATGGGTGCGACCGAGGTCGATCGCGAGCAGGGCGTCGTGCGCACGCGCATGGGCGAGTACTCGCAGGACTCCGCGATCGTCGCCGACGACGAGGGCCGCCGATTCTCGTTCCGCGGCGCCGAGAGCCCTGACGGGCGCTTCTTCGCGATGGAGTTCCTCGTCGAGGCGCGCAGCAGCGCGAGCACCGTGCTGCGCATCGTGTCGAGCGGGTTCCTACCAGGCGACGACTGGGAGGAGGAGTACGATGCCATGCTCGCGGGCGGGCGCCTCTACCAGCACACCCTCGTCGAGTATCTCGAGCACTTCACGGGCCGCCCGGGCGTCGCCGTCACGGTCTCGGCGCCCACGGGCGACAACGACCGGCGCTGGGCGGCGATGCTGGCGGACCTCGGCGTCGACGTCTCGGCCGACGGCGCGACGGTGCTCGGCACGACCGTGACGCTGACGCCGACCGGCCTCGCACCGCTCACCGGCGTCGTCGACGCCGTCACGCCCGACACGCTCGGCCTCCGCACGGCCGACGGGCTCTACCGGTTCTTCCGCGGGCACTGGGCGGCGGGGGTCGGGCACCATCTTTTCGCCGAAGCGGATGCCGCGGCCGCCGCAGACCGTTGGCAGGCGTGGCTCGACGCCACGGCGCCCTGAGCACGTGATGACATGGCCCGAGTCGCTCCGCAAGGGGTGGCCGCGGCATCCGTCGGCGAATACGGTCGGGGTATGAGCAGCGATGACGCGCACGAGAGCACCCCGGTCGACAACGGACCCCAGCCGAACATCTTCGACCTCGAGTCGGCGACGAAGCAGAACGAGAACTACCGAAGGGTCGCCTGGAGCGGCAAGTACCTGCAGGTGACGCTGATGTCGATTCCGGTGGGGGAGTCGATCGGTCTCGAGGCCCACCCCGAGACGGATCAGTTCCTGCGGCTCGACGCGGGTCGAGGGCGCGTCAAGATGGGCCCATCCGAGCACGATCTCCCGATCCAGGAGGAGGTCACCGACGGCTGGAGCGTCCAGGTGCCGGCTGGCACGTGGCACGACGTCGAGAACATCGGCGACGAGCCCATGCGCCTCTACGTCGTCTACGCGCCCGTGCACCACGCGGCGGGCATCGTGCAGGCCACCAAGGCCGACGCCGACCGCGACGAGGAGGACGGCACCGACGAGCCGCCCGAGTGGGCCGTCGAGCCCGAGGAGGGCCAGCCCGACGAGCACGCCTGATCCGACGGCTTGCGCCCTGGCTCTCGCGCCCGGGCTCTCGGGCCCGGGCGCTCAGGGACGGCTACGGACGGTCGAGCATCGTGAGTTCGAAGACCGGATGCCGGTCGGCCTCCGCAGCGAAGGCCGCGGGCGGGTCGTCGGCCGCCGCCGTGAAGTACGGCAGCACGAGCGGGGCGACGGCGACGTAGCGCTTCAGCACCGGTCCGACCTCGTCGGGCGATGCCTCGCGCGTGGTGAATCGCCGGCCCTGCCTCTCGGTCATCGCGTTCTCCGGTCCGCCGTCATGCCCCTTCACCTCCTCGGAAGTCTCGTCGGCGATTCACGGGAGTTCAAGGGGTTGCGAGCGGATGCGTCAGCCGGCGAGTTCCGCGGGCCACACGACGGTGAAGCGCTCGAGCACGATCTCGAGGTCGGGTGTCCAATCGGACCCGAGGCGCTTGGTCGCTCGTCGCCAGTACCGGATGTGCGCGTCGCGCCACCACGCGAGTGATCGATCACCCTCGCCCTCGTCGTACGCGAAGGCCTCGTCGACCTGATCGACCGTCGCGATGCGGAGCTCCGTGCTGCGGAGGATGGCGCGGGGCCGCCCGAACGAGTCGCAGGCGATCCAGTGGCTGCCGACGCGCGGGAGCGGTTGCCCCTCGGCCTCGAACTCGACGACGAGGGCCGCCGTCGCCCGCTTGGTCCCCTCGAGCACGAGTCCGATGAGCTCATCGGTGAGGTCGGGATGATCGCCGAACTGCTCGACCGAAGGCGGCTCGGTATCGGTCGCGTGCCCGGGCAGAGCCGTTCGGTACGCCTCCCACAGTTCGGCCGCGGCGGCACGATCGACCGGGGCGTTGTCGGCGAGGCCGGCGGCGGACGTGTCGGTGGGGGGAGTCTCCATGCGAGCCAGTCTTGCAGGCGCGGATTCAGCCCGGTGCGCTCGCACGGATCCGCCCGCGAAGGAACGGCAGCGCGGGTGCCCGGTAGGCGAGCGCCGGGGCGTGCTGCGGCTCGAGCGCGACGTCCGCCTGTCCGAAGCGCCAGACGCGGTTGAAGAGATAGGCGCCGACGGTCACGTTCTCTTCGGCGGCGACCTGCCAGGTGCCGACGCCCCACTGCGCGGGCTGCCCGCGCTCGCCGATGACCAGGGTCGGCCTGATGCCCCAGTAGAGCGCGTACCGCGGCCGGTGCAGGGTCAGTTCGATGCGGTGGGTCGGCCTCGCGTCGGGCCCGTCACCGATCGGCCGGTGCGGGTGCGCGCCCGCCGTGCCGCGTCGACTGCTCGTGCATCGTCACTCCCGTTCGTCGTGCGCCCCGGCCAAGGCTAGCCGCCGCGGGGAGGATCGGGAGAGCCTGCGGAATGGGATGGCCGAGGCGACGATGAGCGTGCACATGAGGGCGAGGTCGAAGACCGCGAGCCACGCGCCGCGCGGCGTCGTGAGCGCGAGGGCGCTGCCGCGCAGCAACGGGCCGGTCAACAGCGCCCCGGCGAGCGAGATGCCGAACGCGAGCACCCCGCAGGCGATCCGAGTCCAGAGCGGGCGCCCGCCGCCGAGCGCGTAGCCGCCGCCGATCGCGGTGAGCGCCACGAGCACCGCTCCGCCGCCGAGCCCCTCGCGGAGGAAATCGGCCAGGGCGCCGGGGCGCAGCATCGGGGCGATCGCGAACGCCAGCGGGGCTGCGGCGCACCATCGCAGCATCCGTCGTTCGCGAACGGATGCCGCGGGGCCGACGCCCGAGGCCCAGCCGAACGCCGCCCCGACGAGCAGCCCGGGCAGCAGCACGCCCTCGAACGTGCCCCATGAGAACGACGACGCTGGTCCGCTGAGCTCGGCCATCCACGCGCGCAGGGCGCCGGCCCAGGCGAGGCCTGCCGCCGCTCCGACGGCGATGTGCGTCCAGCGGGCTCGGCGCGTCATCCATCTCGTGTCCGTGTCGCCCGGCTCGGCGACGGTGCGCTCGCTCATGGCTCCTCCTCGGTGGAACGCTGACGACGCTACGCCGAGACCGCCTCCGCGGCATCCGGGTGTTCACCGACGGCGGGGCCGAATACGCTGCGAACATGACCACCGATCGCGAACTCGCTCGTTGGCGACTGCGCTCGCAGCGGCTCGCCGCCCCCTCGGGCACGGCCGAGGAGGTCGTGCGCGCCCTCGGCGCCGTGCAGGCCGAGAACGCGTCGCAGTCGGCATGGGCGGTCGCGACCCGCACGGCCTCGCCCGCCCAGGACGACCTCGCCGGCGCGCTCGCCGACGGTCGGGTGCTGCGCCTGCACGTGCTGCGCTCGACCTGGCACTACGTGCACGCCGACGACGCGCTCTGGCTGCAGGAACTCACGAGGCCGCGGGTGATGCCGATCTTCGAGCAGCAGTTGCAGCCGATCGCCGACCGGGTCGAGGCGCTCGGCGAGGTCGTCGAGGCGATGCTCGCCGAATCGCCCGATCGGACACGGCCGGAGGTCGCCGCCGCGCTCGCCGAACGAGGTGAGGAGCTCACGGGCCAACAGCTGATGCTGCTGCTCGGGCGGCTCGAAGTGCTCGGCCTGGTGTGCAGCGGCGCGCCGCGCGACGGCGAGCACACGTACGCGCTCCTCGCCGATCGCGTGCCCGACGCGCGCCGTCTCGACCGCGATGAGGCGCTCGCCGAACTCGCCCTGCGGTACTTCGCGTCGCACGGCCCGGCGACCGCGCGCGACCTCGCGTACTGGGCCACGCTCACCGTGACCGACGTGCGCAGAGGCATCGCGGCCGTGGTCGACCGGCTCGACTCCTTCGAGCACGACGGACGCACCTACTGGCATGCGAGCGGCGACCTGCCGACATCCGCGGCGCCGACGGATGACGAGCCAGCCGGACACCTGCTGCAGGTCCTCGACGAGATGTATCGCGGATACCAGGACTCGCGCTGGGTGCTCGATGCCGCTGGCGTCGTGCCTCGAGCTCGCGAGGCCGCGATCGGCATGGCGCTCGTCGATGCCCAGCTGGTCGCCGCCATGAAGCGAACGCTCACCGCGTCCTCCGTGAAGTTCGCGGTGCAGCCGTACCGTGGGCTCGCCCCGCGCGAGGTCGACGCCGTCGAGCAGGCCGCCGTCCGGTACGGCGCGTTCCTCGGCCTCGAGGCGAGGGTCGAGTTCGACGGCTGACCCCTGACGGTCGGCGCCGGCGCACCCCGCGCAAGCGCCGACGCCTCCGCGTGCGCCGGACCGTGACATCCGCCGCGCACCGGCGCATCGGCTGACGCTCAGATCGCGCGTATGCGGTTGTTGCGCTTCTCGTGGGTGAGCTCGGCGAGCCCGAGCGCCTCGAGCAGCGGCGGCAGGTACATGCCGAACCTGCCGCGGTAGCCCTTGCGAAGCCCGTACCAGCCGCCCACCGGATTCGCCTCGTCGCGACCCCACGCCTCGACCGTGCCGGGTTGGGCCGCCTTCTGCTCGTCGGCGGCCCCGAGGTCGACCCAGTCGGCCTGCTCGCGCAGCCAGGCGGCGAGGTCGTCGACTGCGCTCAGACGGTACTTCAGGGTCGTCGATCCGACCTGGCACACGAGCGCCGGGGGATCGGCGGCCTCGTCGCGGTGCATCGTGTAGGCGCTCGTGCCCGGGGCCGTGGTGAGCTGCCACGGGTCGTCTGCGGATCCGGTTCCGGTCATGGCGTCCTCCGATCGCGTGGTGCTGCGAGGCAGATGCTACGCCGGATGCGCCGTCGCGGGCTCGTACGCCCGACCGCCGGCCGCGAACCAGTCCTCGTACCGCGTCGGGGCGATCGTCGCGTCGGGCCCCGGCAGCAGCTCGCGTTCGTCGAGGTCGGTGCCGAAGTACCGGGCGAGCGGATCGGCGACCACGTCGCGCAGGTCGTTCCGGAGGCGCAACTGGCGACGCACGAGCTCCTCGAGCTGGAACCGCTCGGGCCCCGCGAACTCCACCATCCGGCCGAGCGGGGGAGCGACGGCGGTCGCGGCCACCGCGGCGGCCACGTCGTCGGCCGCCATCGGCTGGAAGAGCGCACGCGAGAGCCTCACGAGGTTGCGGCTCGTGCCCGCATCCGCGATGTTCGCGATGAACTCGAAGAACTGGGTCGCGTGCACGATCGAGTACGGTCGGCCCGACTGCACGACGAGTCGCTCCTGCGCCGCCTTCGCGGCGAAGTAGCCGCCCTCGGTGCGGGCGAGCCGGTCGGTGCCGACGACCGAGAGCGTCACGTGATGGGCGACGCCCGCCGCTGCGCCGTACGTCAGCAGGTTGAGCGTCGATCCGTAGAAGAACTCGTTGGCGGCGGCCTCGTCGAGGTAATCCGAGTTCGAGACGTCGACGAGGGTCTCCGCACCGGCGAGCGCCTCCGCGAGCCCCTCGCCGGTGTACGAGTTCACGCCGGTCGCCCGCGATGCGACGACCACGTCGTGGCCGTCGGCCTCGAGCCGGGTGACGAGGCGCGTGCCGATGAGTCCGGTGCCGCCGATGACCGCGATGCGCATGGCGGGCTACCTCACCGGGGCGGCGCCGGGCGCCGGCACGGCCTGGGCCGCCTGTGCCGCGAGCCACTCCGCGAACGAGGTCGACGAGAGCTGCGCGTCGGCGCTCAGCGGCACGAGCTCGGTGCCCGTGAGCTTCGTGCCGAAGTACAGCGCCTCGGGGTCGCCGATCACGGTGCGCGGGTCGCCCTTGGCGGCGAGGCCCGCGCGCACGAACTCGTCCTGGCCGAGCCGTTCGGGCCCGCCGACCTCGACCGTGCCGTTGACGGGGTCGCCGGCCGCGATGCGGGCGACGGCGACCGAGACATCCGCCGCCGCGATCGGCTGCATGAGGCCCGTGCTGAGCCGTGCGGTGCCATCGACGGTGGCC
Organism: Agromyces aureus; assembly: GCF_001660485.1. Classification (GTDB taxonomy): domain Bacteria; phylum Actinomycetota; class Actinomycetes; order Actinomycetales; family Microbacteriaceae; genus Agromyces; species Agromyces aureus. The sequence goes on from NZ_CP013979.1 coordinate 1,018,785, forward strand.
TCGTCGGCGATGCGCCCGACGAACTCGTAGAACTGCGTCGCCCGCACGATCGAGTACGGCTGGCCGGACGCCTCGATGAGCCGCTCCTGAGCGACCTTCGCGCGCAGGTACCCGCTGTTCGGCAGGCGCTCGGCGCCGACGATCGACAGCGCCACGTGGTGGCCGACCCCGGCCTCGCGCTCGGCGGCGAGCAGCGTGTTCGTCGAGGTGGTGAAGAAGGCGAGCACGTCGTCGTCGGCGAACGACGGCGAGTTCGAGACGTCCACCACCACGTTCGCGCCGGTGAGCGCCTCGGCGACGCCCTCGCCCGTGATGGTGTTGACGCCCGAGTTGGGCGAGGCGGCGATCGCCTCGTGGCCGTGCGCGATGAGCTGCTCGACGACCTTCGAGCCGATGAGGCCCGTGCCTCCGATGACGACGATCTTCATGACTGGTGCCTTCCGTCGTGGCGGCGGTGGATCCGCTGCCGTCACGAGCTTCGACCGGATGGCTCCCGCATCTGTGACACCCCGATCGATGCGACCGGCCGACGCGACCCGCCGGACCGGCCTCAGTCGAGCCCGGGATCTGGCCGGCGCCGGTTCCAGCTCGCGAGCTTGCGGGGAGCGGTCGAGAGCCACAGCAGGTCGATCGCCGGCTCGCCCTGTATGCCGAGCACGCCGACCACCTGGCCGTCGAACCGGCGCATCGCGAGGCCGGCGGCGCCGTTGACGTGCACCGCCATCCACGCGGCATCCGGATGTCGCAGCACGAGGTCGTGCAATTCGCGGGCGACCAGGGCCCGCCCGCGCAGTTCGCCGCCCCGGTCGTCTCCCGAGTCGACGACGAGGCGCACGTCGCGGCTCAGCACGCTCGCCAGCGCGACGTCGTTCGAGTGTTCGAGCGCGTCGAGCAGGCGGGCGGCCGGATCACGAGGCGGCACGGGAGGCCACGGCCCCGAGCTTGTGCGGGTTCATCATCCAGAGCACCTGGTCGATGCCCTCGGCGCCGACGACGAGGGTGATCACGGCGAACGTCGTGCCGTCCTTCGAGAGCAGTACCGACGGCTGGCCGTTCGTGTCGGCCTCGGCGATCGAGACACCCTCCCAGAAGTGCGTGTGGAACGCGCGCACGAACTTCGCGACCCGCTCGCGACCCACGACCGGGAACTTCGACGCGCGCACGACGCCGCCTCCGTCGGTGTACGACACGACGTCTTCGGCGAAGAGCCGTTCGAGCTCGTCGAGGTCGCCGGTCTTCGCCGCGGTCAGGAACGCGGTGAGCAGCCGTCGCTGCTCGGTCGCCGTCGCCTCGCGCCGCCGCTCGCCGGCGAGGTGCTTTCGAGCGCGACTCACGAGTTGCCGCGCGGCGGGCTCCGAGACCTGCACGATCTCGCAGATCTGGTCGTAGGGGTAGGCGAACGCCTCGCGCAGCACGTAGGCGGCGCGCTCGGTCGGGGTGAGCCGCTCGAGCATCACGAGCACGGCGAAGCCCAGCGCCTCGGCCCGCTCGGCGCCGAGCGTCGGGTCGGCGCTCGTGTCGACGGGCTCGGGCAGCCACGGGCCGACGTACGTCTCGCGGCGGGCGCGCGCCGATTGCAGCGCGTTGATCGCGAGCCGGGTCGTCGTCGTCGCCAGGAACGCCGGCGCGTTCTCGACGGCGGAGCGGTCGGTGCCCTGCCACCGGATCCAGGCATCCTGCACGATGTCCTCGGCCTCGCCGGCGCTGCCGAGCATGCGGTACGCGATGCCGAAGAGCCGTCCGCGCACCGCCTCGAAGGCGGCGAGTGCATCGTCGAGGTTCGCATCCATGTCGTGTCCCGTCGGTCGGCGGAGGGGACCGCAGCCGTCCCCTTGCAGCTACGACCGCGCAGCAACCCGAGTTGTGACGACCTCCGCGAAATCTCCGCGACCTTCGCATGCTATGCCGGTTGCCGCGGGCAGCGCGAGCGATTCGGGCAGGCGTTCGCATCGGGCGAGCGGATGCCGCGGGCGGGCGGGGTGCGATGCTGCGCCCGTCCGCGGCATCCGTTCGACGCCGATGCGACTGCGGCCGAGGCTGCCTACGCGGCCGCCCGACGGTCGACGACGTGGGCGACGGCGGCGAGGATCGTGGCGGCGACGGCCTCGGGCTGCGAGACGCTCACGGCGTGCGAGGCGCCGGCGATCTCGTTGGTGCCGAGCGAGGCGGCGCGCTCGGCGCCCGCTCGCAGCACCGCGGCGGGGATGTTGCGGTCCTCCGCGCCGAACACGTGCCACGAGGGCCGGTCGGTCCAGCCGGGGGCCTCGGCCTGCACGGCGTCCTTCAACGCGGCCTCGGTCACGGGGCGCTGGGTCGCGCCCATGAGGCCGGCGACCTGCGCGGGGACGTCGGCGGCGAACTGGTCGCGGAACACCGAGCGGCGGATGACGAGCTCGACGCCGCCGGTCGAGATCGGGTGCGCGTCGAGCGCCTCGCCGAGCGTGGACCCGGGCGCGCTCGCCGAGAGCGAGAAGGCACTGTCGCCCTGCTCGGGCACGAACGCGGAGGCGTAGACGAGTGCGGCGACCTGCTCGTTGCCGGCGGATGCCTCGCTGATCACGAGTCCGCCGTACGAGTGGCCGACGAGCACGACGGGCCCGTCGATCGACGCGATGACGTCGCGCACGTATGCGGCGTCGCCCGCGAGGCTTCGCAGCGGGTTCGCGACGGCGACCGAGGTGACCCCTTGGGCGTAGAGGCGTTCGATGACGCCGTTCCAGCTGGCGGATTCGGCGAACGCCCCGTGCACGAGCACGACGGTCGGCTTCTGATCTGACATGGCGGTTTCCCTTCTCGAATCGTCGACCGCGGAATGCGGGGCGATGTCAGCTCAGACCGGGTCGGGGTTGCCGCTGTGACACTCGACGCAGGCAGCGCCTTCGTCGACCGGTCGTCACATCCGCGGGTCGGGCTCGGTCGAGGCTCGTGACGGGCTCGCAACGCGCCCGGTTCGAGAGGAGCACCCCATGAACGCGATTCCGCGGCTGCAGCCGCTCCGGCACGTCGAGACGAGCCGCCTCGACGTCGCCTACTTCGAGGCCGGTCCGGCCGACGGGGAGCCCATCGTGCTGCTGCACGGGTTCCCGTACGACATCCACAGCTACGTCGAGGTCGCACCGATGCTGGCCGCGGAGGGCTTCCGGGTGATCGTGCCCTCCCTGCGCGGCCATGGGGAGACGCGATTCCTGCGTTCATCAGAGCCGCGCACCGGGCAGCAGACCGCCCTCGGGCAGGACGTGATCGAGCTCATGGACGCGCTCGCGATTCCGCGGGCGATCCTCGCGGGCTACGACTGGGGCGGCCGCGCGGCCTGCGTGGTCGCCGCGCTGCAGCCCGAGCGGGTCACGGCGCTGGTGGCCGTCAACGGGTACCTCATCCAGGACATCGCCGCGTCGATGCATCCGCTCGCACCGGAGCTCGAGGCCGGGTTCTGGTACTTCTTCTACTTCCTCACCGAGCGGGGCCGGCTCGGGCTGACCCGGGATCCGCGCGGCATCGCCGAGGTGATCTGGCGCCGCAACTCGCCCGACTGGGACTTCGGCGACGCCGAGTTCGATCGAGCGGCATCGGCGTTCGACAACCCCGATTTCGTCGAGGTCGTGATCCACTCGTACCGGCATCGGCTCGCCCACGTCGACGGGGCGCCCGAGTACTCGCGACTCGAGGCGCAACTGGCGCACCTGCCGTCGATCGGGGTGCCGACGGTCACGCTCGACGGACTCGCCGACGGCAACTTCCCCGCGCGCGACGCGACTGCGGCCGGTGTCCGATTCGTCGGCCCCCACGAGCATCGGCTCGTTCCTCACGCGGGGCACAACCTCCCGCAGGAGGCGCCGCGCGCGTTCGCCGACGCGGTGCGCCGGGCTGCGGACCTCGCGGGCGGCTGAGGACTGCCGCAGCAGCGCGAAATTCAGGAGATCCGGCCATCGAGGTGCCCTGAGAGCGGTGGAACGGCGAATCTCCTGAATTTCTGACACCGCGCCGGCGAACGCGGATGTCACAGCCGCGGCATCCGCTCGGTCATGACTGTTGACAGGTTCGGTCGAGTCGTGAGAGAAGAGCGGGAGTACCGGGTTTCAGGCGGCCCCTCCCCGGGTTGCGCCAAGCAGACCACGGCTGGTCCCACCCGCCACCGAACCTGGCACGCGATCGAAGGAGATGGGCAATGAGCGCAGGAGACGGATTCACGCCGGTCGAGTACCCCGACGCGGCCGGATATCCCGACGGTACGGGCTTCCTCGACGAGGGCACCGCAGCGCTCGTCGACGAGGTGACCGCCGCCGAGGTGCGCGAGGTCGACCGCCCATCGGCCGACTCCGACGTCGAGATCGCCGTGCACCGCCTGGCCGACGAGCAGAAGTACTCGGCCACGATCGAGGGCGCCGAGGTGGCGAGCATCCGCTACGTCGAGACCGACGACGAGGTCGACGTGCTCGCGACGAGTGTCGTGCCCGAGTTCCGCGGCCGGGGCATCGCGGCCGACCTGATCGCCGACGCGCTCGACGACATCCGCACCCGTGACCAGCGCCTCGTGGTGCACTGCGCGGTCGTCGCCGCGTTCCTCGAGGGCAACCCGCAGTACGCGGACCTGCTCGGCGGGTGACATTCGTCATGCCGAGGTCGTGACATCCGACCCTGCCGGACCGTTCGTGCGGTTCCTAACGTCGAGGACATGAACGACGAGACGATCCAGAACGGTGCTCCGACGACCGGAGTGACGGCGACGACGGGGGCTTCGGCAACGAAGGGAATGACGCCGGCCGGCCCTCCTGAACGCTCCGGGGTATCAGGCCGCGCACGGCGTCGGCTCGAGCGGGCCGCCGTCCTCCTCGTTGCGGCCGTGCTGCCGCTGCTTATCTGGGCGGTCGCGGTGCCGATCGCCGGTCTCGACCTGACCGTGGGCACCGGCCCGACGGCGCAGGTCGTCTCACCGTCATCGATCGTGGTCGCCGTGCTGGTCGCCGGGTGCTGCGCGTGGGGCGTGCTGGCGCTGCTCGAGCGGTTCTCGCGCCGCAGCGGCCGCACGTTCGCGATCATCGGGTGGACGGTGCTCGCGGTCTCGCTGCTCGGCCCCCTGCTGTCGGCCGTGAGCGGGGTCGTGCTCGTGGTGCTCCTCGCGATGCACCTCGCGACCGGCGCGGCGCTGGTGCTCGGCCTGCCGCGAGCGGCCCGACGCCTCGATCCGGCGGTGTCGTAGATTGGCGACGGGACCGAACCCGACCGCAGCGACGACCTCGGGACGAGTGAGACGATGACGACGATCGACGACCTTCAGCACACCGCGCGGCATCCGGCGACGACCTGGCTCGCCTACCGGCCGGGTCCGTGGCTCGCGCTCGTCGCCGCACCCGTGCTGCTGATCGCGCCGCTCGTGGCGGCGATCATGGCCGGCGACTGGGCGAGGATCGCGTACGTGCTCCTGCTCGGCGGCGTCTTCGGCGCCGCGGTGTCGCTGCCGTTCGGGTCGCGTCGCCGCCCGACGGCCGTGACCGAGGCCGTGTTCGTCGCGCTGCTGCTGCTCTGCAGCGGATACCTCGTGCTCTGGCGCACCGAGCAGGCATTGCTGTTCCCGCTGCTCGCGGTCGCCGCGTCGCTCGCGATCCGGCGCCGCTGGGCCATGCCCATGGTCGGCGCGATCGCCGTGAGCGGTGCCCTGGCCGTCGGCATGGCGACGTGGTCGCTCGAGGCCGCGGTGCTCGTGGGATTCGCCGCGTTCGCCGGCGGCGCGGGCAACTTCCTCGTGCAGTACTACGTCGCCCTCGCCCGCGAACTCGATCGCACGAGGGAGCGGCTCGCCGTCGCCGCCGTCGCCGAGGAGCGGCTGCGGTTCTCGCGCGACCTGCACGACCTGCTCGGGCATTCGCTGTCGGTCATCGCCGTGAAGTCCGAGGCGGCCCGGCGCCTCATTCCGCGGGATCCGGATGCCGCGTCCACCCATGTCGGCGAGGTCGAGGCGATCGCACGCGAGGCGCTCGGCGAGGTGCGCTCGGTCGTCGCAGGCTCCCGCACGGTGAGCCTCGGCGTGGAGCTCGCGAACGCGCGTGCTGCGCTCGAGGACGCCGGCGTCGCGACCTCCGTCACGGCACCGGCCGTCGCGCTGCCGCTCAGCGTCGACGCGGTGCTCGGCTGGGTCGTGCGCGAGGGCGCGACGAACGTGCTGCGGCACTCGGCGGCACGCCTCTGCTCGATCGAGGTCGTCGTGAGCGCGGAGCGGGTGCGCGTCATGGTCGCCGACGACGGCGCTGGAACCCCGCCGGCCGCATCTGCGGGCGCGGGCGGGTCCGCTCCGGGGTCGAGCCGTGGCGGTAGCGGACTCGACGGTCTCCGCGAACGCGTCGAGGCGGTCGGCGGCGCGCTGACGGTGGAGGATCGGGCGTCGGGCGGCTCGGGATTCCGCCTCACCGCCGAGATCCCGCTCGGCGCCGACCGCACGCGCGAGGCAGGCCGATGAGCGACCCGACCACGATCCTCATCGCCGAGGATCAGCGCATGATGCGCTCGGCGCTGACCACCCTGCTCGACCTCGAGCACGACCTCACCGTCGTCGGCGGCGTCGAGCGCGGCGACGAGGTCGTGGCCGCGGCCGAGCGCCTGCGACCCGACGTCGTGCTCCTCGACATCGAACTGCCGGGCCGCAACGGGCTCGACGTGATCGCGCCGCTGCTGGCGGCGGTGCCCGAGTGCGTGGTCATCGTCGTGACGACGTTCGGCCGGCCCGGGTACCTCGGCCGCGCGCTCGCCGCGGGTGCGCGCGGCTTCCTCGTGAAGGACGACCCGGTCGAGCAGCTGGCCGCCGCGATCCGGCGGGTGCGATCCGGGGAGCGCGTCGTCGACCCGAAGCTCGCCGCCGAGGCGCTCGGCACCAGCGACTCGCCGCTCACCGAACGGGAGGCCGACGTGCTGCGCGCCTCCGCGGCGGGCGCGACCGCGCGCGACATCGCCGTGCAGCTCTCGCTGTCGCCGAGCACGGTGCGCAACTACCTCTCGAACGCGATCGGCAAGCTCGGCGCACGCAACCGCCTCGAGGCGCTCACCTTCGCCCGGGAGCGCGGCTGGCTGTGACGTCGGCCCGCATGCGTCCGGGCCCGAACGGCAGCATCGGGGCGCGGTACACGAGGGCGGGCGGATGCCGCGGCTCGAGCGCGAACTCGGCGCGGCCGTAGCGCCACATCCGGTTGAAGAGGAACACGCCGATGACGGCCGTCTCGTCGGCGGGAACCTGCCAGGTGCCGTGTCCCCACTGCACGGGCTGGCCGCGCCCGCCGATCACGAGCGTCGGCCTGACGCCCCAGTGCAGCGCGAACCACGGCTTGCGCAGGGTCAACTCGATGCGGCGCGTGGCGCTCGCCGCGGCATCCGGGGTCACTCCGTTCCGGTCTGCATCGGCGTCACGTCGATGTCGATGCTGCCGAAGGTGAAGTCCGGGTAGGGGAACGGCCGGACGCCGTCCCAGGCGCTCACGTCGATCGAAAGGAACGACACGAGCGCGAGAGCGGCCCAGGCAAGCGTGACCGCGACGATCACGATCGCCGCCCGGTCGAGCGTGCGGAACGCGGCGACCTCGGAGTCGGCGCTGCGCAGCACGCGACTGATCGCGATGAGCACGATCACGACGATGACGGCGTAGACGATCGGGCTCGGTCGCAACGTGAGGTTGACGCACATGGGCACGACGTCGGTCGCGGCGCCGTTCGCATCGACGAAGCCGCCGTCGCCGGAAACCCCGCCGGGGCACCCGCCCTTGCCCGCGGTGCCCAGCACGCCGTAGAGGATCGCCGTGGCGCCCGCCGCGTACAGCAGACGCCGGATGCGGCGGATGACGGGAGCGCCCGGCAGCGTCGAGACCGCGTCGGCGGGCGGGCGTTCGAGGGTCTCGGGCATCGGGTCTCCGCTCGTGGGCGTCGTCGCGTAGGGGCTGCATGCATCGTGTCAGGCGATCGGATCGGGGGCAAGCGACGCCGTGGCCGTTCGTTCAGGCGCTGTCGAGCAGCTCGAGCAGCCGTGTGACGGTCTTCCAACTGCGCACGGTCATCTGCTTGAAGACCGGCATCGCCATGAGCTTCTGGATGCGGGTCTTCGTCGCCTTCGCCTTGACTCGCGAGAAGTAGAGCGCCCCCGGGCCGGGGGCGATCGCATCGACGCCCTGACGCAGCTCGGGCATCTCGGCGAGCACGGCCTCGGCCGTGAGGGGCGCCTTGAGGAAGAAGACGTCGCTGCGCAGCAGCTCCGATCCGTGGTCGGCGGGAGCCTGCTCGATGGTGGCGGCGAACTCGTCGCGCGAGCGCACGAGCGTCGGGATCTCGAACCCGAACCGTTTTTCCAGCGCCTGTTCGATGGCGGACTCGAGCTTCGTGTCGGCGGCCCGCTTCGCCACGCTCGCGGTGAACAGCACGTTGCCGCTCTGCAGGTGCGTCCGCACGTCGGCGAACCCGCCGCCGTCGACGCCGACGTGCTCGAAGCAGTCGACGAGATCCGGCATGGCGACCGGATTGCGCCCGCCCACGTTGATGCCGCGCAGCAGCGCCACGTACGAGGTCGAGGTCATGGCGGCGAGCCTGCCACGCGGCGCGGGCGACCGCCACCGGCATCCGTCACCGGGCCCCGCATGGGTCCACCCGTGGCGGTTCCTCCCGCAGCCGAGCATCATGGGCACGGACGGAGGGGGTCGCATGGGATCGACGGATGCCTCGCGGCGGGCGCTGCCCGTCGCGCGCCCGGACGGCGCGGTCATCGCGGCCGAGGTGATCGGCGATGCGCGTCATCCGCTCGTGCTGCTCGTGGCCGGCGCCGAATCGTCGATGGACTGGTGGCGACCGGAGTTCTGCGACCTGCTCGTGCAGGGCGGGCGGTGCGTGGTGCGTTTCGACCAGCGCGGCACGGGGGAGACGACGCTCGGCCCGCCGCCGCGGACCGACGGGCTCCACGTCGCCCTCGGCGACGCGATCGCCGTGCTCGATGCTGCGGGCGCCGTAGCCGACGCCGCCGACGGAGTCGGCGACGGCTCACCGCCGCATGCCGCGCACTGGGTCGGCTTCTCGGCCGGCGGGTGGGTGGCCCAACTTGCGGCACTCGACCACCCCGACCGGGTGCTCGCGCTCACGTTGATCGAGACGAGTCCGACGATGTTCGAGGCGGACCCCGACCTGCCGGGCGCGACCGACCGCATGCAGCAGGCGTGGGCGGACTCGGTGCCCGAGCCCGACTGGGGCGACCCAGAATCGGTGATCGAGTACCACGTCGTCGTCGATCGCGACTATGCGGGCGACGACTTCGACGAGGCGCACGACCGTGCGATCTGGGCCGACACCGTGCGACGCTCGCCTGGCATGCATCGCGATGAGGGCGAGGCGGAGATCGTCGACCACGGCGTCCGTTGGCGCGAGCGGCTCGGCGGGCTCCGCGTGCCGACGACGGTCGTGCACGGCACGGCCGACCCGGTGTTCCCGCTCGGCAACGGGCAGGCGCTGGCACGGGACATCCCCGGGGCGCGGCTCGTCACGATCCGGGGCGGCGGACACGACCTGCCCCCGTCGACCTGGGATGCGGTGGTCGGCGTGATCGCGGGCACGGCCTGAGGGTCGCGGCTACGTGGCGATCCGCCACCCACCGACATTCCACGTGCCCGACGACGGAGGCCAGCGGCATCCGCTCATCGCACCTAACATGGGCGGGTGGACTTCTCCTTCGCCTTCACACCCGACCTGATCGCGGTGTTCGTGACGCTGTTCGTGCTCGAGATCGTGCTCGGCGTCGACAACGTGATCTTCATCTCGATCCTCGCGTCGAAGCTGCCGAAGGAGCAGCAGGCCAAGGCCCGCAACCTCGGCCTCACGCTCGCGATGGTGATCCGCGTGATCCTGGTGTTCTTCGCCGGGTGGATCATCACGCTGAAGGAGGACATCTTCGAGCTCTGGGGCATGGGCTTCTCGGTCAAGGATCTGATCCTCATCGCCGGTGGTCTCTTCCTCGTCTACAAGGCCGTCACCGAGATTCATCACAAGCTCGAGGGCGCCGAAGACGAGCACGGCGCCGCGCCGAAGCGCATCACCTTCGGGTCGGTGCTCATCCAGATCCTGCTGCTCGACATCGTGTTCTCGCTCGACTCGGTGATCACGGCCGTCGGCATGACCGAGAATCTCGTGGTCATCGTCACCGTCGTCGTGCTCTCGTTCGGCATCATGCTGTTCGCGTCGCGCTTCATCTTCACGTTCGTGAACAACCACCCGACCGTGAAGATGCTCGCCCTGTCGTTCCTGCTGCTGATCGGCGTGTTCCTCATCGCCGAGGGCTTCGGCGTGCACATCGACAAGGCGCTCATCTACGCGCCGATGGCGTTCGCCATCCTCGTCGAGGCGCTGAACCTGCTCGCCTCGTCGCGCAAGGCCAAGCGAGAGGAGCGCCGCCGCCAGCCCGTGCAGCTGCGACCGCAGTACCCCGACGTCGACGAGTCGGTCGCGGTCACGGCCGCGCTCTCGACGGGCGAGGGCCGCGGGGCGGTCGGGCTGTCGAGCCGTCCGGTCGAGGGTGAGCCCAGCGGGTCGGATGCCGCGGAGGGCCGATCCGGGCTCGGCTGAACCGTTCGGCAGCCCTGGGCCGACGCCCGCACGGCTCAGCGTCGGGCGGAGGTCACGCGTCCACCCAGCGCGGATCGGCGACGAGCTCCTCGAGCTCGCGCACGAGCCTGGACGTGTGGAACCCGTCGGCCGCCGCGTGGTGGATCTGCACCGCGAGCGGCAGCAGCGTGCGGCCGTCGCGCTCGACGTAGCGCCCGAGCGTGAAGATCGGCAGCAGGTGGTTCGTGCCGCCGTCGATGGCGAGCGTGAACCCGGTGAAGCTCGTCCACGGCAGGCTCGAGATGTCGAAGACATCGGCCGGCAGCTCGCCCTGCGGGAACATCGAGGTCGCGCTCGCGGCATCGGCCAGCACCTCGGCGGCAGCCTCGTGGAACCTCGCGAAGTCTGGTTCGTACGGCGTCCAGACGGCGGCGAACGTCTCGCGCTCGGCGTTGAACACTGTGAACGCGGGGTGCACGACCGGCCAGACGGCGGGCTCACCGTCTGCCGTCTCGGCCATGCGGAACTCGCGGTGGCGGTTCACGACGGTCGCGATCGCCCAGATCTGCGCGACGTAGGTCTTGCGCGACGATCGGGCCAGGGCCGCAGCGAACGCCGTCACGTCGAGCTCCACCGTGATCGCGTACGTGCACGGCACGCTGCGGCGGTAGTGCTCGAACGCCTCGCGCCGGTTCCAGGTGGCGAGGTCGATGGCGTCAGGACGGGTCATCCGCCCATCGTGGCAGGTACCGCCGACGGCCGGTCGGCGGGCGACGGGCGTCGGTCGGCGGTCGACCCGCCTTGCGCGCTCAGCCGACGCGGTCGAGGAACCCGAGCACGCGCTCCATCAGCAACCGGGTCGCCGCCGCGTCGTAGCTCGGCAGGCTGGAATCGGCGAAGTAGTGCTGGTCGCCGGGGTACAGGAAGAGCTCGGCGTCGTCGGCCTCCGCGACGAGGGCGCGGGCCGCGTCGACGTCGCCCTCGTCCATGAAGAACGGGTCGGCATCCGCGCCGTGGATCTGCACGGGCAGCCCGCTCGGCCAGGCTCCGAACTCCTCGGGCGGCAGGCACGAGTAGAAGAAGAGGGCGCCCGTCGCACCGGCGCGGGTCTGGGCGAGCAGTTGCGCGGGCACCACGCCGAGCGAGAAGCCCGCGTACACGAGCCCGGTCGGCAGCGCCTCGGCCGCACGACGGCCGCGGTCCATGATCTCGTCCCAACCGACGGACTTGGCGTACGCGACACCCTCGTCGATCGAGCCGAACGTCCGCCCCTCGAAGAGGTCTGGCGTGTGCACGGTGTGGCCGGCGTCGCGCAGTCCGTCGGCGAAGACCTCGATGCCCTCGGTGAGTCCGAGTGCGTGGTGGAAGAGCAGGATCTCTGACATCGCGATTCCGTCCGTCGAGTGAATGCAAGCTGTGAACCCACCGGACGATACCGGGGTCGGGGCGGTGGCGTCGACCGGTTGACGCGTTCGTGATCCGAGCGAGCGGATGCCGCGGGCGGGCGCGGCACCGTCGGTTCACGCAGATCGGTGCCGCGCCCGTCGGGGTTCAGTCCTCGGTGTCCGTGGCGACCACCGCGAAGTCCGCGTCGAGCGCGAGGTCGATGGTGCGGCCGTCCTGCGTGAGCACCGAGACGTCGTACGGCGAGGTCGTGTCGTCATCGGCCTCGAGGTCGACGATCCGGCCGTCGACCTCGCTCAGCGCCGCCGTCACGAGCGCCTGCAGTGCGCCGGCGTCGAGAACGCCCTGCGGTGCCGCTTCGGCGGCGTCGTCGGCGTCGGCGGGCTCGGTCGAGACGACGGTCGCCGTGCCGTCGGACGCCACGCGCACCTCGGTCTCGTCGCCCGACGCGCTGCGGAGCTCGACCTTCCAGCTGCCGTCGGATTCGGCGTCGATGCTCACGACCGTGCCGTCCGCCACGGCGGCCGCTGCGTCGGCGATGCCGGTGAGCTCGTCCGACGAGGTGCTGCCGAGGTCGGCCGATCTCGCCGAGCCGGTGTCGGTGCGGTCGCTGTCATCGTCGCGCTCGTCGTGGCCGGCCGGTTCGGCCGACTCGCCGGCAGTCGCATCGCCGCGGTCGTCCCCGAATTCGTCGGCGACCGCCGCGCCGACCGCGACGCCACCGCCGGCCAGGAGCAGGGCGGCGAGCACCGAGCCGCCCGTGATGAGCAGCGTGCGCTTGCGCGTGGAGCGGGGCGCCGCGGCATCCGACGTCGTGATGGGTTCGTTCGGGGTGACGCGTTCGCTCGGCGTGGTCGGCTCGTTCGCGGTGCTGGCGGTGCTCGCGGTGCTCGCGGTGCTCGGGGTGTTCGGCTCGTTCGGGGTGTTCGTCGTTTCGTTCATGACCCGATGGTGTCGAACGGGCGCTGAAGCGATGCTGAAGCTTGCTGAAGGGCCGTTCAGGTGATGCTGGCCGACGGGTTCAGAGTGCCGCGGGCAGGCGCACGATGAATCGCGCGCCGCCGAGCGGCGCGTCTTCGATCAGCACGTCGCCGCCCGTGGCGCGCGCGACGCCCAGCACGATGGCGAGGCCGAGCCCGCTGCCGCCGGCATCGCGATCGCGGGCGTCGTCGAGGCGCACGAAGCGGTCGAACACGCGCTCGCGCTGGCTCTCGGGAATGCCGGCGCCGTCGTCGTCGACCACGAGCACAGCCGACCCGTCGCGCTCGGAGAGGCCGATCGCGACGCGGCCGCGGGCGTGCCGCGCGGCGTTGTCGGCCAGGTTCCGCACGAGGCGTCCGAGCAGCTGGGGGTCTCCGTGCACGCGGGCCGGGCCGACTCCCGAGACGTCGACCGCGATGCCGGCCGCACGGAGCCGGGACCCCTCGGCGAGCGCGAGGTCGTCGAGGTCGACCGGCTCATCGCCGGTGGGCGCACCCTCGTCGAGTCGCGCCAGCAGCAGCAGCGAGTCGACGAGGGCCTGCAGGCGCCGCCCCTCGTCGAGTGCGACATCCGACAGTTCGTGCAGCGAGGTGACCTCGGGGTGCGCCTGCGCGAGCTCGGCGTGCTGGCGGATCGTCGCGAGCGGTGACCTGAGCTCGTGCGACGCATCGGACACGAAGCGGCGCTGCGCGCTCGCCGATGCGTCGAGTCGCCCGAGCATCGCGTTCATGGTCTCGGCGAGGGCGGCGATCTCGTCGCCCGATGCCGGAACGGGTACGCGTCGATCGAGGCGGTCGGCCGTGATGTCGTCGACCTCGGCCGTGATGCGGGCGACCGGCCGGAGGGCTCGCCCCATGACGACCCAGGTGAGCGCGGCGACGAGCAGCACCACGAGCGGAACCGACACGGCGAGCAGCATCGACACGGTGCCGAGGGTCTCGAGGTCGTCCTCCACCGGCACGGCGAGCACGAGGGTTCCGTCGTCGTCGACGCCCTCGGCGAGCACGAGTACGGGGTCGCCGTCGACCGTTGAGACCTGCGACTCGTCGCCGAACGGCAGGGGGTCGTCGGGGGCGTCCTCGGACGCGGCGACGACCTCGCCGCTCGCCGACAGCAGCTGGACGATCTCGTCGTCGGCGGCCTCGACGGCCGACGAACCCTGCGTTCGGATCTCGCCCGCGAGCAGTTCGAGGCGCGTCTCGCCGGCGCGTGCGGCCGTGTCGAGCACGGTGCCGCGCAGGACGACCGAGAACGCCACGGCGCCGATCAGCATCACGACCGCGATGACCACCGTCGCTCCGGCCGTCGCCCGTGCCCGCACCGATCGGAATCGCGACGGGCGACGGCGAGTGCGCTGCGCGTGCGGCGGCTGTGTTGCCGGTCGGGCCCGCGCCTCGCGCTCAGCCACCGTCGGCCGCCAGCCGGTAACCGGAGCCGCGCACGGTCTCGATGGCCTCGCGTCCGAACGGGCGATCGAGTTTGCGTCGCAGGTGCCCGACGTACACCTCGACGATGTTCGGGTCGCCTTCGAAGTCGTCGTCCCAGACGCCCGCGATGAGGTCGCGCTTGGAGAGCACCTGCCCGCGGTGGCGCATGAGGTGTTCGAGCACCGAGAACTCCCGAGCCGTCAGCGAGACCTGCTCGTCGCCCCGCCAGACGCGACGACTGCTCGGGTCGAGGCGCAGGTCGCCGGCCTCGAGCACGACCGGGCGTTCGACGCCGCCGCGCCGGATCAGCGCGCGCAGGCGGGCCACGAGCACCGCGAACGAGAAGGGCTTCGTGACGTAGTCGTCGGCGCCCGTCTCGAGGGCCTCGACCTGATCCCACTCGCCGTCCTTCGCCGTGAGCATCATGACCGGCGTCCAGTTCTCTTCGGCGCGCAACGCCTCGCAGACCTTCCACCCGCTCATGCCGGGCATCATCAGGTCGAGCACGATGGCGTCGTACCGGGTCTCGCGCGCACGCCAGAGGCCGTCGATGCCGGTGTGCGCGACGTCGACGGCGAACCCCTCGGCCTCGAGACCGCGCCGAACGCCGTCGGCGAGGCGCACCTCGTCGTCGACCACCAGGATTCGCATCTCCGCCATTCTCGTCGCCGTTGCTGAAGCGGGGCTGAAGCGGCGCCGGAGCCGTGCACTCGCCGCCTGCGCAAGCAGCGGGTGACCGTCCGAGGGCGCCTCTAGGTGGCTCGCTGAGCATTCTCGATCGGGGGATGGCGGGCGAGCGGGCGACATCCGTAGTCTGAGCGACAACGACGGGCGTGGTGGCGCCCGTCCTTCGCGGGGGCGGGGGAGCGAGCATGAACTGGTTCTACGACACGAGCGTGTGGATCTCGCTCCCGCTGTTCGTGGGCGGGTTCGTGGCGGTCTCGTGCCTGATCGTCGTCGGACTGCGGCCGGTCGTGCAGCGGTACGTCACCGACTTCAAGGAATGGGATCGCGCGCTCGCGCACGTCATCGGCACGTTCGGGGTCTTCTTCGGCATCCTGCTCGCGCTCGTCGCGGTCTCGGTCTACGAGAACTTCGCCGACACTCGAAAGGCGACCATCGAGGAGGCCGCGGATGCCGGCGCGCTCTACCGCGCGACCACGGGCCTGCCCGACGGACTGGACGGGGCCATGCAACGGGTGCTCGACGAGTACATGCACACGGTCATCGAGGCCGACTTCCCAGACCAGGCGCAAGGGATCCTGCCCGACGCGAGCGACGCGCAGATCGACGAGTTCGAGCGGCTCCTGCACGAGGTCGAGGCCGACACCCGCGGCGATCAGGCGGAGTTCCAGCAGGCGCTCGCCACGTTCGACGACCTCATCGAATCGCGGCGAGCCCGGATCGACGCCACCGCCCTCGCGCTTCCACCGCTCTTCTGGCTCGTCATCTGGGTCGGAGCGGCCGTCAACGCCGTGCTCATCGCGTTCATCCATTTCGGGAACCCCCGACTGCACCTGGTCATGGCGGGCCTGCTCGCGCTCTTCGTCGGCCTCGTCATCTTCGTGACGGCGGACATGGACCACCCGTACGCCGGGGCGATCTCGATCGGGCCGGGGGCGTACGAACGCGTGCTCGAGCAGATCATCGATCCACGGCGGTAGTCGGCGCTCGCGGCGGGCGGCGGGCGGCGTCCTCGGCGCTCTCCGGGCAATTGCTGCTGAGTCGGCCGGGGAGCCGACAGACGGGCGCAGAATGAGCACATGGTCGAGATCTCGGACGACGACTTCGAGCGCATGGTCGCCGACGAGTTCGACGCGCTGCCCGACGACATGGTGCGCGGCGTCGAGAACGTCGCGATCCTCATCGCGAACCAGCCGATCGGCGAGCGTCCGCGACTGTTCGGCCTCTACAGCGGGCGCCCGTTGAAGACGCGCGGCGTCTACGGCTACGGCGAACTGCCCGACCGCATCACGCTGTTCAAGAACAACATGCAGGAGCACAGCGCCGATCTCGACGCCCTGCGCTCCCGCGTGCGCATCACGCTCGTGCACGAGATCGGCCACTACTTCGGGCTCGACGACGCGAGGCTCGGCGAGCTCGGCTGGGCGTAGCGCGCGACATCCGCTCGCCCGGGTCGTCGCGCAGCTCGGCGACCGATGACCGGCAAGGCCGCGCGCTCGCCGCCGGCTATTCGGTCTCGCAGGAGTCGATCGACGTCGGGGCCACCGAGGTCGGGAGCACCGTGACCAGCGGCCGCAGTACGTCGCCGAACGCCTCGCCCGTACCGCCGTCGCCGTTGCCGATGAGGGCAAGCACCGCCTTCGAGCCCTCGAAGTACTGCACGTGGGCGCCGTAGCCGGGCTCGGCGCCGCTGTGGTTGACGTCGAGCACGCATCCGGAGTCGGGGTCGACGTGCACGTTCACCGCGAGTCCGTACTCGTACCCCGCGCCGATGCTGCCGGGGGCGCGGTCCTCGAGGCGTGCGGTGCGCATCTCGGGCGTGAGCCCGTACCCCTCGCCCAGCGCGATGCCCCAGGTGTGCAGGTCGTCGATGGTCGAGAGCATGGCGCCTGCAGCCCAGGCCTCGTGGTTGGTCCAGTCGGTGGTGTCGGTGGGCTGCGGGTACTGCGGGCAGAACTCCGAGTAGCCGCGGTTGAACGGCTCGGCCAGCACGGCGTCGGGGGCGAAGCGGCTGCGAGTCATGCCGAGCGGCTTCAGCAGGTGCTCGTCGATCAGCGCGGCCAGGTCGGTGCCGGTGGTGCGCTCCAGGATGCGTCCGAGGATGAAGGTGTTGTAGCCCGAGTAGGTCATGCCCTCGCCAGGGGCGTACGGCTCGCGCGGGGTCGCCGCGCCGATCGCGATCATCTCGTCCGGCGTGATCGTCGAATGCGGATCGGCGCAGATCCGGTCGAGTTGCGTCTGCCCTGGCGGACCGATGCCGCTCGACATGTTCATGAGCATGCGCAGGGTGATCGCGTTCGACTCGGGAACCTCGGGGTACCAGCGATCGATCGTGTCGTCGAGGGTGAGGCCCGCCGTCCCGTCGCCGATGACCTGCAGCGCGACCTGGCCGACGATGGTCTTGGTGACGCTGCCGATCTTCGACTGGTTCGCCCGATCCATGGGCTCGTTCGAGTCGAGATCCGAGACGCCGCGCGTGGCCACCCACTCCTCGTGACCGGGAATCCACAGCCCGACGGTGACGCCGGGCATCCCGGATGCCGCGAAGCCCTCGTCGAGGGCCGCCTCGAGTTGCCCGAGCAACTCCGGGTCGAGGGGCGTGGCGGATGCCGCGGGCGAGCTCGTCGCGGCATCCGAACCACCGCGCGGGGCCGTGCCGAGGCATCCGCTCAGCAGGGTGACGGCGACGGCCGCGATGACCGCGCCGGCGAACACCGACCACCTCGGATTGCCCATGACCTGCCCCCACCCGCGACACTATCCGCCGGCACCGGGCGGGCCTCGCCCCACTTCAGGGGGCGCGGCGAGCGGGGCCGGGCACGATGTCGGCCCTTGGAGCGGATTGCGGGGATGCCGGGGGCTTCGCCCGCGGCCCGGGAGCGTTCGCCACGAACACGCCGGCCACGAGCACCAGTCCGCCGGCCGTCTCCCAGACGTTCGGAACCTGGCCGAGCAGCAGGGCGGCGGAGGCCATCGCCACGACGGGTGCGAGCAGCACCCACGGCACGACCGACGCCGAGCGGTTGCGGGCGAGCAGGGCGTTGAAGATCGCGTAGCCGACGAGCGTGCAGAGGCCGGCGGTGTAGAGGGTCGAGAGGATCGGACGCCAGCCGAATGCCGCGATGCCGGCGGCGATGGCATCAGGCCCCTCGAAGAGCATCGACAGGCCCAACGCGGGCAGCGGCACGACGAGCGACGACCACACCGTGAGTGACAGTGCACCGAGGCGCTTCGCGGGCGCGACCGGGCCGGCCCGCCGGGAGATGACGTTGCCGATCGCCCACGAGAGGGCGGCGAGCAGGCAGAGCACGACGGCGAGGGCCGGTGCGTCGCCGCCGCGACCGAGGGCCACGATGCCGAGCCCGACGGTGCCGACCAGCACGCCGATCGCCTGCATGCGGGTCGGTCGTTCACGCAGGGCGAGCGCCGCGACCACGATCGTCAGCACGACCTGCGCCTGCAGCAGCAGGGCCGCGACGCCCGGCTGCAGGCCGAGCGCGATCGACGTGTACAGCAGCGCGAACTGGCCGAGGCTCATGAACAGCCCGACGCCGACGACGGTCTTCCAGCCCGCGAGCGGGCGGGGCACGACGATCACGGCGAGCGCGACGAGCGCGAAGCGCACGGCGACGAAGAAGAGCGGCGGGATGCCCTCCATGCCCCACGAGATCACCACGAAGTTGAAGCCCCAGAGTGAGGCCACGGCGGCGGCCAGCAGCATGTCGCGTCTCGTCATGCCTCTACGTTCGCCCGCGGCATCCGGAAACACCAGCGATCATTTCAGGCGGTGATTCGGTAGCATCGCTGCATGATCGATCTCGAAGCGGTGGTCGCGCTGCGTGCGGTGGCGACGAGGGGCAGTGTCGCCGCCGCGGCCGACGCGCTCGGATTCACGCCCTCGGCGGTCTCGCAGCAGATCAAGCGCCTCGAGCGGAGCACCCGTGTCGCGCTCCTCGAGCGGGCGGGCCGCGGCGTCGTGCTGACCGACGCCGGCCGCCACCTCGTCACGTCGTCGGCGAACGTGCTCGCCGACCTCGAGCGCATCGAGGCCGACCTGCACCTCACGGGGCGCGCGGGCGCCGCGGGCGCCGGCTCCGACAGCGGCACGGCCGTGCGCCGTGTCACCGGCGAGGTACGCGTCGGCGCGTTCTCGACCGCGGTGCGCGGCCTGCTCGTCGACGTGCTGCCGGGCCTGCGTGCCGAGCACCCCGACTTGCGCGTGCCCCTGCGCGAGAGCGAACCGTGGGAGACGGTCGCGCTCGTGGCGTCCGGTCAGCGCGATCTCGGCATCGTGCACCGCTGGGGCGGCGTGGCCCTCTCGATGCCCGAGCACCTGGTCGAGACGCCCCTGTTCACTGATGTCGCCGACGTCGTGCTGCGCCGGGATCACCCGCTCGCGCTCGCCGGAGCCGCCGAGCTCGCCCCGGCCGACCTGGCCGGCGAGGACTGGATCGCGACCTTCGACTCGACGATCTGCCGTCAGTGGTTGCGCCGGCTGTTCGACGGCGTCTCGAACGCACCGCGCGTCGTGCACGAGTCGATGGAGTTCGAGAACCACCTCGAGCTCGTGCGCGCGGGCCTCGGCGTCGCGCTCGTGCCGCGCATGGGCCGGCCTCCGCTGCACGCGGATCTCGTGGCGATCCCGACCGCGCGCCCGGCCTCGACCCGTGACATCTCGGCCGTGCACCGCCGCAGCCAGGCCGACTCGCCGGCGCTGCAGGCCGTGCTCGACGCGGTGCGGGCGGCGGCGGCAGGTCGCGTCATCCGCTGAGGGAAGGAAGAGGCGGAATCGATATGCCAGTTCCGCCTCACCGATGAGGCGCAACTGGTACATCGTCACCGCGCGGTGCCGCCGTGGTCGAGGTCGTTGCGCATGATCGGCGCGCTCACCCCCAGGGCGCGGCGCAGGCCTCGGTCGGCGTCGGGTACAGCACAGGGCCGAGCAGCGGCGCCAGCGCCTTCGTGATCTCCGACGCCGCGTCGCCGGTGCCGCCGTCGCCGTTGCCGAGCATCGCGAGCACGGCACCGGTCATCGGGTAGTACGCGAAGTTCGTGCCGTACCCGGGCTCGGCGCCGGCGTGGGAGACGATCAGCACGCAGTCGGTCGCGGTGTCGTACACGACGCCCGCGCCGAGCCCGTACGCGGACCCGGTCTCCTCGGAGATGATCGCGCGGTCGGCGTATCGGGCGACCTGCAGGTCGGGGGTCACGCCGGCGCCCTGGCCGAGCGCTTCACCCCATGCGTGCAGGTCGTCGAGGGTCGAGACCATGGCGCCGCCGGCCCAGCTCTCGCCGTTCGACCACTCCACGGTGTCGACCGTCTCGCCGAGATCGGGGCAGAACCCGGAGTATCCGTGGGTCAGCGGGGCGGTGACCTCGCCGTCGGGCGCGAAGCGGCTGCGGTCCATGCCGAACGGCTCGGTGATGCGGTCGTGGATGAGCGTCGCCAGGTCGGCGCCCGTGACCTGCTCGAGGATCCCGCCGAGCAGGAAGTAGTTGCCGTTCGCGTACTCGAATCCGTCACCCGGCGCGAAGTCGGCGCGTGGGGTCGCCGCGCTGATCGCGATGAGCTGATCGGGTGCGGGGATCGCGTGCGGGTCGGCGCAGATGCGGTCGACCTGGGCTCGACCGGCCTCGCCGACGCCGCTCGAGTGGTTCAGCAGCATCCGCACCGTGATGTTCGACGCCTCGGGGAAGTCGGGGTACCAGCGGTCGAGGGTGTCGTCGAGGCCGACGTCGAACTCGCCCTCGCCGATGACCTGCAGCATCACGGTTCCGACGATGGTCTTGGTGATGCTGCCGATCTTCTGCTGGTTCTCGCGGCTCATCGGCTCCTCGGTCTCGACGTCGGCCACGCCCCGCGCCGAGACCCATTCGTCCTCACCCGGAACCCACACCCCGACGATGACCCCGGGCATGCCGGATGCCGCGAAGCCCTCGTCGAGCGCCGTCTCGAGTTGCGTGCGCAACGCGGTGTCGAGGAGCGGGGCGGATGTCGCGGGCGGGCTCGTGGCGGCATCCGATGCCGTCGTGGCGGCGCACCCGCCGAGCGCGAGGGCCGTGCCGACGGTGACTGCTGCGGCCGCGATGGCTGCGACCGTTCGCCTGGAGTTCTGCATGATCAGCCTCTCGGCATCGTGCACGACGCAGTTCGAGAGCCCCTGCTCCCAATCGCGACCCTAGTCCCGTGGCGTGCGCCGGCGCTGTGCAGGGGCGCGCCCCAGTTCAGGGGACGAACGGCCCCCTGCGCTGCGCCCTCCCCTAGAGTGAGGGCGCAGCCCGGTCTTGATCGAATGGGGACGACATGCCGAGCACCATCCGCACCGCCTTCGTGAGCCTTGCCCTCGGGGGGCTCGTCGTCGCCGGATTCGCCGGCTGCGCCGGTCCTTCGAGTGACGTGTCGCCTTCCGAGACCGCCGCGGCCGAGACATCGGACGGTCGTCCCGTCGTCGTCGAAGACGGCCTCGGGGCGGAACTCGGCGAGGAACTCGCGGCTGCCGCAACCGAGGCCTTCGCCGGCGTCAGTTCGCCGGGCGCCGTCATCGGCGTGCGAACGCCAGAGGGCACGTGGGCCGCGACGGTCGGCTTCGAGGACTGGGAGAAGACCGTTCCGATGACCGCCGATGTCAACCATCGCGTGGGCAGCGTCACCAAGACGTTCACCGTCACGGCGCTCATCCAGCTGGCAGAGCAGGGCGCCCTCTCGCTCGACGACCCGATCGAGCAGTACATTCCGGGCATGCCGAACGGCGACGCGACGCTCTACGAACTCGGTGCCATGCGCAGCGGCATCCCGTCGTACACGTTCAACCAGTCGTTCGAGGACAAGCTGTTCAGCGACCCGAACTACGTGTGGACGCCTGACGAGCTCGTCGGTCTCGTGCGCGGCGAGGAGCCGATGTTCGCGCCGGGCACCATGACCTTCTACTCGAACACCAACACCGTGCTGCTCGGCATGGTCATCGAGCAGGTCACGGGCAAGCCCATCGAAGACGTGCTGCAGGAGCAGATCTTCGGGCCGGTCGGCCTCGACGGCACGATCTTCCCGACGGATGCCTCGTTCCCCGAGCCGCACGCGCAGGGGTACACGCTGCAGGGCGTCGACGACGGCGTTCCAGTCGAGACCACCGACTGGAACCCGTCATGGGGCTGGACGGCCGGCTCGGTCATCTCGGACCTCGACGACCTGCTCACCTGGAGCGAGACGCTGGCCACCGGCGACGGCATCCTCGCGCCCGAGTGGCAGCAGCAGCGCATCGACTCGTTCGACTTCTCCATTCCCGTCTACACGGGTGAAGGCACCTCGGCGCCGCAGACCGAGGCTCGCGCCTACGGCCTCGGCATGGGACTGGCGCTCGGCTGGTACGGCCACGACGGCACGATGCCCGGCTTCAACACCGTGCTGCAGCACCACCTCGAGTCGGGCACCACGCTCATCGTCATGGCCAACAGCGACATCAAGTCGGGGGAGTGCCCAGAGGGCACCGCAACCGTCGCCGGCGGTCGCACCACCGGCGCGTGTGCCGACCCGGCGGTCTTCATCGGCAACGCGCTCGCCGAGGTCGTGGGGCACCCGAACGTCCGGTAGCGACCCGCTGACCCCTGCAGTTCCGGATCACGGGCCGAGCAGCTCGACGACCTCTCCGGCATGTCCGTGATCGAGCAGTCCGATGACGCGGTCGGCGACCTGCTGCGGCGCGATCAACGGGCTGGCAGCTCGCTGCTCCGCCGGGCTGAGCGCGGCGAGCTGCCGATGAGCGCGCTCGAGGCCGATCCAGCCGGGTACCACCGCCATCACGCGCACGTCGGTGCGATCGCCGAGCGCGGTCGTGAAGCGCCGGATGCCCGCCTTCGCGGCCCCGTACTCGGGCGACCCGTAGGGCGAGTCGCCCTCGCCGCCGCTCGAGCCGATGTTCACCACGGCGCCGCCCACTGCCGCGAGCCGATGCCACAGGTGCTGGGTCAGCAGCATCGGCGCGAGGAGGTCGAGGGTCACCGTCGCCAGCCAGGCGTCGCTGTCGGCCGCCGGGTACTGTTCGCCAGCCGACCACGCTCCGGCGTTGTTGACGAGGGCGGCGACCTCGAGCCTCGGCTCGGCGAGCGCGTCGGCCGCAGCCCGAGCACCGGCGATCGATGCCAGATCGGCGACCACGACGGGAACCGGCACGCCATGGCGGTCTTCGAACGCGGTCGCGGCGCGCTCGGCCGCCGACGCGTCGCGGTCGACCAGGATCGCGCGCCGGCCGCGTTCGAGCAGGGCTCCGGCGATGAGGGCTCCGAGCCCGGATGCCCCGCCGGTGACCACGACCGCGCCGTTCACGCTCATGCCCTCACGCTCATGCCTTCACGCTAGGCCCGCCCGACGACACCCACGCGTCAGGCCGATGCGCGCGTGTGCACCTTCGCGCCCTGCGCGTTGAACAGGCACAGCACCTCGAGCAGGTCGTCGCCGTGGTTCGCGAACCCGTGCGGCACGCGGGTGTCGAACTCGGCGGCCTCGCCGGCCTCGATGACGAGGTCGTCGTCGCCGAGCAGCAGCCGCATACGCCCCGAGATCACGTAGATCCAGTCCCATCCGGGGTGCACGAACTGCCGGATCGGCGTCTCGGGGGTCGGCGGATGCACCTGCTTGAACGCCTCCCACGGGCCGGCCCCGCCCGACAGCGGCACCGTGACGACGCCGTGCCGCAGCTTCGGTCGCGGGTGGATGCGCGGATCGCCGAGCGCGGGCGCCCCGACCAGGTCGTCGAGGGGCAGGCGGTACAGCCGCGCGAGCGGCAGCAGCAGGTCGAGCTGAGCGCGCCGCGAACCCGACTCGAGGCGCGACAGCGTGCTCGTCGAGATGCCGCTCGCCTCGCTGACGGCCTTGAGCGTCAGGCCCCGGGACTCGCGGATCGCCCGCAGCCGTTCGCCGATGCCGGCCAGTTCGTCGCGCTGTTCCATCGGTGCCTCCTCGTTGCCGTTCCGGCAACTTCGATTGCCGCTTCAGTCGCACCGTACCAGCATGGACGGCATGGTCGAGAACGCACAGGAACGAACGGATGCCGGGGCGAACGTGAACGACGCGGCGCTCACGGATGTGGTCATCGTCGGCGGGGGCCCAGCCGGGCTCAGCGCCGCCCTCTCCCTCGGGCGGGCCCGCCGGCGAGTCGTGGTGATCGACTCGGGCGAACCCCGCAACCGCACGGCGGCGCACATGCACGGCGTGCTCGGGCACGACGGGCTGTCGCCGCGCGTGCTGCTCGAGCGCGGGCGCGCGGAGGCAGCGGGGTACGGCGTGCGGTTCATCGACGGCGAGTCGCCGTCGGCGCGCGTCGCCGGAGACCTCATCGAGGTCGGCTCGGCGGAGGGCCTACTCCGGACCCGACGGCTCCTCGTCGCGACCGGCCTCGAAGACGTGCTGCCCGACCTCCCCGGATTCCGCGAGCAGTGGGGCCGAGGCGTCGTCGTGTGCCCGTACTGCGACGGGTGGGAGCACCGCCACGACGTCATCGGCGTCGTGGCGACCTCGCCCCGCAGCGTCGAGCAGGCCCAGCTGCTGCGGCAGTGGTCGGATCGCGTCGTCTACTTCGAGAACGTCGTCGGCGCGGCATCCGGAACCGACCTCGAAAGACTCGTGAGCCGCGGCATCCGAATCGAATCGGGCGCCGTCACCGGCCTTCGCATCGAGGGCGAGCGGATGACGGGGGTCGAGGTCGACGGCCGCGTCATCGACGTCGGCGTGGTCTTCACGGGCCCGACCATGCGGCCGCGCGATGCGCTGCTGCGATCGCTCGGAGCCGCGACCACCGAGAGTGAGCTCGGCGACTGGGTCGACGTCGACGCCGACGGGCGCACCTCGGTGCCCGGCGTCTGGGCGGTCGGCAACGTCGTGAACGTGCGCGCCAACGTCTCGGTCTCTCTCGGGCTCGGTTCGCTCGTGGCCGGCGCGCTCAATGCCGACCTCGTCGCCGAGGATGTCGCGGCAGCGCTTCGGGCCGTCGAGCTGGCGTCGTCCGTGCTGGCGTCGTCCTAGTTGGCGTCGTCCATGCCGGTGTGGTGAACGGATGCCCCGTGGCACCCGGCCTGCTGCCAGTCGTAGGCGTCGCCGAGCGGTTGGTCGTCAGCACCCCACATGGCTTCCTGCCACTCGGGATTCCGGGACTCGTTGAAGGTGTCGAGCGCACCGACCGCTTGCATGGTGTCGCCCTGCTCCCACGTCTCCCAGAGCAGGATGTAGGCGGCCTTGAACCCCTTCTCGGCCATGCAGACGGCGTCGAGGTGGTTCTGCATCAGGATCACCTCGGCGTCGAATGCCCACTCCTGGACGAATTCCGCCGACGGCCTCGGAATGAGCGCGAGGTCGGTGTTCTCGTCGTACACGGTGTGCCCGTGGATGATGGCGATGCCGCCGGGATCAGGTTCGACCGGGTCCTCCACGACGGCCGTCTCCTCGGCCGCGGCGGCCGCCGGTGCCTCGGTCGGGTTCGGCGCCGGCGGGGTCGTCGAGGGTTCGAGTTCCGCGGGCGGCGTGAACACGGGCAGCGACGCCTCCGCAACGGCGTTCAGTTCGTCGCGCTCGGTGATCGAGGCGACCGCCGCCGCGGCCAAGGCCGATCCGGTGCCGATCGCGATGACCGCTCCGACGGCGCCGAGCAGGAGTGCAAGGCGATGCCGCGGCATCCGACGCTGCGTGCGCTGGTGCTCGCGCTGACGTTCGTCGTCGAGCAGGTGCTGCATGTTCATCGGGATTCCCTTCGGTTCGACGTGGCGGGGACCAGGTGCGCGGGCATCGCCCACTGGGCGGTGCCCGTGAGGCAGACGATCGCGACGCCCAGGCCGATGGCGTACGCGGCAGGTTCGAGCCAGGTCACGCGGAGGATCACGACGAGCGCCGTCGCGCTGAGGTAGTACAGCGCCTCGACGCTCTGCGCGAAGATCAGCACGCCCGTGACCGCGAGCATCATCGCGCCCCAGTGCCGCGTGCTCCGGTGCCAGAGCAGCGCGGTGGCGACGAGCGCGATGGAGCCGAGGGCGATGGTGATCGCCGCGGAGCTCGGAATGAAGCCGATGTCGCCGATCAGCAGCGCGCGCGTCTGCCGGGCTGCGATGTACGTGCCGACGGCGACCTGCACGATGCCGATGAGTGCGACGGCGGCGACGAGCAGCCCGTCGACGCGCGGGGCGCTCCACCGGGCGGTCTCCTCGCCCGTGAGTTGCGTGCGACGCCAGCTGAGGTCGGCCGGGATGCCGCGGAGCATGCGCGCGCGGATCGACCTCGCGATGGCCCGCTGACTGACGCCGGCCTCGGTCGCCCACGCCGCCTGCTCGTGCAGGTCGGAGAGGATCTCGTTCTGACGATCGGCCGCGACCACGGGATCGAGCCCGCCCGTGTACCGCAGCGACCAGTGCAGCGTCGCCCGGGCGGCGCGTTCCACCGCGCCGGTGCCGGTGCCGGTGCCGTTGCCCGTGCCGCTGCTGTTGCTCAGGCCGCTCATGCGAGCGCCTCCCCGGTCGCGGTGCGGAACTGATCGGCGCTCTGGGCGGCGGCGGCCTGGGCTGCGGCGCGGAACGCGGCCTCGCCAACCCCGGTCACGCGGTACAGACGGCGGCGCGGACGCCCGTCGGCCTCGGCCAGCTCGGGCGCCTCCCACTCGGATTCGAGCAGCCCCGCGGCATCCATTCGGTTCAATGCCCGGTAGAGCGTGCCGTGCGAGGGCAAGGCCGACCCGTCCTGCTCGGCGAGGGTGCGCGCGAGCGCGAAGCCGAAGAACGACCCCTCTCGCGGCTGGATGGTGAGCCCCGCATCGAGGATCGCGAGCTCGATCGGGAGGAGTACTCCTGCGCGTCGTCGTGGCATGGGTGCGACTATACGCACCTATGTACGTATTAATCTAGAGCCGTTGATCGCGAGTGCGTCGGTTGGCGCGAATTCGTTCGGCCTTGGCGGTCCTCCCTGACCGCCGAACGCGCGCTGCCAGCATGACGGCATGACGTCCTCCGATCCGACCGCCGGCATCATCGCCTTCACCTGGCTCGCCCTCGCGATGACCCTGGCGCCGGGGTCGGACACGGTGCTCGTGATCCGCACGAGCCTCAGCGACGGGTGGCGCCTCGGTGTGGTCGCGGCGTTCGGTATCGTCTGCGGCGTGATCGTCTGGGCCGGACTCGCCGGCCTCGGCGTCGCGCTGCTGCTCGTGCGTTTCCCGGTCGCCTACACCGTGATCGCGCTCGCCGGCGGTGTGTACCTCGGCACCCTCGCAGTGCGCACCTTCATCGCCGCGCGGCAGATCTGGCGCAGCACGCCCGAGTCGACCGATGACGCCGCGCCCGCCACCGATGTGCAGCCCCTCGCGACCTGGAAGACCTTCACGACCGGCCTGTTCACGAACCTCCTGAACCCCAAGATCGGCGTGTTCTACCTCTCGATCATGCCGGGCCTGTTCATCGGGCAGACCCTCACGGTGTGGCTCGGCCTGCTGCTCGGCAGCATCCACGCCGTGCTCGGCATCATCTGGCTGACGATCGTCTCGGTGCTCGCCGGCTGGGCGCGCATCCACCTGCTGCGCCCGCGCCCGCGCGCCGTGCTCGAGGCCGTCTGCGGCCTGCTGCTGCTCGCGTTCGGCGTGTTCGTGATCGTCGAGGTGGTCGCCGACCTGATCGGGTGAGCGGATGCCGCGGGCGGCCGTCAGCCCCGGCTCAGGCGATCGCGGGCTTCGGCGGAGTCGAAGGCAGCGGCGGGAGGCCCACCTCGAGGATTCGCGCGACCATGCGCACCGCGCGTTCGGCCAGCGCTTCAGCCGGGTAGTGGTCCTCGTACAGATCGGCGGCGGCGTCGATCGATCGGATGTCGCAGATCACCATGAGCTTCGCGATATCGGTGTCGTCTCGCCCTGGCCGGTTCGCGCGGAGTTTCATCGCGAGCAGCGCGTCGGCAGAGGCGACCTGGATGACGACTCGGCCGTCGTCGTAGATCGACTCCCATTCGGCGGTGCGGCGACCGTAGTTCGGGATGAAGCCGGACGCTTGATCGTTGAGCCAGTCAGCCGGCCATCCATTCGCTTCGGCGATCTCGCGACCGGCTGCCAGCACGCGTTCGTGATCGCCGATGAGGTGCGCATCGATGTCTACGGTCGATTCGCGATCGAAGTAGCGGAGCGCGAGCGCGGCGCCACCCACGATACTGATGCCGCTGCGTTCGCCGCCGGCGCCGAGGGTGGCGACCAGTTGGCGAAGTCCGAAAACCAGCCCGTCGCGATCGAACCGCGTCATGCGCTGATCAGGGTGTCGGCGTCGACGAGTACGCGGCGCCGCGCGAACTCGGGCGGCACCCGATCGGGGCTCGGCGTCAGCGTGTACGGGCCCTCGCCCACGGTCCACGGGCGTCGCAGTGTGCGGTCGGGATTTGTCGCCCAGTCGGGGACAGGCAGCTCCTCGGCGATCAGGTGGTGCGCCACGAGTGCGGCCAGTGCGGCATCCCATTGCCGGCTGCCGGTGGATTCGGGCGGGGAGATGGTGAGCGCGAACCGTGCTGCGCCGTGCTCGGCGCTGAGGTTGTCGTTCAACTGGATGAATCGACGCAACGCGACGCCTTCGCGACCGTCGGCAACCGCGAAGCGGATGTCGGCGGCGATCGCGGCTGCGTCATCGCGAACCGTCGGCACCGACACGAGTCGATGTCCGGTCGCTCGGAGGGCGCGCTCGACGGCGTCGAACGATGGGTTCTGGCGACCGCGCTCGATGAGCGAGACATGCGACTGCGACAACTGCGCGCGCTTGCCGAGCGCCTGCTGGGTGAGCTTGCGGCTCCGCCGGGCGGCGCGGATAAGGGTTCCTGCGCTCATCTCGCCTCCAGTATTCGATCCATCTCATAATATGCCCTCAGCACCGCGTCGGTCGAGCCCGAGATTACGGGTGCCGTCTCGGATTCCGTATGCCAGTTCCGCCTCATCGTGAGGCGGTATTGGCATAGCGGGAACGTGAGACAAGAGGGGAGCCGTCCGCCCGCGCGGACGTCGTCGGCTCCGCGCCGCGGGCAACTGCAGCGCCGCGATCTCGAGCGTCCCGCTCCGGGCGATCGCGCGTCCCGGTTCTCGGCAGGGCAGCGTGAATGCACACGCGGCCGGGGGTGCGGCGGCCTCGGGCCAGCGCATCATCGATCTTCCACTGTTCGACGTAGGAGTCATCGGGGATGAGGGAGTCGCGGATCGGCATCCTCCCAGCGGCCTCGCCGCGATCAGTGATCGGGCGAACCTCCGTGACGTACCCTCAGGGAAGGACGCCGGTTCGACGGACGGCGGTTCACCCGTGGTCTACACCTGCCATGACGGATGCCGGTGAGCGAGCTCGAGCCGACACCGGCAGCCGCACAACTGGAGCCCACATGAACACGCCGACACCCGCTCTCCTCAAACTCGGGGTGTTGGTCACCTCGCGCAAGACCGACGAGCGGCGACTGCCGATCCATCCCTCCCACCTCGAGCGGATCGACGCCGACCTGCGCGCGAACATGATCCTCGAGCACGGCTACGGCGAGCGTTTCGGCTTCTCGGACGAGCAGCTCGCTCCGCTGGTGGGCGCAATGTCCACCCGCGAGGCAATCATCGCCGAGGCCGACGTCATCGCCCTGCCGAAGCCGCTCGCATCCGACCTCGCCGAATTCCGCGACGGACAGGTGCTGTGGGGCTGGCCGCACTGCGTCCAGGACCGGGACATGACCCAATACGCCATCGACAAGGGCCTCACGCTCATCGCGTGGGAGGCCATGAACCACTGGAAGGCCGACGGCGGGTTCGGGCTGCACGTGTTCCACAAGAACAACGAGATCGCGGGGTACTGCTCC
The DNA here is from genome assembly GCF_001660485.1 of Agromyces aureus. Classification (GTDB taxonomy): domain Bacteria; phylum Actinomycetota; class Actinomycetes; order Actinomycetales; family Microbacteriaceae; genus Agromyces; species Agromyces aureus. The sequence continues at coordinate 1,048,655 of NZ_CP013979.1, forward strand.
GTGCTGCACGCCCTGCAACTGTGCGGTTCAACCGGTGACTACGGGCGGCGGCTCAACGCAGTGGTGATCGGCTTCGGCGCGACCGCGCGCGGCGCCGTCACCGTGTTGAACGCGCACGGCATCCACGACGTGCGCGTGCTGACCAACCGCGACACGGCTGCCGTCGGCTCCCCGATCCCGTCCGTCGACATCATCCAGTTCGAACACGACCCGCAGGCGCCGTTCGCGAGCACCGTGAACACGGAGGACGGCCCGGTCGCACTCGCCCCGTTCCTCGCCGCGCACGACATCGTCGTCAACTGCACCCTGCAGGATCCGAACGCACCGCTCACCTACCTGCGCACCGAGGACCTCGGCGCCTTCCGCCCCGGCAGCCTCATCGTCGACGTCTCGATCGACGAGGGAATGGGATTCGAGTGGGCGCGGCCCACCTCGTTCGCCGACCCGATGTTCACGGTCGGTGATTCGACCAACTACTACGCCGTCGACCACAGCCCGTCGTACCTGTGGAACTCGGCCACGTGGGAGATCAGCGAAGCCCTGATGCCGTTCCTCCGCACCGTGATGGAGGGCCCTGGGGCGTGGGCCGAGTCGGACACCATCAGCCGTGCGATCGAGATCGAGGGTGGTCGCGTCCGCAACGAGGCGATCCTGCAGTTCCAGGGGCGCTCGGCCGAGTACCCGTATCCGGCGCTCGCGTGAGCGTCACCGGGTGATGGCGGCAACCACCCGGTCGGCGTTGCGCCGGGAGTCGACGATGGATGCCTCGGGCCCGCGCCTGCCCGGCGCCGGCACCGCGGGCACTCGCTCCGCCCGGCTCGGTCGGCGAAGCCGGTTCTAGGCTGGGCAGCGTGAGTGCACACGCGGCCGGGGGTCGGGCGGCCTCGGGTCAGCGACCGAGGATCACGGATGTCGCGCGCGTCGCGCGGGTGTCTCCGACGACCGTGTCGCATGCCCTGAGCGGAGCCCGAGGGGTGCGCGAGGAGACTCGGGAGCGAGTGCTCGCTGCGGTCCGCGAGCTCGGCTACGTGCCCGATCGCGTGGCGACGGGGCTCCGCCGCCAGCGCACGGGCATCATCGGCTTCGTCGGGTCGGGCATCGCGACGACGCCGTTCGCCGGCGAGCTCATCGCGGGCGCGCACGATGCGGCATCCGAGCGCGACGTGCTGCTGCTGGTCGTCGATTCGCAGGGCGACGAGGCGCTCGAGGCACGCCAGATCGAGCTGCTCCTCGGGCAGCGGGTCGACGGCATCGCCATCGCCCGGATGTTCCACCAGGCCGTCGATCAGCCGGAGATCCCGATCGACGTTCCCGTGGCGCTCGTCAACGCCGAATCCGTCGGCGGGTGGCTGGTCGATGCGGTCGCTCCCGACGAGGAGGAGATCGGGCGGATGGCGGCCCGACGGCTGCTCGAGGCGGGCCACCGGCGGATCGCGTTCGCGAACACCGTCGACGACACCCTGGCCAGTCGCGGACGCGAGGCCGGGTTGCGAGCCGTGCTCGCCGAGGCGGGCGTGCGCCTGCGCGTCGCCGATGTCGCGCACGTCGCGTCGACGGCCGAGGGCGGGCGCGAGGCCGCCGTCGAACTGCTCGATCGCCCGGGCCGCCCGACCGCCGTCTTCTGCTTCAACGACCAGGTGGCGATGGGCGTCATGCAGGTCGCGCAGGCCCTCGGCATCGACGTTCCGTGCGAGTGCTCGGTGATCGGCGTCGACGACCTCGCGAACGTCGCCGACGCGCTCGTGCCGAAGCTCACGACGATCCGCCTGCCGCACCAGGAGATGGGGCGGTGGGCGGTGACGCGGCTCCTCGACCGGGTCGCGGGCGAGGACCCCGACGTCGAGTCGGCGACGATTCCGTGCCGGCTCGTCGAACGCGAGTCGGTCGCCCCGCCGCCCGCTCCGTCGACGTCGACCTCGACCACGACGCCGCTCTGACCTCAGTCGAGGCGTTCGACGGGTGCCACCGCGAGCGGCGAGATCTCGAACGAGCGAAAGCGGATGTCGCCGCCGACCGCCTCGGCCGAGAGGCCGTTCGCGCCCGGCGACGGGAACATCACGCTCGAGAGCACCGCTTCGCCGTCGTTCGCGAAGACTTCGACCGATGCGGCGTCGACGATCACGTCGAGCGTCACGACGCCATCGCGCGGCGCGACGTTCGCCCAGCGCACCTCTCGGTAGACCGAGGGCATCGCGGATGCCGCGGTGTCGGCGTCGCGCGCGATGAACACGCGGTTCGTGGCGAAGTCGACGCCGACGGTCGCGAAGTGGCCGCCGCCCTCCTTCACGCGGATGCGCGCCTCGCCGCGCTCGGCCTCGGTCGCGGCGAGCTCGACGCGCAGGCGGTAGGCGTCGGAGGTCGGCTGGGGGAGCGCGGAGACGGTCTCGGCCCGAGTGCCGGCCGCCGAGACATCCGGAGCCTCGCGCACGACCACGTCGGTCGCCCTCGCCGGTGCGCCTTCCAGCTCGGCGAGCGTCTCGATCGGAGCCGAGGTGAGGGTGGGCACCCCGTCGATCGTTCGGAGCGAGATCTCACGCACGACGGAGGCGGCGCCGCCCTGCCAGTCCTCGGTCGGCAGGTCGCCCGCATAGGCCCAGTTGTTGAGCCAGCCGATCGCATAGCGGCGCTCGAGACGCTCGGCCGGTGCGAGCCGCGAGTCGTCCCAGGTGACGGTCGCATAGAGGTCGGCGCCTCGATCGAGCCAGGCCGGCTCGTCGCGGTCGGCGGTGAAGCGCTCGCCGTTCCAGTCGCCCGTCCAGTACGCGGTGCCGGTGGACATGCCGTCGCGGTCCAGGTCGCCGTGCGCGCCCGCCATGAGCACCCAGCGCGTGTTCGCGGGGTCGCCGTCGACCGATATCCGGAACAGGTCGGGGGTCTCGAGCAGGCCGAGGTCGTCGCGGTCGAAGCCCGAGCGGTAGGTCCAGTCGCGCAGGTCGGATGACGTGTAGAAGCCGAGTTTGCTGCCCTCGGCGAGCACCATGATCCAGGTGCGTCGAGCCTCGTCCCACACGATCTTGGGGTCCCGGAAGTCGCGCACGCCGGGGTTGTCGAGCACGGGGTTGCCGTCGATCGGCTCGAACCGGAACCCGCCGTCGGTCGAGACGAAGAGCGACTGCCGCTGGACCCCCTCGTGCTGCTGCGTGACCACGGCGATCACCGCGCCGGCCCCGAAGCCCGCCGTGTTCTCGACATCGATGACGGCGCTGCCGGTCTCGATGTCGCCGAGGCCGTTCTCGTACTTGTCGATGGCCACGCCCTCGTCTCTCCAGTGCACGAGGTCGGTCGAGGTCGCGTGGTACCACTCCGTGCCGTTGCCCTCGGGGTAGTCGGCGTTGAAGAGGTAGTAGTAGTGCCAGCGTCCGTCGAGCCAGAACGGACGCTGCGGGTCGTTCATCCAGCGCTCCGCGGGCGTGAGGTGCACGGCCGGGCGGTACGGCGACCAGTCGGCCGGGCGCTGGTACGCGGTCTCGGGCGAGGTCGGGGCCGGCGTCGCGGTCGGCGGCGCCGTGGGTGCCGGTGCGTTCGGGCGCGGCGCGAGCGGTCCGAGCGCGAGCACGAGGGCGGCGGTGGTCGCGACCGCGACGGCGGCGACGACCGTGATGGTCGTCGCGCGCCGCCGCGAGCGGGGGGCGGATGTCGCAGCCGACGCCACCGCGGGTGCCTCGTCGGGCGTGCGCGGGTCGATGGGCTTCTCGCTGGTCATCGTGCTCCTTCGGTTGCCGCCCTCCGCCGGGCAGCGGATGCCACGACCAGGACGAGTCCTGCGAGCATCGACGCGCCGATGAGCGGCAGCAGCAGGTCGAGCCCGGCCGGGCCGGTATTCGCGAGTGCGGGCGGGGTTTCGGATGACACCGGTGGCGGTGTGAGCTCGGGCTCGCCGGGCTCGCCGGGCTCGCCGGGCTCGCCGGGTTCGCCGGGTTCGCCCGGTTCGCCGGGGGCCCCGGGGAGGACGGCCGGCGTGAAGGTCGAGCGGCGCTCAACCGTCGGGGCGATGGCCGAACTGGTGGCGACGGCCGTCGCGGTGTTCGAGAACCCGCCGTCGGCGAGATCGGGCGACGTCGTGGTCGAGACGAAGCCGACCTCGACGATCTCACCCGCTCCGACAGGAGCGACCACCACGCGGACTCCGGTCGTCGAGCAGTCCACGCTCACCCGGCTCGGGGCGACGGCCTCGAGCTCGAGCAGGTATCCGGTGACGGGATCGACGGTGGTCGTCGACCGCACCGTGACGGGCTGCTCGCAATCGACGACCTGGCCGGCGGCCGCCGGGTCGGTGATCTCAAGCCGGTCCCACGGGCCGGCGGGGGATTCGACGGTCCAGTGGATCGCCGACTCGGACTCGTCGGTCCACGCGCCGTACTTGTTCGTGCGATCACGTTCGGGTGCACCGAACGCCGGGCCGGGTCGGTCGCCCGGGCGCACGACGCCGGTCGCGGACGACGTATGCTCCGCGGCATCCGCCCCACCGCTCGTGGTCTCGATCGTGGTGAGCGTGAAGGTGCCCGACCGGCTGGTCGGCGTGCGATCGAGCACGAAGCGCAGCTCGCCGCTCGGGGTGAGCTCGCCTGAGCCGAGCGCGGTGCCGTCGCTCGCCAGCAGCACGGGCGTCGCGCCGAGCGCACTCGCCTCGTGGCCCGGGAGCGTGATCGTCACGAGGTCGCCGATCGCGGCGCCGTCGGGCAGGCGCCACTCGACGGTCGAGTCCACCTTGCCCGGTTGCGAGACGACGGAGACGGATGCCTCGAGCCCGAGTTCAGCGGCGTGCGCCGGGGCGACGGCGACGACCGAGGTCGCCACCGCCGCCACGGCGAGCCCGCAGAGGGCGAGGGTGCGCGGCATCCGCTCAGGACGCATCGTCCGACTTCGGGTCGGTCGGGGAGGCCGTCGCGAACCGGCGGCGGAGCTTCACCGCGGTGACGCTCGCCGCACCGATCAGGAGTGCGCCGGCGGCGAGGATCATCGGCAGCACCGTGTCGAAGCCCGTGGCGCTGAGCTTGGACGCGGTCGGCGTCGCGGTCGTCGAGCCGACGGAGGCCGTGCCGGCTCCGGGAGTCGTCGGCTGGTCGGTCGCCGGCTGCGTCGGGGTCGGCTCGACCGGAGCCGTCGACGTGATCGAGGCCGCCCCGACGAGGAGCGTCGTGTCGAGCTGACCGTCGCGGGTGTCGGCGACGGCGAGCTTCACCGTGGTCTCGGCGCCTGCCACGACGGTCGCCGTGCAGTCGATCGCGGCGGTGAAGCCGTTGAACTCGGTGTCGAAGTCGGCACCGGGCGTGACGTCGTCGAAGTTCGCCGAGTAGAGGTCGGGCGAGGTCGACGCGTTGATCGACGCGGTGCCGACCGGGGTGTCGGTGCCGGGCACGACCGAGCAGAGCTCGCCGTTCACCCACACGCCGACGGCATCGCCGAAGTCGCTCGCCCATCCGGCATACTCCTCGCTGCCCACGAGGAAGCGCAGCGCAAGGTCGTCGCCGGCCGGAACGACGGTGAGCTCGAGCGTCGCGGCGTCGTAGGTGGTGGCCCCGACGAGCGCCGTGAGGTCGTCGTCGCCTGCGCCGCCGAAGTCACCGGTGGTGGTGAGCTTCTCGTTCGGGCCGACGAGGGCCGACGAGGTGAAGTCGGTGTCGCTCGCGGCCTGGGGGTCGGCGTCGACGAGGCTGCCCGTCGAGAGCGCGACGCCGTCGGCGAGGCCGGCCTGGCCGAGGTCGACGCCCGAGTAGGTGCCGACCTGCACGTCGGAGCCCGACGCGGTCGCCGAGACGAGCTTCACGCCGTTGCCGACGATGCCGCCCGCGACCGCGGTGGCGTCGACCGCGCGAAGGGTCTGGATTGTGCCCGCGGCGGTGGCGGGTGCCGCCGCGATCGCGGCGAGGCCGAGCGCGCTCGCTGCGGCGAGCGTGCAGACGGCGCCGGTGCGGAGCGCTCGCCCCGTGGCATGTGTGCGGTTCATGATTCTCCGTGGTGGTTGGAGCACCGCCGACCGTCTCGGCCCATGAGCCGGAAGAGCGACGATGCGTCTTCGCAACTGATGGTGGAGGGAGAGAGCGGATGCGCCACTCGAGGAATCCTCGCCACCATAACCAGATACAAATCGATTTGCAAACTCGTCGATTCCGACGCCGCGATGGCCTCGGAAATCTCGATCCAGCGGTCGCGAATGGTGGGAGCGCGTTCATCGGCGCCAGCGCTGGGAACGACTCGGCGGAGCCTCTCGCGAGATCGGGCGGAGAACCGACATCCGCATGAAATCAAGGTTGACAACGTGATCAGTGCTCGCGTACGGTCGCCGCTGGGGGAAAGCAGAAGCGTCACGACTTCGAGGGACGACCGTCCGAGACCGCTCAGGGAGCCACGGCTTCCCGAACGAAAGCGAAGAACGTGAACCAGACCATCAAGAAGCGCCGTGCCATCGCGGCCGTCGTCGCAGCCGTGCTCGTCGCGGCCACCGTCGCGACGACCGCACCGGCGAACGCGGCAGAACCGTTCGTGCCCGACCACGCCGGGTTCCCGAACCCGACCGAGCACTCGCAGCAGGCCTACGAACCGGAATCCGACTTCACCTCGAAGTGGACCAGGGCCGACGCCATGCAGATGAAGGCCATGAGCGACCCGACCGCGCCGGCCGGCGAGAACTCCATGCCCGAAGACGTCACCATGCCCACGGTGCCGCAGGACTTCCCCGACATGTCGAACGACGAGGTGTGGGTGTGGGACAGCTGGACCCTCACCGACGGCTCGAGCGACCAGCCGAGCTACAAGGGGTGGGAGGTGCTCTTCTCCCTCGTCGCCGATCGCGACCTCGGATTCGATGAGCGCCACCTGTACGCACGTCTCGGCTACTTCTTCCGCAAGGCGGACATCCCCGACGATCAGCGCCCCGAGAACGGCGGCTGGACCTACGGCGGCCTCGTCTTCCCCGAGAACGACGTGACCTCCTCGTCGACGGCGATCTTCGAGGACCGCTCGTTCAGCCACTACACGCAGTGGTCGGGATCGACCCGGCTCATGGAGGACGACAAGCTCCGACTGTTCTACACGTCGGTCGCCTTCTTCCGCGATCCCGTGACGAACGCCGACACCAAGCCCTACGACCCCCGTCTCGTGCAGACCGAGGGCCGCATCTTCGCCGACGAGACCGGCGTCTGGTTCACGGGCTTCCGCGACCAGCACGAGCTCCTGAAGGCCGACGGCGAGTACTACCAGAACGGCGAGCAGAACCCGTTCTTCAACTTCCGCGACCCGTTCACGTTCGAGGACCCGGCCAACCCGGGCGAGACGTACATGGTCTTCGAGGGCAACACGGCCGTGCCGCGCGAGAACCGCGCCTGCACGGCAGACGACCTCGGCTACGCCGAAGGTGATCCGGAGGCCGAGTCGCTCGACGAGGTGCTCGAGAGCGGCGCGACCTACCAGATGGCGAACGTCGGCCTCGCGGTGAGCGAGAACCTCGCGATGACGGACTGGAAGTTCCTGCCGCCGATCCTCTCGGCCAACTGCGTGACCGACCAGACCGAGCGGCCGCAGATCTACATCGAGGACGGCAAGTACTACCTCTTCACCATCAGCCACCGCGGCACCTACGCCTGGAACATCGACGGCCCCGAGGGCGTCTACGGATTCGTCGGCGACGGCATCCGAAGCGACTTCCAGCCGATGAACCAGGGCTCGGGCCTCGTGCTCGGCAACCCGACGAACCTGAACATCCCGCGCGGCGACCCCTTCGCGCCCGCCGTCGGCCAGCACCCCGGTCACTTCCAGTCGTACTCGCACTACGTGATGCCCGACGGGCTCGTGCAGTCGTTCATCGACACGATCGGGACGTCGGACGACTTCACGCGCGGCGGCACCCTCGCCCCGACCGTCCGACTCGACATCGACGGCAGCAACAGCCGCGTCGATCGCTCGTACGGCGTCGACGGACTCGGCGGCTGGGCTGACGTGCCGTCCAACCTCGCGGCGAACGTGCCCTCGACGCCCGACCCGCGTCCGACGCCGTGAGGCAGCGGACACGACACGTCATCGCCTCGCCACGGTTTGAGATTGCCTTGAGGCGACGGTGAGACGACGGATGCCCCGGGGGAGTGATTCCCCGGGGCATCCTGTCGTCTCGGGCCGACCGCTGTCAGTCGCCTCTCATCGCGCCACCTGCACCGTGACGGGCGCACTCGTGGTCGTGCCGGCCGCGTTCCGGAACTCCACCGTGTAGCTGTACGACCCCTTGGGCCTGCCGGCCACGTCGAGCGTCGCGCGCTGTGCGCCGGGCGTCTTCGCGGTGAGCTTCCCCTCGGCCACGACGACGCCGTTCTCGAGGAACCGGTACGACGTGGCGTTCTGGCCCCACCACAGGTCGGCCGTGACGCGGTAGTCGCCGTCGCGGTCCCAGTTGTCGTGGCTCAACAGCGGCTTGCCGGGGTTCGCGTCGCGCACCTTCACCGTGAGCGGACCGGTCGGCGTGGCCCCCTTCGAATTGACCAGCTCGCCCGTGAACTCGTACGTGCCGTTGCCGAGCCCGGCCACGGGAACGACGACGCGCTGCGCGGCCGGCGTGGATGGCGTCACGCGCTCGGTGTGCACGAGCTCACCGTCGCGGTAGAGCCGGAACAGGCTCGCGTTCTCGCCCCACCACAGGTTCATCGTCACGTCGAAGTCGCCGTCGTGCAGCCCGGTGTCCCACCCGTTGTTCGAGGAGAGCACGCCTCGAGCGGGTGGCGCGGTGGCGCCGTCGTCGGTCGGAACCTCGGGTTCCTCCGGACCCTTGGGCGCGAACATCGCCGTCGCGAGCGGCGTCGCGGTGAGCGACACGAGTCGTGCGTCACCGCCCTCGGCCCAGATGCCCAGCCGGTCGGCCCCCTCGGTCGGGAACACCTGGTCGGTGATCGTCGTGCGCCCGTCGGCCGTGAACACCTCGACCGACGCCCGGTCGACGTAGACCGTGACGGCGAGGCGCCCGTCGTCGAGCACGACCGGGGCGTCGTCGATCGACGAGAACGACGGGTGGAACGACGTGTCGCCCGAGGCGCGGCGGTCGACGAAGAGGCGACCCGCGGCGACGTCGTACCCGATGCGCGTCGCCGAGCCTGCGCCGTCGCCGAGCACGCTCAGGCCGAACTCGTCGGCATCGCCCGCCTCGAACACGGCGTCGATCTTCAACACGTCGCCCGCGACATCCAGTGCCGTGCTGCCCTCCTCGATCGCACGGGGCCCGACCGTCTCGGCCTCGCGCGACTGCTCGAGATCGGCGACCTCGGAGACCACCTGCTGCACGAGCCTCGGCCCGCGGTCGGTGGTCGCGAGCGCGACCTCGCGCGGCAACGCCATGGAGCTGCGCCACGACCCGGTCGGGATCTCGTTCGCGTAGTCCCAGTTGTTCATCCAGCCGAGCTTCACGCGCCGGCCGTCGGGCGCGTTCGCGAACGACACGGCCGCGTAGTAGTCGCGGCCCCAGTCGAGCCAGTCGTAGCCCTCGATGCGCGGCGCGGCGGCTTCGTCGGCGAACATGACCTGGTCGACGAGGATGTGCCCCCAGCCGAACCGGTTGTTGTCCACGATGCGAACGGATGCCTCGTGCCCGGCGAACTCCTCGACGTTCCAGCTCGTCCAGTCCAGCGTCTCGCTGTTCGCGCCGGTCGCGGTGCGCACCACCTCGCCGTCGACGACGAGACTCACGCTCGTCTCGTCGCTACGCGGGACCGCCGCTTCGGCGCCGAGCACCACGTGGTCGAACGTGAGGTGCCCCCACCCGCCGGCCGCGGCGTCGTGCACGCGAATGCGGGCGTCGCGGCCGGCGAACTCCGCGACGTCCCATGAATGCCAGGCGAGCTGGCCGGCGTCGGCGCCGGTCTGCGTGCGCACGACCTGGCCGTCGACGAGCAGCTGCACCTCGAGTGAGCCGTGGTCGCGCCGGCCGCCGCCGAGCAGGAACGAGAGCTTCGTGTCGTCCGCACCGATGCGGAAGGCGGGGGAGGTCAGGTCGCCGACGTTGTCGTCGCCGCGCGGCCCGCCCTCCCACGTGTTGATGCGCTTCGAGCCGATGAAGAAGTCGCCGCCCGCCGTCGCAGGATTGCGCGCCGGCTCGGTGGCGAAGTCGCCCGTGGCCTGCCAGCCGGTGTCAGCCAGGGTGGTGCCGTCGGCGAACTCGAAGCCGTCGAAGAGCAGGTCGCCCGGCGGGGGCTCGTTGCCGAGCTGGGTGCCGGGCACGTGCGGGTGATTGCCGCCACCGACGAGCAGGTTCACGAAGGGCTGCTCGATGGTGAACGTCGGCGACTCCAGGGTGCCGACCGGCCAGTCGCCGTCGGCGAAGCCGTTCACGAGCCCGGCGCCGACGAATCCCGTGACGGGGTTCTGGCCCGCGAGCGAACCGCTCGCCGGGGCATCCGTCCACGGTCCGTTCAGCCGGTTGCCCGGCTCGTTGGCGACGGTCCAGCCGTCGTAGTCGCCGCCGTCGAAACCGGCGAAGACCTCGCCCGCGGGCAGGTTGTCTGCCGTGACCGTGCTCTCCGAGGTGAACGTGGTGCCGTCGAAGTCGCCGACGAAGTACTGACCGCCCGAGCCGCCGGCCACCGCGCCCGGGTTGAGGTTCACGATCATGACCCACTTCGTGGTCGCCGGGTCACCGTCGACCGGCAGCTCGAAGAGGTCGGGGCACTCCCAGATGCCGCCGACCGCGTTGGCCGGCCCGAAGTCCGAGAGGTGCGTCCAGTCGATGAGGTTGTCGCTGCGGGAGAGCACCACGCGGTGGTCGAGCGCCTCGACGGCCACCATGACCCAGTACTGCTCGCCCGTCGCCGGGTTCTCGTAGCGGAACACCTTCGGGTCGCGGAAGTTCGCCGAGTCCCGGTCGAGCACGGGGTTGCCCGCGTACTTCGTCCACGTCTGGCCGTCGTCGGTGCTGTAGGCGAGCGACTGCGCCTGGATGCCGGCGTGCGTCGGATGCGCCGGCGTGTACGCGCTCGTGTAGATCGCGACCAGCGGGGGGTTCTCGGCGGTGCCGAGGCCGCTGGTGTTCTGCTCGTCGACGACCACGGAACCCGAGAAGATGTCCTCGATCGCCGTGCCCGAGTCATCGAAGCCCTGCGCGATCGCGAGCGGCTGCTCCTGCCAGTGCACGAGGTCGTCGCTCGTCGCGTGCCCCCAGCTCATGTTGCCCCAGCGGGTGCCCGCGGGGTTGTGCTGGAAGAACAGGTGCCAGGTGCCGTCGTCGTACACGAGGCCGTTCGGGTCGTTCATCCAGTTGCGCTCGGGGGTGAAGTGCACGGCGGGCCGGTAGCGCTCACCGCCGGGGTCGGGTTCGTCGGCGGATGCCGCGGGCAACTGCACCCCGACCAGGGCCGTGGTGAGGGCCGCGACGGCGATGCCCGCCGCCGTCGTTCGTCGTCTGGATCTCGTCGTCATCGATCGATTCGCCTTTCGTCGCGCGGCTCGTCCCTGAGCCGTGACATCGTTGTCAGGGTGACTGGCGGCGATGCTACGCAGTGTCCGACGGACAATGCAAGCGACGGATGTCGCGGCGCGACGGTGCGGCGCGACGAGCACCGATCAGCTGCCGAGCGACGACTCCTGCGGCGGGCGCTGCAGCAGCGCGCCCTCGCTGCGCACGGTCGCGGCGGCGATCGTCATGGCCTCCGCGAGGGTGGCCGACCACGCGGCATCCGTCGTCGGAATGCCGTCGACCGCGAGCCGATGCACCACGGCCGAGAGGGTCGCGTCGCCGGCGCCCATGGTGTCGACGACGGGCCCGTCGAGCTGCACGATTCCCGCCCGAGCGACCCCCGAGTCGTGATGCACGGCGGCGCCGAGGCGCCCGGCCGTCCCGAGCACGGCGGGGCCGCCGGCGCGGGAGTCGGCCCCGAGCGAGAGCGCAGGCGCACGAAGTCGCTCGACGAACTCCGCCAACGGCGCGTCGAGCAGCAGCTCCGCGTCTTCGTCGCCGACCTTGACGAGCAGGGCCTCGTGAGCGAGGGATTCGAATCCGCGCAGGAACTCGTCGCGGTCGCGCATCATGCCCGAGCGCGGGTTGCCGTCGATCACGAGCCGGTCGCGCGGTGCGGTGATCGCCGTGCGAAGGGCCTCGGTCTGGTCGACGTCGTCGAAGGGGAAGCAGCTGACGACCACGAGATCGGCGTCGTCGAGCGCGGCCACGGCCCGGTCGTCGAACGCGAGCCGCCTGGCCTGCGCGGCGGCGTTGAACTCGTAGCGGGGTTCGCCGCCGTCCGCCCGGTCGGAGACGGCCCGCGACGTGCCGAGCGGCGACGGGCTCGCCACGAGGTGCACGCCGTAGTCGGCGAGGTAGCTGCGAATGCGATCGCCCGGGGCATCGTCGCCAACCATGGCGAGCAGGGTGACCTCCTCGCCGAGCAGTGACAGCCCGACCGCGACGTTCAGGGCGGCGCCGCCGACGAACTCGCGGGTGCCCGAGGGGCTGCGCAGTTCATCGATGAGCGCGTCGCCGATCACGGCGATGCGGGGACGTCGAGTCCCGGTCGGCTCGGGAGTCCGTGCGGTCATCGGTGCGCCGTCCGCGGAGGCAACTCGCCGCTGCCGCGCTCGATGAGCACCGTCGGCACGACCACGCGCGCTGCGGGAGACTCGTCGCCGTCGAGGCGGGCGAAGACGCGCTCGGCGGCGAGGCGTCCGATCGTGTGCGGGTCCTGCGCGATGACCGTCACCCCGGGGTCGAGGAGGTCGCCGAGCGGCACGTCGTCGAAGCCGATGAGGGCGGTGTCACGATGGCGCCCGAGCTCTCGCAACGCGCGGATCACGCCGATCGTCACGAGGTTCTGAGCGCCGAAGATGGCCGTGGGCGGCTCGTCGGTGTCGAAGAGGGCGAGGGTCGCGAGCCTGGCCGTCTCTTCGTCGTGGATGCCCTCGATGACGGGCACGTCGCCGGTCGCGATGCCGGCCCGGCCGAGTTCGTCGAGGAACCCGCGTCGACGTTCCTGAGCGGTGCGGATGTCGCTGCGGTCGCCGAGGTAGGCGAGGCGGCGGTGTCCGTGCGCCAGCAGGTGCCGGGTGGCGAGTGCGGCGCCGTCGGTGTTGTCGCTGACGACGGCGTCGGAGGCGATGCCAGCCGGCTCGCGGTCGACGAAGACGACGGGGGTGCCGCGCCGGACCTCGGGGGCCAGGTACGACTGGCTCTCGGAGACCGTCGTGAGGATGAGCCCGTCGACGCGGCGCCGGAGGAACGCCGCGACCGCGGCCTGCTCGCGTTCGGGGTCGTCGTCGAGGCTCGAGGCGAACACGGACACGCCGTGGTCGAGTGCCGCGTCTTCGACGGCTCGGTGCACCGCGCCGGCGAAGGGGTTGTCGACGCTGCCGACGAGCAGCCCGAGGGTGCGCGTGCGCCCGTCGGCGCGACGCAGGTTTCCGGCGTGCAGGTCGGGCTGGTAGTCGAGCGATCGGGCCGCCGCGAGCACCTTGGCGCTCGTGGCCGCCGACACGTTGGGCTCGCCGTTGATGACGCGGGAGACGGTCTTCACGCCGACGCCGGCGAGGGTCGCGACGTGGCGCATGGTGGGCCGAGCCCGTGAACGCGGCTCGTGGGAGACGAGCGCATCGGCGTTCGCACCTGCGGTGCGACCGGCCTCGGGCTCATCTGAGATTGACATCGATGTCACGGTTCGATCTCCAATGCGGGGTTTGGGCTTGACTATACACAGCGACTTCGACTAGACCTACCTTTGACATCGTTGTCAAGGTGGCAACGGTCAGCACACCAAGAGGAGATTCGCCGATGAATCACGCAGCATCCGGCACCATCCGCCGACGACTCGTCCTGATCGGTTCGCTCACCGCAGCGGCCGCACTCGCCCTGACCGGCTGCGGGGCGTCGGGCGGCGATGCGGCAGGCGGTGCGAGCAGCGACGACGCGATCGGCGTCTCGCTGATCGTGAAGACCACGACGAACCCGTTCTTCGTCGCCATGCAGGACGGCGCGAAGGCCGCCGCCGACAAGCTCGGCGTCGAGCTCACCCTCGCGGCGGGCAAGGAGGACGGCGACGAGGACACGCAGATCCAGGCCGTCGAGAACGCGATCTCGAAGGGCGACGCGGGCATCCTGATCACGCCGAACGGCCCCGGAGTCGAAGACGCGCTGGTCAAGGCTCGCGACGCCGGCCTCTACGTCATCGCGCTCGACACGCCGCCGTCTGACCCCGATGCGGTCGACATCACGTTCGCGACCGACAACTTCCAGGCCGGTCAGGAGATCGGCAAGTGGACCGCCGCCAAGCTCGATGGCGAGAAGGCCACCATCGCGATGATCGATCTCTTCGACGACAAGATCGTCTCGGTCGATGTGCAGCGCGACCAGGGATTCCTCGACGGCCTCGGCATCGACACCGCCGACGACTCGGCGAACGGCGATGAGGCATCGACCGGCAGCTACAGCGGCGGCGACTACGAGATCGTCGGCAACGAGGCCTCGCAGGGAGCTGAAGACGGCGGCCGCACCGCGGCCGAGACCCTGCTCTCGAAGAACCCCGACATCAACGTCGTGTACACGATCAACGAGCCGGCCGCGTTCGGCGCCTACGAGGCCTTCAAGGCCGCCGGCAAGACCGACGACCTCATCGTCGTCTCGATCGACGGCGGTTGCGCCGGCGTCGACGCCGTCAAGGACGGCACGATCGGCGCGACCAGCCAGCAGTACCCCGTGAAGATGGCCGAGCTCGGCGTGCAGGCCATCTTCGACCTCGTCGAGACCGGCACGACCCCCGAGGTCAGCGACGGCCTCGAGTTCTTCAACACGGGTGTCGCACTCGTGACCGACGACCCGCAGGACGGCCTCGAATCCATCGACACGGCCGAGGCGGGCGACATCTGCTGGGGCTGACCGTCACCAGCCGCACCACGCGGTGATCTCGGGGGAGCGGATGCACCACCCGCATCCGCGCCCTCGGAGCTCATCGCACCCATGAATCGGAGACACACGTGAGTCAGCACACGACCTCGTCGGCATCGTCGGCGAATCGCCCCCCAGAGAGCGAGCCGCCCACATCGGCGCTCGACCTGGCCGAGGAGTTCCTCGACCGCACCACCCCGCTCAGCCGCATCCGGAACACGCTGCACCGATACCCGGCGATCAGCCCGGCGATCGTGCTGGCGCTCTCGATCATCGTCTTCGGCATTCTCAACGAGCGCTTCCTCGCCCCGGCGAACCTCTCGCTGATCACGCAGCAGGTCGCCGTGGTCGGAACACTCGCCGTCGCGCAGACCCTCATCATCCTCACCGCCGGTATCGACCTCTCGGTCGGCGCGGTCATGGTGCTGAGCTCGATGGTGATGGCGCAGACGAGCGTGCAGCTCGGTCTCCCTGGGTGGCTCGCGCTCATCCTGGGACTCATCGTCGGACTCGCGGCCGGCGCGTTCAACGGCTTCCTCGTCACCCGTCTGAAGCTGCCGCCGTTCATCGTGACCCTCGGCACGCTCAGCATCTTCGTCGCGCTCACCCTGCTGTACTCGGGCGGTTCCACCGTCCGCGGTGCGGAGATGCCTGAACTGCTCACCTCGATGGGCGCCACCTTCAACATCGGCGGCGTGAACTTCACCGTCGGCGTGCTGATGATGCTGCTGCTCTACGTGGTGGTCGCCCTGATCCTCGCCAAGACGGCCTGGGGCCGGCACGTCTACGCGGTCGGCGACGACCCCGAGGCCGCGCGCCTCGCCGGCATCAGCGTCAACCGGGTGCTCATGAGCGTCTACCTCGCGGCGGGCGCGATCCTCGCCCTCGGCGCGTGGATCCAGATCGGTCGCACGAACGCCGCGTCGCCCAACGCGGGCGCAGAACTCAACCTCGACTCGATCACCGCCGTCGTCATCGGCGGAACGAGCCTCTTCGGCGGTCGCGGCACCGTCTGGGGCACCCTCCTCGGCGCGCTGATCGTCGGCGTGTTCCGCAACGGCCTGTCGCTTGCCGGGCTCGACGTGCTCTGGCAGACCTTCGCCGTCGGCGTGCTCATCATCGTCGCCGTCTCGGTCGACCAGTGGATTCGAAAGGTACGCAAATGACCACCGCAACGGATGCCGCGGGCCAGGCGCCCGCCGCCGGCCCGGCAGAGACCCGCACCCCGATCCTGCGCGCACGCCGACTCGTCAAGACGTTCGGCCGGGTCGTCGGCCTCGACGGGGTGAGCCTCGAGCTCTACCCAGGCGAGGTGCTCGCGATCATCGGCGACAACGGCGCCGGCAAGTCGACGCTCATCAAGTGCCTCACGGGCGCCGAGATTCCCGACGAGGGCGAGATCTTCCTCGACGAGAATCCGGTGCACTTCAAGCGCCCGCAGGACGCCCGGGCGGCCGGCATCGAGACGGTCTACCAGAACCTCGCGGTCTCGCCCGCGCTCGACGTGGCCGCGAACCTGTTCCTCGGTCGCGAGGTGCGCAAGCGCGGCATCCTCGGCTCGGTGTTCCGCGTCGTCGACCAGAAGGGCATGCGCGAGAAGGCCCGCAACGAGCTGACGGCGCTCGGCATCTCGACCCTGCAGGACGTCACGGTGCCGGTCGAGAACCTCTCGGGTGGGCAACGCCAGGCGGTCGCGGTCGCCCGGGCGGCGGCGTTCGGGTCGAAGGTCGTCGTGCTCGATGAGCCGACCGCCGCGCTCGGCGTGCGGGAGTCGAACCAGGTGCTCGAGCTCATCAGGAACCTGCGCGATCGGGGCATCCCGGTCATCCTCATCTCGCACAACATGCCGCACGTGTTCGACGTGGCCGATCGCATCCACATCCAGCGCCTCGGCAAGCGTGCGGCGACCATCACGCCGCAGACGCACTCGATGACCGATGCCGTCGCCATCATGACCGGAGCCGCCACTGCGTGAGTTCGCGTTCATGACGCCAGCAGGCCGAGGGGGAGTGAGATCGCCTCCCCCTCGGTCTTCGCCGTGTCCGAGCGGATGTCGCCTCCCTCCGGTTCCGCCGGAGGGACGGCGTTCCACTCATGACCGACGCGGCATCGTCAGGGCTGCGGCGGCGCCTGCGCCAGCTCGAGCGTCAGCGCTGCGGTTGCGGCTCCGGTCTCGGCCGCGCTCGAGCGACATCGAGAGGCTCGAACCCGTCGCAGGCGCACTTGCTCCACCGGCCGTATCGGAACTCGTCGGTGCGGCAGGGGCCGTCGTGCTCGGCTCGCTCGTGCGTGCATCGCGAGCATTCCAGGGTGTCGTGCGAGTGCATCATTTCGTCTCCGATCCGTGTGCCGTCGTTCGTTCCCGAATGCACCGGAAGGGGCGTCATCGACCGCTCCGCGTCCTTGGGGCGACAGCGTAACTGACATCGATGTCAACTTTCTGCCGAAGCTTTGATTAACCGCTTGACCATGCCTGAATCGGCGGTTATTGTTCTGGATAACCGCTTAACCACATGAAGGTGATGATGAACCAACGAGGGTTTTACCAGCCGAACGGCGCCTGGATCGGCGACCTGATCCCGTGGCAGGAAGGCGGGGTGTTCCACCTCTTCTACCTGCACGAGACGCGTCGCACGCCGAAGGAGGGCATGCCGTGGCGGCGGGTCACCACTCGCAACCTGGTCGACTTCACCGAGGCCGGCGAGGCCATCTCGTCGGGCGGCCCCGAGGCCGACGACTTCAACGTCTACACGGGCAGCATCGTGCTCGCGGCCGATGGCACGCACCACGCCTTCTACACCGGCCAGAACCCGACGAAGACCGGCGACGACGGGCTCGCGCTGCAGCTGGTCATGCACGCGACCAGCGTCGACGGCATGAACTTGTGGCAGCGGCATCCGTCGCACACCTTCGGGGCGACCGCCGGCTACGAGACGGCCGACTGGCGCGACCCGTTCGTCTTCTGGGACGACGAGGCGCAGCTCTGGCGCATGCTCATCACAGCCCGCCACACCGACGGCCCCGCCCGGCGCCGCGGCGTCATCGCGCAGTGCACCTCGACCGACCTCACGACGTGGGAGGCCGCGGCGCCGTTCTGGGACCCGTGCCGCTACATCGCACACGAGTGCCCCGAGGTCTTCCGCATCGGCGACTGGTGGTACCTCGTCTCGTCGGAGTTCAGCGATGCCTTCACGACCAGGTACCGGATGTCGCGCAACCTGCAGGGCCCCTGGATCGCGCCCGAGTTCGACTCGATCGACGGCCGCGCCTTCTACGCCGCGAAGTCGGCCGAGCGCGACGGACGGCGGCTGTTCTTCGGCTGGATCGCCTCCCGTGAGGGCGCGCAGGACGACGGCGCCTGGCAGTGGGCCGGCACGATGTCGGTGCTCGAGGCCGAGCAGCGCGCCGACGGCACGCTCGCCTTCCACCCTGCCGACGAACTCCGCGAGACCTTCTCTGAGGCCGCCTTCGTGCGGCCCGGCGACGCGATCGCGAGCGGCACCCTGCTCTCCGCACCCGACGGGTACCGCGACATCCTGACCGCCGAAGACGCCCCGTCGTCCTTCCGGCTCCGTGCCCGCCTCGACATCGCCAAGGGCACGACCGAGGCCGGCGTGCTGCTGCGGGCGAGCGCCGACGGCGACGAGGGATACGTGCTCCGGCTCGAGCCCAAGCGCGGGCGCCTCGTCTTCGATCGCTGGCCGCGCCGGTCGACCGGCACCGAGCAGTGGCAGATCTCGGGCGACGTGCCCTTCGCCGTCGAGCTCGAACGTCCATGCCGACTCGAACCCGGCGAGCACGAGCTCGAGGTGATCGTCGATGGCGACCTCTGCGTCGCCACCGTCGACAACGCGACCGTGCTCAGCACCAGACTCTACGACCGACCGAGCGGCCGGGTCGGCATCTTCGTCGGCGAGGGCACCGCAACGGTCGCCGAGTTCTCGGTGTTCGCCCGCGATGAGCCCGAGCCCGAGGCATCCGTCGTCGAAGCAGCATCGCTCGACGCCGCCGACGACCTCGTCACCGCCACGACCTAGTCCTTCCACCACCCGCACCACAGCACCGCACCACCACCCCCTGCAGATCGATCAAAGGAGATTCCGACCATGACCACCACGAAGCGCAGACGAGCGTTCCTCGCCGCTGCCGCCACCGCAGCCGCAGCAGCCCTCGCGCTCTCGGGTTGCGCGGGCGCGGCGAGCAGCGCCGACCCGACCGACGTCGACCCGAAGGGCGACCTCGTGCCCCGCGAGATCTCGTGGCTGCTCTCGCGGCCGGCCGACGGCGGCGTGATCACGGCGATGGAGCAGATCGCCGACGAGTACGCCGACGAGCACCCGGGCTTCTCGCTCAACCTCATCACGACGCCCGACCGCCCCTCCTACATCCAGAAGTACGAGACGCTCGCGGCCGCGAAGAAGCTGCCCGAGCTGTTCGACACGGATGCCACGCCCTTCGCGCAGAAGCTCGCGGGCCAGGGACAGATGGTCGACGTCGACCTCCTGCTCGACGACCTCGGCCTCTCCGACGAGTACCGCGAGGCGGCCCTCAACTACCAGCGCTTCGACGACGGTTCCCTCTACATGGTGCCGTTCGAGTTCCAGCTCGAGTTCTTCTGGTACAACAAGGCCCTGCTCGCCGACGCGGGCGTCGAGGTGCCGGCCACGCTCGACGACTTCCCGGCGATGTGCGAGGCGCTCCGCGAGAACGGCATCACGCCCATCGCCCTCGACGGGCAGGACCAGTGGCCGCTCGAGCGGTACATGGCCTACTACCCGTTCCGGCTGGCCGGACCCGAGTACGTGCAGCAGCTGAAGAACGGCGACGCCTCGTTCGCCGACCCTGCGGGCAAGGCTGCCGCCGAGTGGCTGTCCGAGCTTGGACAGGCCGGATGCTTCCAGGAAGGCTTCTCGTCGACGGGCTACGCCGACGCGCAGGCGCTCTTCACCTCGGGCAAGGCCGCCGTGTACAACATCGGCACGTGGGAGCTCGGCAACCTCGCGACCGATGCGCTCGACCCCGCCGTGCGCGACGACGTCGACTACTTCACGCTGCCGACCATCGACGGCGCGGTGACGAACGACAATGAGTTCGTGACGCCGTCGGGCATCGGCATGGCCGTGAACGCGCAGACGTACGACCCGCTCGTGCGCGACTTCCTCGCGTTCGCGCTCGATCGCTACCCCGAGGTCTACGCGGCCACCGGCGCGCTCTCGCCGACCACCAACGTCGAGACCACGATCCCCGACAACGCGACCGACCTGTACTCCCGCGCCGTCGAGCAGGCGAACGACGTCGGCCCGAAGATCGCGATGCCGTGGGACACGCAGCTCGACCCGGCGACCAACACCCGCCTCCAGCAGGAGCTGACGCTCCTGGTGCAGGGCGACATCACACCCGACGAGTTCATCGAGACGATGGATGCCGCCCTCGCGGAGAACGTCAATGGCTGACACGGTCACCACTGCTGGGGTGGGTACGGCGAAGCCGCGTCCGCCCCGGCGGCGCCGCCCGATGTCGACGTCGATGCTGCCGCGTCGATCGAAGCTGTCGGTGTTGGTGTTCCTCGTTCCTCCGCTGCTGCTCTACGGCGTGGCTGTGCTGCTGCCCATCGTGCAGTCGCTGTTCCTCAGCGTGTTCCGCTGGGATGGCATCACCGACATGGTCTTCGTCGGCTTCGACAACTACGCGAAGATGCTCACCCGCGACGATGTCTTCTGGACCGCGTTCGGCAACGCGCTCGGCTATCTCGCGATCTGCCTCGTGCTGCAGCTCGGCGGTGCGCTGATCGTCGCCGGCCTGCTCACGGCCCTCCCGCGGGCACGCGAGCTCGTGAAGACGGTCTACCTGCTCCCGGCGATCATCTCGACGGTCGCGATCGCGTTTCTGTTCCAGCGCATCTACTCGCTCGAACCGGTCGGCCTGCTGAACCAGATCCTCGCGTGGGTCGGGCTCGAGAACCTCCAGAACGCCTGGCTCTCCGACGTGGACACCGTGCTGGCCGCGGTGTCGATCCCCGAGGGATGGCGCTTCACGGGCCTCTACATGCTCATCATCTACGCGGCCCTCATCGCCGTGCCCCGTGAGCTCGAAGAGGCGGCCCGCCTCGACGGCGCCTCGTGGTGGCAGGTGTTCTGGCGCATCCGCTTCCCGTACATCCGCCCGGTGTGGATCACGACCACGATCATGGCGACGACCTTCGCCCTGCGAGGCTTCGACATCCCGTACCTGCTCACCAACGGCGGGCCCGGCCAGTCCTCCGAGCTGCTCACGACCTACATGTACAAGACCGCGTTCGTGCACACCGACTACGGCTACGCCAGCGCGATCTCCGTCTTCATCGTCGTCGAGTGCCTCATCGCCGTCGGCCTCATCTTCCTGCTCCTTCGCCGAAGGGATGACTCATGACCGCCCCCGTGCTCACGCCGGCCGCGTCGCCCACCCAGCCCGAACCGCGGCAGCCGCGGCCGCCGCGTCCGGCGAGGCCCGCAGGGCGACGCATCCGCTCGCTCTCGCCTCGGCTGAGGGTGCAGCGCACCATCTTGACGGTGACGATCGTGCTCATCGTGATCGTGCAGGTGTACCCGCTCGTCTGGCTGTTCCTCACGAGCTTCCGCACGGCGTCGGACTTCGCCGGCGGCAACGCCTTCGCGCTGCCGTCGGAGTGGACGCTCGACAACTATGCGCGGGCGTTCGCCACGGGCAACCTGTGGCTGAACATCCTGAACAGCCTCATCGTCACCCTCGGTGCGAGCGTGCTCATCGTGGTCGCGGGCATGATGGCCGCGTACGCGCTGGAGGTGCTGGGCTTCCGGTTCAGCGGGCTGGTGAAGGCGCTGTTCCTGCTCGGCATCATCGTGCCGGTGCAGATCGCGCTCGTGCCGCTCTTCATCGACTACTCGCAGATCGGGTTGCTCGACACTCACCTGTCGATGATCATCCCGCTGGCGGCGTTCGCGCTGCCGATGTCGATCTACCTGTTCTCGTCGTTCTACGAGTACATCCCGCGCGAGATGTACGAGGCCGCGTCGATCGACGGTGCGGGCCCGTACCGGATCTTCGGCCAGATCACGTTCCCGCTGTCGGCCAATACGATCATCACGGTGGTGCTGGTGAACAGCATCTTCATCTGGAACGACTTCATCTTCGCGAACACCTTCGTGCTGTCCGACGGGCTCAAGACGATCCCGCTCGGCCTGCAGAACTACATCGGAGCGATGGGCAACACCGACTGGACAGCGACGTTCGCCGCCGTCTGCGTGACGGTGACGCCGCTGCTCCTGGTCTTCCTCGTCTTGAACAAGGCCATGATCAACGGACTCGAGAGCGGGGCAACCAAGGGATGAGCACCTCGGAGCACGGCAGGAACGGGTCATCCGTCACGATGCGGGATGTCGCGAAGATCGCGGGCGTCTCGGTGGCGACGGTCTCGCACGTCGTGAACGACAAGGCGGGCGTGCGCATCGGTGAAGATGCCCGGCGCCGGGTGCACGAGGCCGTGATCGAGCTCGGCTACCGGCCGAACGCGCTCGCGAAGACGCTCTCGCAGGGCACCTCGCGATTCATCGGCCTCGTCGCCGATGCGATCGCCACGACCCCGTTCGCCGGCCAGATCATCCACGGCGCGCAAGACGAAGCGTGGAAGCACGGCTACGTGCTGCTCGTCGCCAACACCGACGGCAACGAGGCGGCCGAGAACGAGGCCATCGCGATGATGCTCGAGCACCAGGTGCACGGAATCCTCTACTCGACCTGGTTCCACCGCGAGATCCAGGTGCCCGAGGCGCTGCACCAGACCGACACCGTGCTCGTCGACTGCTTCGCCGCGGGCAACGTGCTGCCGGCCGTCGTGCCCGACGAGGAGCAGGGCGGTCGCACCGCGACGGAAGAGCTGCTCGCCGCAGGTCATCGCCGCATCGCGTTCATCAACACGACGACGCCGTCGCCCGCTCAGACCGGGCGTCTCGCGGGCTACCGCTCCGCCCTCGAGGCGGCCGGGGCCGACTTCGACGAGTCGCTGGTGTTCCCCGCGGCGCCCGAGCAGGAGGGCGGCTACGCCGCGACATCCGCCATTCTCGAATCGAAGGCGACGGCCGTGTTCTGCCACAACGACCGCGTGGCGATGGGCCTCTACGATGGGCTTCGCGAGCACGGCCTGCGCATTCCCGAGGATGTCGCGGTCATGGGCTTCGACAACCAAGACGTCATCGCGGCCCACCTGCGCCCGACACTCTCGACCGTCGCGCTGCCGCACTACGAGCTCGGCGCCGCGGGCGTGCGGCTGCTGCTCGGCCTCGAGCCCGCCCCCGAATCCGGCCCGCAACTCATCGCCTGCCCGCCCATTCGCCGGCACTCGATCTGACGGTCTTCTAGGAGAGATGACGTGCGAGCCACGAACGGCCAGGTGCCGCGACCCCGATTCCACTTCACGCCGCAGCGCAACTGGATGAACGACCCCAACGGGCTCGTCTACGACCGCGGACTCTGGCACCTCTACTTCCAGTTCAACCCCGAGGGCGCCGACTGGGGCAACATGAGCTGGGGTCACGCGACGAGCACCGACCTGCGGCACTGGACCGAGCACGAGGTCGCGCTGCGGTATCGCGACGGGGAGCAGATCTTCTCGGGGTCTGTTGTTGCGGTGCCGGTGGGCTTCGCCGCCGGCTGTGCATCGGCCGGTGACGAGACCCTGCTCACCGCGTTCTACACGAGCGCCTACGACGACGGCCACCAGGCGCAGTCGAGAGCGACCAGCCACGACGGCGGCTACACGTGGGAGCCCGACGCCGAGAACCCGGTGCTCGACCGCGGCACGAGCGCGTTCCGCGACCCGAAGGTCATCCGCTTCACCGACGACGACGGCACGACCCGCTACGTCATGCTCACCGTCGAGGCCGACGACCGCCAGGTGCTGTTCTACTCGTCGCACGACCTGCGCTCGTGGGAGCACGTCAGCACGTTCGGCCCGCTCGGTGACACAGGCGTCGTGTGGGAGTGCCCCGACCTCGTGCCGCTCGCGGTCGACGGCGACCCCGACGACATCCGCTGGGTGCTGTTGCTCAGCACGAACCCCGTCGGCGACGACGCGAACCCCGACGGCTCGTCGATGCACTCCGTCATCGGGTCGTTCGACGGTGTTCGGTTCACAGCGGATGCCGCCGAGCTCACGCGCCTCGACCACGGCCGCGACTTCTACGCCGGCGTCACCTTCGACAGTGCCCCTGGCGGCGAGGCCGTGATGCTCGGCTGGATGAGCAACTGGCGCTACGCCGGCGCGTTCCCGTCGTCGCCCTGGCGAGGAGCGATGTCACTGCCACGACGGATGTCGCTGCGGACGGTTGCTGGGGCGGTTCGCCTCGTGCAACAGCCGGTGGGGTTCGTGGGGGAGTTCCTTTCAGGCGCCGCGACTTCGACCCCGTTTGGCGCGGACCAGCCGGGCGACTTCACGTTGTGCGGGCACTCGCTGGTCGAGCTGGCGTGGGATCCCGCGTCGACCGGGGCGCTGCGCCTCCAACTGCGCGGCGACGCCGATGCGCTTGTCGAACTGTCGCACGAGCCGTCGTCGAACGTGCTCAGCGTCACCCGAGGCGGCGCCGCGATGGAAGCCGTACACCCCGACTTCCAGTCGACGAGCACCGTCGCGCTGCCGCGTTCCGGTGATCGCCAGCTGCGCCTGCTCGTGAGCCTCGACGGCCCGCTGCTCGAGGTCTTCGTCAACCTCGGCGAGGCGACGGTCTCGAACCTCGTCGTGCTCGGCGCCGGCCCCATCACGGCGACCCTCACCACCGAACTGCCCGGCCCGATCTCCGTGACCGTTGCCGATCTGCATGTCGCGGAAGGACGTGCCAGCCCGGCGCTGGCCGCCGCACTCGGCTGACTCCCTCCGCACCATCCACCGCCGTTCGACCCGGCGGGTGCACCGTCGCGCCCGCCAGACAGGAAAGGACCGACCATGATGCATCCGATCTCACGACGAAGTGTGCTGCAGGGCGCTGGCGCAGGAGCGCTCGCCCTCTTGATGAGCAGCGCCGCTGCGCCCTTCGCTGCGCGAGCCCAGGCCTCGCTGCGCGCGATCTACCACATGACCCCGCCGACGGGCTGGCTCTGCGACCCCCAGCGGCCCGTCACCACGAACGGCGCCTACCAGCTGTACTACCTGCACTCCGGCCAGAACAACGGGCCGGGCGGATGGGACCACGCCACCACGAGCGACGGCGTCGCGTTCACCCACCACGGCACCGTGATGCCGCTGCAACCGGACTTCCCGGTGTGGTCGGGATCGGCCGTCGTCGACACCGCGAACACCGCGGGCTTCGGTGCGGGCGCGGTCATCGCCCTTGCCACGAAGCCGACCGACGGTATCCGCAAGTACCAGGAGCAGTACCTCTACTGGTCGACCGACGGCGGCTTCACGTTCACCGCACTGCCCGACCCGGTCATCGTGAACACCGACGGTCGCACGGCGACGACGCCTGCCGAGATCGACAACGCGGAATGGTTCCGCGACCCGAAGATCCATTGGGATGTCGCCCGCAACGAGTGGGTCTGCGTCATTGGTCGCGCTCGCTATGCGGCGTTCTACACCTCGCCGAACCTGCTCGACTGGGAGTGGACGAGCAACTTCGACTACCCGAACCACGCGCTCGGCGGCATCGAGTGCCCCGACCTGTTCCAGATGACGGCCGGCGACGGCACCTCGCACTGGGTGCTCGGCGCGAGCATGGATGGCTACGGCGTCGGCATGCCGATGACCTACGCCTACTGGATGGGCACGTGGAACGGCACGGCGTTCATCGCCGACAGCCTCACCCCGCAGTGGCTCGACTGGGGCTGGGACTGGTACGCCGCCGTCACCTGGCCGTCGATCGAAGCGCCGACCACGCGCCGCCTCGCGATCGCCTGGATGAACAACTGGAAGTACGCGAACCGCAATGTGCCCACCGATGCGTCCGACGGGTACAACGGCCAGAACTCGATCGTGCGCGAGCTGCGTCTCGAGCACCAGTCGGGCGGGTGGTACAGCCTGCTGAGCAGCCCGGTCGAAGCCCTTTCCGACTACGTCACGGCAACCACCACGGTTCCCGACCAGACGGTGAACGGCAGCGTCGTGCTGCCCTTCACCGGTCGTGCATACGAGCTCGAACTCGGCATCGCGTGGGATGCCGCGACCAACGTCGGCGTCTCCGTCGGTCGTTCGGCGAACGGCGCCCGTCACACGAACATCGGTAAGTACGGCGCGGACCTCTACGTCGACCGAGCGCCCTCCGACCTCAGCGGATTCTCGCTCGTGCCCTACACCCGCGCCGCGGCGCCGATCGATGCCGCGGCCCGTTCGGTGCACCTGCGCATCTTCGTCGACACGCAGAGCGTCGAGGTGTTCGTGAATTCGGGGCACACCGTGCTCTCGCAGCAGGTGCACTTCGCCGAGGGCGACACGGGCATCTCGCTCTACTCCGACGGCGGGCCGGCGAGCTTCACCGGCATCACGATCCGAGAGCTCGGCGGTGTGAACTGATGCCCATCCCTTCAGCGGTGCGTCCGACGCCCGATGTGCTCGTGGTCGGCGAGGCGCTCGTCGACATCGTGCATCGCGCCGACGGGTCGATCGACGAATCGCCGGGCGGCAGCCCCGCCAACGTCGCGCTGGCTCTCGGGCGCTTGGGGCGGAGTCCGCGCCTCCTCACCTCGATCGGCGATGACGCCCACGGCCGAGCCGTGCGCGCGTGGTTGGCAGCCTCGGATGTCGCGGTGCAGGGGCCCGCCGCGGTTCGGACCTCCACGGCATCCGCCCGCCTCGACGCGCAGGGCGCCGCGACCTACGGGTTCGACCTCGACTGGCGGATCGAAGCCGCCGGCGTCGCACCGGCGGACGCTCTGCACGTCGGCTCGATCGCGGCGACCCTCGATCCGGGTGCGACAACGGTTGGTGACCTCGTCGATCGGCATCGAGGGCGGGCCCTGATCACGTACGACCCGAACATCCGACCGAGCCTCATCGACGACCGCGACTCGGTGCGGCGCCAGGTGCTGTCGCTGATCGAGCGAGCTGTCGTGATCAAGGCGAGCGACGAGGATGTGGCGTGGCTGCACCCCGGCGAGGACATCGCCGATGTTGCGCGCCGCTGGTCGCGCTCGGGCCCGGCGCTCGTGGTGGTGACCATGGGATCGAGCGGATGCCTCGCAGTCGCGCCGAGTTTCGAGCTGAGGGTGCCCGTCGTCAAGGTCGACGTCGTCGACACAGTCGGCGCGGGTGACACCTTCATGGCCTGCCTTATCGACGGGCTCCTCAGCGAGGGCGCTTGCGGTGCCGACTGGCAGGCTGCGCTCGCATCTCTAGGGGTGGAGCACCTGACCGCGCTGCTCCACCGGAGCGCGCTCGCCGCGGCCATCACGGTCTCGCGGCCCGGCGCTGACCCACCAACGCGTGCGGAGCTATTGCCAGCACCAAAACATCCGTCGGGAGGTGTCGCTAGAGTCGAGTACATGGAAGGACGGGGACGGTGACGTACGCGCTCCAAGTGGAAACCTCCGCGCCTCGACCAGGGAAACGGTTCGAACCGATTCACGAGCGACAGCTTCATGAGATCGCGGTTCGAGCTTCTGAGTCTCTACCGGGTGCTGCCAGGGGACTGGTCGTGGTTCCAGAGTTCGCGGGCCCGATCGGTGTGCCAGATTTCACCGCATTCGTTGGCAAGACCACTTCGCTCCTGGCGCGGCAGCGTTCTTCTGTACCTCCCGTCATCAATGAGCTCGATGCAGGCGTGTTGACCGTGGCACACGTCGGACGTGCGCTTCACGTTGAGGAACTCGCTCAAGCGTTGGCATGGCCGGAGGCAACGATCGCCGGTCGTGCTAAGCGTCTCGTTGCCACAGGTGCCCTGATCGATCAAGGCGGAGGAAGGTATGTGCGCCCTAGCGTGATCGCACCGAGGGGACGGCTCTACGCGATCGAGGCGAAGATCGAAGACTGGCGCTCAGCGCTAAGGCAAGTGAGGACATACCGGGTCTGGGCTGACGCCTACGTGCTTGTCATGACTGGCGTATCAGAGAGAAGCGCGCAAAACCTGCTCGCCGAGGTCCTCAGGGACAAGGGCGGACTCATCTTGGATGGACAATGGATCGCCCGCCCACGATTGGGCGAGGTGAAGGCGCGCCGCCGACTCCAGGCAGCCGAGTTGTTTGCCGCTGCCACGCTGACAGGTTTAGACGATCCAGCCTTCACTTTGGGCATACATTCTTAGGCCTTGTTGGAATGGTGCGATCCAAGCCTCGGACTGGTCTCTTATCCCGGTCGAAGCTCGGAGCGCGGCCCAATTTGTTGACGCTTCCGTGTACATCCGATCCAACTCGCGATAGCGCGATGCGTAGTCACCTGCAGTCTGAACGTGTTTCACGACCGCGTTGAGTTGACCGACATGATGAGCGAAGGATCCCTTTGGCCCTGGAACGGGGGGTAGTCCGCCGAGCCTGCCGGCCAAGCCGGGGTCCTGTTGTCCTAGCAGCTCGCCATCGCGTTTGCCGAGGGTCCCAAGCAGCCCGCGCAGGGTTGGACGCTCATACCAACTAGCGATCCCATTTGATGTCGCGCGCGTTGCGTAGTCACCGAAGGCGACGACGCGCTGTCTCTTGTCCCAACCAGTCCCAACGGAATGTGCCCCAGCAGCGACAGCCGGTAGGGCTGCGAAATCGCCGTGGGAGACGTGAACCGGGCTGTACTCACTCATGGCGCGGACGGTACGGCAGATGCCGAAGATCTCGTCGGCGGTCAATTTGGGCGGCAGCTCGTTGTCTGGTTGGACAAACGAAACAAACCAGCCGTCGGGTGAGAGCGCTGCGAGTGATCCGATGTGAGCGTCGAGGTCGTGGCCATCGCTCCAGAAAGTTCCTGTGCCGGCAACAGTAAGCCACGCTGCTGAATCAGACTCGATAGCAGCGCGAGACGTATCGAGGGCGAGCGTGCTCAGATTGTTCAATGCTGACGGTAGGAGAACGGTCGGCGCAAGGTGCTTCGCGCCGATCTCGTCCTGAAGCCTGAAGACACGTCGCACGTGCTCCACTCGATATGCCTCGTGAGTGTGATCACCCATGGGCCCGCCCCAGAGATTGAAGTCCGAGTAGTAGCGGAAGTCACCCACTCCCGTCATCTGCAGCGCGTGCGTCACGGGATCCAGCCAGACCGGAATTCCTGCATTCTGAAGTTCAGAGCTTCGAGCGACCAAACCAGGCTTATTGCCGGAACCGCCTCGGTGAGCGTAAGGGGATGCCCAAGGTGTGATCACCGTCGCCGTAGCATCACCTGTGACTGCGGCCTCCGTTATCCAGCCGACCTGAAAAGGCCTAGGGCTGTCTTCGATGAACGTAGTCATGGAGCGCCCCGAAGCGCATCGCGCAGGGCTGCAGCATTGAGGAATCGGCGGGCTGGCTGAGGGTGCAAGGCGCGGACCACCACCGCAACCTGGTCCGGCTGTAGGTCGGGTCGGAGGGTCTCTAGCGGCGTCATTGCACCTCGCTTGAGTCGCTCAAAATACTCGTTGTCGTCACCTGTATAGGCAAACGGCAGTACGCCAGTGAGGGCCGCGTACATGAGAATGCCGACTTGGAAGACGTCGGACATCGGCATTGGGCCCCCGCTGTAACTGTTCAGATGCTCAGGCGTGAGGAAGCCACGGGTCCCAGGCTGACCGGCGACCGTTAGGCCTGATCGAAGGGTGTGGCGCGCGAAGCCAAAGTCCAGAACGCGATAGCTGCCATCACTTAGTCGTCGAACGTTATTTGCGCTGAGGTCTCGATGGATCACGGAGCGTTCGTGGCCGGCTGCAAGACCGTTCGATACCTGGATGCCCATCGCCTGAGCTTCCGACCAAGCCCACTGGCGTGTGCCAAGCAGAGCGCCAAGATCCTCGCCGTCGAGATACTCTTCGACCCACGCCGCACCATGAACTGGGTCTCCGAGCTCGACGAGAGGTGACTCCACCCGGACAACGTTCGAATTACTCAAGCTTCCAAGCAGTTCAACTTCCCGATCTGCCCGCCTCAGCGCCTCGTTGGTGGCGAAGTCGACTGCAACAACTTTCAGCACACACCTCGTACCGTCGCGTGTCACCAGTCGAACCGCTTTCTGGCCACCCACCGCGCCAATTGGCCCCAGGTCAGTCAGGGAGAGCGCCGCTACCGCCTCGGCGATCAGGGTGTCGTCGGCGACAGTCATGGACCGAACTTATCTACAAAAGCGCTGCAGGCCGCATCACCCGTTCGGGGGTGCTGCGGCCGGGCAAGGCGGCACGGAGACGATGCCAGGCGGTCTACTCGCGCACGCGGGAATACCCCAGCCCCCTCCGCGTTGAACTTGAGCGTACGCCACTCAAGTTCCAGGAGGATTGGTGCCCGAAGACTTCAACCCCGAAGCCGGTGCGAGCTCGTTCGACGAGTTTCTGAGCCGGTATCTCGCGGGTGAGCAGGCTCGCCAGGCTCGGTCGATCGACCTCAGCCGGTTCCTGACCGCCCGCACGCAAGGCATCCTGCAGAAGGCAGGACGCTTCGCGCTCGAGCGCGGCCAGACCGAGCTCGACGCCCTGCACATCCTGCGCGTGATCGTCGAGGACGACAGCGTGAAGCAGGCCGTCGCCCGCATCGGCGTCGCCCCCGAGCGACTCATCACCGCGACCGAGGCGCGCCTGCCCGCGGCATCCGATGTCGCCGACATCAACGCGGCCACGATCACGCCGAGCGCTTCCCGCGCGCTGTTCCACAGCTACCAGGTGGCGCGCTCGGCCGGCTCGACCTACATCGACCCCGAGCACCTCTTCTTCGCGCTCGTGCTGGGGCAGGACGCTCCCGCCGGTCAGGTGCTGGCGCGCGCCGGCGTCACCGCCGAGGCGCTGACCCAGCAGATCCGCGAGACCGTCGAGGCCGGGTTCGACGGTGACGAGGCCGAGCAGTACGGTGCGAACGGCGCCGGCGCCGAGGCATCCGCGACCCCGATGCTCGACAAGTTCGGCACCGACCTCACCGCGCTCGCTGAGAACGGCGAGCTCGACCCCGTGATCGGTCGCGTCGACGAGATCGAGCAGACCATCGAGATCCTCAGCCGCCGCACGAAGAACAACCCCGTGCTGATCGGCGAGGCCGGCGTCGGCAAGACGGCGATCGTCGAGGGCCTGGCCCGCGCGATCATCGAGGAGTCGGTGCCCGAGGCCCTGCTCGAGAAGCGCGTCATCTCGCTCGACCTGCCCGGCATGCTCGCCGGCACCCGCTACCGCGGCGACTTCGAGGAGCGCCTCACCAAGACCATGGAGGAGATCGCCGCACACAAGGGCGAGCTCATCATCTTCATCGATGAGATCCACACGGTCGTCGGTGCTGGCGGCTCCGGCGACGGCGGAACCGACGCCGGCAACATCCTGAAGCCCCGCCTCGCGCGCGGCGACCTGCACCTCGTGGGCGCGACCACGCTCAAGGAGTACCGCACCATCGAGAAGGACCCCGCCCTCGAGCGCCGGTTCCAGCCGGTGCGCGTCGGCGAGCCCTCGATCGAAGACGCCGTGCTCATCTTGCAAGGGCTGCGCTCGGCATACGAGGAGCACCACGGCGTCGAGTACACGGATGCCGCGCTGCGGGCGTCCGTCGAGCTCTCGGCCAGGTACCTCACCGACCGCGTGCTGCCCGACAAGGCCATCGACCTCATCGACCAGGCCGGGGCGCGACTGCGCCTCAAGCTCGGCATGAAGACGGATGTCTCCGCGCTCATCGCTCGACTCGCCGACCTTGAGGCCGACAAGAACGCCGCCGTGAGCGCCGAGCACTACGAGGAGGCCTCGCGCATCCGCGACGAGATCTCGAAGGTGCAGGGCAAGCTCGACGAGGCGAGTGCGAACGGGCGCGCCGTGACATCCGCCGACGCTGCTGACCGCTCGACCGTCATCGACGAGCCCGAGATCGCCGCCGTGATCTCGCGGGCCACCGGCATTCCGGTGAACCGCCTCACCGAGAGCGAGCGCGAGCGCCTCGGCGACCTCGAGGGCGAGCTGCACGCGCGCGTCATCGGCCAGGACGACGCGGTCACCGCGGTCGCGAAGGCCGTGCGCCGCAGCCGCACCGGCATGGGCGACTCGCGTCGACCGGTCGGCTCGTTCCTGTTCCTCGGCCCGACGGGCGTCGGCAAGACGGAGCTGGCGCGTGCGCTGGCCGACCGGCTGTTCGACGACGAGGGTGCGATCATCCGCTTCGACATGAGCGAGTTCGGCGAGCGGCACACGGTGTCGCGTCTCGTCGGCGCCCCTCCCGGATACGTCGGCTACGACGAGGCCGGGCAGCTCACCGAGCGCGTGCGACGCAACCCGTACTCGATCGTGCTGTTCGACGAGATCGAGAAGGCGCACCCCGACGTGTTCAACCTGCTGCTGCAGGTGCTCGACGACGGACGCCTGACCGACGGCCAGGGCCGCACGGTCGACTTCCGCAACACGGTGATCGTGATGACCTCGAACCTCGGTTCGGAGTTCCTCGCGTCGCGCTCGGGTGCGCTCGGGTTCGTCGCGTCGACGGATGCCGCAGCCAACGGCTTCTCGTCGATGAACGACGTGCGCCAGCGCGTCATGGGCAAGGTGCGCGAGGCCATGCGCCCCGAGTTCCTGAACCGCATCGACGAGATCGTGCTGTTCCAGAAGCTCGACCAGCCGCAGCTGGCGCAGATCGTGCGCCTCATGCTGGGTGCGACGTCGGCTCGGCTCGCGGCTCGCGAGATCACCTTCGAGGTGACGGATGCCGCGGTGGCGCTCCTCGCGGAGCGCGGTTACGAGCCCGAGTACGGTGCCCGCCCGCTCCGCCGCGTGATCCAGCGCGAGATCGACGACCGCATCAGCGACCTGCTCGTGAGCGGTGCGCTGGGCGACGGCGAGGGCGTGCGAGCGGATGCCGCGGACGGCTCGTTCGTCGTCGTGCCGGTTCCGCGGGCGACCGTGGAGCTGCCGCTGGCGGCGTAAGCCGGAGGCATCCGCTCGGAATCGCGGTACCGGAGTACCGGAGTACCGGAGTACCGGATGATTCCAGCCCGAAGGCCCGGTCCCTCTCGAGGGGCCGGGCCTTCGTCGTGTCGTGCCTCAGCGCAGCAGCGCGGTCGTCTTGTCGAGCCTGGTCACGTGGGAGTCCTCGGCGGCCGTGAAGGGGTCGGCGAGCACGTACGCCCGCCGCCGCGGGGCCGACCCTGCGGGCAGACGCGCCGACGGCGGGCGTACTGTGGGGCCGGGGGAGTCGCATGGTCGGCATGGTGAACGGGCACCGGGCGCACGGCGGCCTGCAGGTCGATCGCGTGAGCCCGCGCATCCACTTCGCCCACACCGAGCACGTGAACTGGGTCATCTACTCGGGGCCCGACGGCGTCACGCTCGTCGACTCGGGATACGTCGGTCAGCGCGACCTGCTCGAGGCATCCCTCGACCAGGTCGGAGTGAGGGCGGCGGATGTCGCGGCGGTGCTCATCACGCACGGTCACGCCGACCACCTCGGCGGTGCCGCGTGGCTGGCCGAGCGGTTCGGCACGCCCGTGCACGCCCACCCGCTCGAGCTCGCGAACGTGCGCCGCGAGACGCTGCAGCAGGCCGGCACGGGCCAAGTGCTGCGCAACGCGTGGCGACCGGGCGTGCTGCCGTGGGCGCTCGCGATCCTTCCGTTGCTCGAGGGCCGCGCCGACCTCGGGGTGCCGAGTGCGTCGCCGCCGCCCATGCGCGCCGATCGCCTCGACGTGCCCGGGCAACCGCGCATGCGGCTCGTCGACGGGCACACGAGCGGCCACGCCGTGTTCGAGTTCGACGATGAGGGCGTGATCGTGGTCGGTGACGTGATCGTCACGCGGCACCGTACCTCGGCGGTGCCGGGCCCGCAACTGCTCGCCTCGATGTTCCACCACGACCCGGAGCGGGTGCGAGCCTCGGCCCTCGAGGTCGGGTCGTCGGCGGCGCTCGTCGTGCTGCCCGGCCACGGCGAGGCGTGGGTGGGCCCGGCAGCGGCCGCCGCGGGCATCGCGCTCGACACCGGCGCGCCTTGGTGATGCGCGCCCTGGCGACCTGAGAGCAACCCCTTTCCGCACATCGGTTGCAGGAGCTGCACGCGACTTCCGAGATTGCACTAGATGACCGCGCATCGCTCTGCTATGTTCATGCTCACAACTGAGCGGAACGCCATCAGAACGAGCAAAAAGCGTCAGAATCTGCTCGATATCGTCGTGCCCGCTCCATGAGAATCGGAGACCCTGCGATGCCTGAACGACGCACCACACCTGCTCCATTCCAAGGTCGGATGACGCGCTCGCGTCGCTCGACCCTCATCCCGTTCGCGGCCGTCGGCGTCGCCGTGCTCGCGGTCGGCATCGGTGCGACCGCACAGGGAGCGGTCGCCTCCCAGCCGACCGCCGTCAAGGCCGCCGCCGCCGCGCCCGAGTCGTTCCCCCCGAAGTCGAACGGTGCCTGGATCTACGACGGCGCCGCTCGCGGGCAGTGGCTGCCCGTCATCGAGGCCTACAACGGGCTCGCCACCGCCGACGAGCACAAGATCGACCAGATCAACACCTACGGCTCCAGCTTCGAGGGCGACCCGCAGAACGGCTACGAGACCTACTACGACACGAGCGCCAAGACGGGCAACCGCGACGCCACCTCGGCGTACTACAACCAGCTGACCTACGCGCCCTCGCTGGGCGGCACGCCGACCACCGACTACACCTACTCGCCGATCATCGACGCGCAGCTGGGTGCCGACTACGTCACGGGATTCAACTCCGCATCGAAGGCCCAGGCCGAAGAAGTGGCCGACCTCGTGGCCAGCCAGATCTGCGCCGACGAGCGCGTCGACGGGATCCAGTTCGACATCGAGCCCTTCGACGTCACGAAGGACGGCCAGTACCACTTCTACAACCAGATCAGCAAGAACTTCGCCGGCCTGCACACGGGCAACGTCGCGAACGACCCGTACGGATGCGTCAACGCCGACCACCCGAACGGCCGGTACTACTCGGTGTTCGCCTTCGCCAACTCGATCAACCCGGCGAACGGCACGTCGGCCGCCCGCGTGAAGGACGTCTTCGAGACCGACGGCAAGGCGAACGGCTACTTCATCGACTCGCTGTACGACCTCGGCACCCGGGGCACCGGCTACCTGAACGACCTGCCCACGTACCAGTCGCTGGTCACCACCGAGGTGAACAACATGAAGAACTGGGCGAACGCGCTCGGCGTCTACTACGCCTACGGCATCCCGGCCTCGGCCTCGGCCCACGAGTTCACCTCGTGCACGGGCGGCTGCGTCGCCGGTGCCGACGGCAGCACGGGACATCCGATGCTCCAGTACACCCAGCGGGCCGTGAACGCCATCAACGCCGCCGGAGCCCCGAACGACCCGCTCTACATCGGCGCGAACGTGTGGTCGCTCGGCTCGTTCACCGCGATCGACCCGTTCAACTTCTACCCGGCTCCGGCCCCGGTCGAGGTGCTGAACTGGCTCGCCGCCAACCTGCCCGGCTCGAAGGTCGCCGGACCGACGACGCCCACCCCGACGCCCACGCCGACGCCGACGCCGACGCCGACGCCCACTCCGACCCCCAACCCGACCGAGCTGATCGTCAACGGCGGGTTCGAGAACGGCACGACCGGCTGGGCGTGCGACGGCACCACCGCCGTCGACACCGCACAGGCCGCGGCGGGCACGCACAGTGTGAAGCTCACGCCCTCGAACACGACGACCTCGGTCTGCAACCAGACCGTGACCGTCGTGCCCGGGCAGTCGTACACGCTGTCGGCCAAGCTCAAGTCGGCCGGTGCCAACGTGACCGTGGGCGTGAAGAACGGCTCGGAGGCCGGGTCGACCGCGACCTCGTTCACGTCGAAGAGCGTGACCTTCACGCCGACGGCGAGCACGATCACGGTGTACGTGCAGGCGTACAAGCAGCAGTCGGGCGACACCTGGGCCGACTCGGTGAGCCTCGTGCGCAACTAGCGAACCGGCGAGCCCGGGCGCCAGCAGCGCCCAGCGTGACGATCCCGGTCGGGCAGTGGCCCGGCCGGGGTCGTTCGCGCATCAGACGACGAGTTGGAAGAGCCCCGACTGGACGAGACCGGCGAGCAACTGGACGATCGCCGCGCCCCCGAGGGCGGTGCCCGCGGCGGCGAGCGTCTTGGAGGCGCCGCCGCGCTTCAACAGCGCGATGGTGCCCGTGACGACGGCGACGAGCGCGACCAAGGCCGTCAGAATGCCGCTGCCGGTCTGCACGACGACGACGACGCCCGTCGACATCGGTTGCGAGATGAAGATCAGGGGATAGAGCAACGTGACGAGCACGCCAAGCAGCACCACCGTGAGCCCCGCGATGAACGAAACGAGGGCGAGTGCCGAGCGGGTGGGCGCGGCGGGTGCGGCCGTGGCGGTCGCCGGGCTGTCCGGGTGCTCGCTCCGAGGCGCGTACGGACTCTGCTGCGGCTCAGGTTGGGACTGGGGCTGAGAAGTCATAGGCGACATCTTCCCCTAACCCGGGGCTGCAGTGGTCGACCGGCGGCTCGCGCGTAACGGCCGCGCGCGGCATCCGCAAGCCCCTGCCCTTCTGGCCGCCGGGCGCCGAGGCTTGAGGGACCGAACAGGAAGGGGACCCGATGACCACCGTCACGGACACCATCGACGTGGACGCACCCATCAGCCGCGTCTACAACCTCTGGACGCACTTCGAGAGCTTCCCGACGTTCATGTCGGGCGTCGAGCGGATCGTGCAGCGCACCGACACCGACCTGCACTGGAAGGTGAAGATCGTCGGCGTCGAGCGCGAGTTCGACGCGATCGTCACCGAGCAGATCCCCGACGAGCGCGTCGCCTGGCGCAGCGTCGACGGCGAGGAGCACGCGGGCGTCGTGACGTTCCACCGCCTCGACGCCGACCGCACGCGCATCGCGTTGCAGCTCGACTGGGAGCCCAAGGGCTTCGTCGAGAAGGTCGGCGCGGTGCTGCAGGTCGACGACATCCAGATCCACCGCGACCTCGCGAAGTTCAAGGAACTCGCCGAGCAGACGGGCGGCGCCACCGAGGGCTGGCGCGGCGAGGTCGACCGAGCGGCGGATGCCACGGGCAACTGAATCCGCGACCCGCGCAGCGCGCGCGGCCTGAACGACACGAACGCCCGGCCCCTCATCGCGAGGGGCCGGGCGTTCGTGCGATCGATCGGAGTCGGTCGGACGAACGGTCGGTCAGGCGGAGGAGAGGCTCGCACCGCGTGCCGACGGCGGGTTCGAGGGTATCGGTCGGGCGATCTCAGGGTGGATCCGGATGTCTCGCGTCATGATCCGGGGCAGGCTGCATCTCTATAAGCAGAGGGGCGGATGTCGCCGCTCACGACGGCATCACCGCGACGGCCTGCCGGCGACCGAGGAAGGACCCGCGCCATGACGACCCACCTGGAATACGTGACCGGGCCGCTCGGCGAGCGCACCGCACTGGCATGCGCCTGCGGGCGGGTCGCCGATCACCAGCGTCTCGGGTCGACGGCGCTCGCCGCGGCATCCGTGGGTCTGCCGACCGGAGCCGGGCACGCGGCCGGCCATGCAGCCGCGCACACGACCGTCTACCGGCGGAGGGCTGCAGCGCTGCGCTCGCTCACCGCTCGCAGCTCGCGCGCACGGCACGCCGCCTGACCGGCAGCGGGCGCCCGTCAGCGAGCGCGGCGCCGGGCGAGCAGGGTCGCGTCGTGCACGTCGCGGGTCGCGCCGTCGCGCGTCATCGTGCGCGGACGCTGCTCGACCACGACCGGCTCGAAGTCGTCGGGCAGCGACGCGAGCAGGTCCTCGGCGAGGAACATCGCGTCGCGGTGGCTCGCCGACAGGTGCGTGAACGTCTCGGAGGGCGCGTGCCCGACCACGAGCAGGTGCCCGCCCGGAGCCACGGCCTGCGCGAGCCGACGCGTCACGTCGACCATGCCCGCCTCGGGCGGGTGCAGGAAGTGCGTCGTCACGAGGTCGAACTCGCGCCCCGCTGGATCGAACGTGCGCGCGTCGACCTGCCACCAGTCGGTGCGGTCGGCGACGCCCGCCTCGTCGGCGTGGCGCGCCGCGCGCGCGAGGCCGTTCGCCGAGAAGTCGGCGCCCGTCACGCGCCAGCCCTGCTGGGCGAGCCAGATCACGTCGCCGCCTTCGCCGCAGCCCACGTCGAGGGCGGTGCCAGGGGAGAGGGAGGATGCCTCGGCGATGAGTTGCGCGTTCGGCCGGCCGCTCCACACCTGCTCGTCGCCGGCGTAGCGCTCGTTCCAGGCGTCGGGCTCGAACATCTCCGATGCGGGGGCGGTGTCATCGCGCCCACCCATGCCGTGATCGGCGGATGTCTCGGGGTGCTCGTGCTCGTGTCGACTCATCGGCCGGATCCTCTCGTCGTCACGAGCGTACGAACCCCGGCAGTCGAGCGCACGCCGAGTTGCGGTTTCGGCAAGCCACGGCCGCCCGCGGCATCCGCTCGGCTGCTCGATTCACCCCGAGTGTTGGAGCGCATGCTGCGTCGGCGCCGCGAGCGCTACCAGCCCATCGTGCCCGGATCGCCCTTGAACGGGCCGACGACGCTCGAGGTGATCCAGCCGCCGTAGAAGCCGCCGGGCTGAGGCACGACGACCTCGCCGCCGACCGTGCAGCGGTCCATCGGCCGGGCGTAGACCGCGATGCGGCCGACGAGCGACTCGAATCCGGGCGTCGAGTTCGGGTAGCCCCACGCGGCCCTCGCGGCGACCGTGCCGCCCGCCGCAAGGTCGAAGTAGCTCGCCGAGCCCTTGAACTCGCAGAACGACGACCCGCTCGCGGGCACGACGACCCCCGGCGCGAAGGCGGCGACCGGCACGTAGTACACGGGCGGATGACTCGTCTCGAGCACGCGCACGACGTCACCCGTGTCGACGATCACCGCACCGCCGAGCTCGATCGTCACTCGGGCGTCGACCCGCTCCACGCGGGGCGGGCGCGGGTAGTCCCACACGGATTCCTGGCCGGGAGCGGGCTTCAGCGGTGTCGGTCGCATGCGAGGGATCGTACGCGCCGAGGCTGGGCGCTGGGTGCGATCTCGGCTGGGCGCTCGAGGAATCGAGCATCACGCGCGCGACCATGACGACCCTGTCGTCGCGAACGCGAACGCCCGGCCCCCTTGGCAGGGAGGCCGGGCGTTCGCGTTCACTCGGAGCGGATCGCTACGAACAGGTGGTGCCCGGGTACTCGATCTCGAGATCGCGCGTCGCCTTCTTACCGTCGACGTCCGCCGTCAGGTGCACGCCGACGACTCCGGAGCCCACGGTCGCGAGTCGGGTGGTCAGGGCTCGCGACGAGCTCTTCTCCACCGGGATCGCGCCGAAGGTCGCCTTGCCGAAGTCGCTCGTGAGTTGCGCAACGACCTGAACCTCGTCGTCGTTGCGAACCGTGACGGACAGCACGGCCTTCCGCGCGATGCACCGCCACGCCGTCGAAACCGAGGCTTCGATCGTCGTTGCGGCCGCGACGGTGGTCGGTTCGCCCAAGGTGCGCGGCGCGAAGACGATGCGGTCGACGTTCGGGGCCCAGGCCTCGGCGTTGCCGAACCGCAGTGGGGCGTCGCCGGTCGACAGTGTCACGGGGATTGTGCGCTCCCAGAAGCTGTTCCACGAGTAGGTGTAGCGGAAGTAGGCGTCGCCCACGTGCTCGTCGCCCTCGCTCACGTCGAGCCTGCGGTCGACGACCTGCGGGTTGTAGGCGTGATCGCCCGCAGTCTCGGCGTTCGAGTAGTGCACCGTCACGTCGTAGTCGCCCGGCGCGTCGAAGCCGGTGGCCCGGTCGATCTCGATGGCGCCGGCGCCGTTGCCCACGTTGCCGGCGAAGGCTCGGCCCGAGGCGTTCGTGCCCGTGCCATCGGCGAGGGTCGTCGCCGAGGCCCCGCCCACGAGCCTCGCACCCTCGGCCTCCACCGAGACCTCGGCGCTGTCGGCCTCGCGTGCTCGCACGGTCGTCAGGCTCGAGACCGCAGCCCCTGCCGGCGAACGCAGCTCGATCTCGTTGATGCCCTCGACGAGGTGCACGCGCGTGGTCGAACGCCAGTCGCCCGCGCCGCCGACGCCCATGGCGGGCGTGGGCTGCCCGTTGACGTCGAGCGTCAGCTCGGAGGCATCCGTCGTCGACCATTCGGTCACGAGGTCGTAGTAGCCGGTCTCCATCGCGGTCGCGTAGAGGTCGGCCCGTTCGTCGCCGGCGATCGACGCGGCCCCGGCGTGCGCGCCGCTCCAGTCGAGCGCCGCACCGCCGACGAGGCGGAACCCGCTCGCCGGATACGCGGTCGGCTCACCCTCGCCGACCGAGGTCAGCGACACCTTGTCGAGCGTGATGTCGGAGTTCGGCAGTCGGTTCACGCCATCGGCGCTCGCGCGGACCGAGAGCGTGTGCGTGCCGGCCGTCAGGTCGACGAGCAGCTCGGCGCTGCCGCGGTACTGCCACCGACTCGTCGCGTTGAGCGCGAGGTCGGCCGTGTACTGGATGGTGCCCGCCGATGCCCCGTCGACGAAGAGCGCGTGCCGGCCGGGAACCCCGGGAGCGCCGCCGATCACCTGCAGGCGGTACGTGCCGTCGTGCGGAACCTCGACGGTCCAGTCGGCCTTCGACGTCGCCCGGTTGAACGAGCCGACGTCACGGCCGCCCGATGCGAGGAACTTCCAGCCGCCGCCGGCCTTCGGGTCCTGCGTGTACGCCTGCGCCGAGGTCAGCTGCATCGACTCGGCCTCGATCGACGAGGTCCAGGGCTGCGCGGCCTGCGTGGCGGCGACATCCCGAGCCTGCGAAGGCGTGATGACGAGCTGGTACCCGGCGTAGCGGTCGTATGTCGGCACGTCGAGCCGGAGGCTGCCGGCATCGAGCGGCGCACCGTCGACCGCCGCGACGACGCGCGGGGTGTCGGCCAGGCCCTCGGCGCCGGTCAGTGCGACCTCGCGGACCTCGAGGTCGACGGCGTCGCCGAAGACGGCCGGGTCGAGGCCGCTCAGGTCGAGGGAGACGTCTCGGTCGGTGCCGCCCCAGAGCACGGTCGCCCGGCGGTTCTCGTCATCGACGGCGCCGATGCCCTGCAGCGTGTCGACGCCGTTCGGCGTGGGCGGCGCGACCTGCACGGTCTCGCTGCCCGCCAGGTCGCCGTACCACTTGAACATCCACCAGCCCGCGTTCGCCCCGTTCGGGCGTGCGCTGTTGTCGGAGAAGTTGCCGGCGTAGTTCCAGTACGCGGTCTGGGCGTCGACCTTCGTGTCCTCGAACATCGTGAACCACTGGATGAGCTGGCCCGGAACGCCCATGTCGCGCAGCATCCCGTACTCGGTGATGTTCACGTGGATGGGGTCGATGCCGAGCGACTCTTCGAGGGCGCGGTAGTCGGCGAAGTTCTGCCGGTAGTGCGCGAGGTTGTCGATGCCGAGCTCGTGCCAGATGAACACGTCGGGGAGCGACCCGTTCGCCTTCGCGAACTCGAGGATGTCGCGGCTGCGCTCGGGCTGCCAGCGCGTGTCGCCCGGGCCGCCGATGCGGGCGTGGCCGAGGCCGTGGCGAGCCCACACCTCCTGCACCTTGTCGAACGTGGACTGCCAGTCGTCGAGGAACTGCGCCCTCTGCGTCGACCAGTTCGGATACCAGTTGCCGCCATCGGGCTCGTTGAACGTGATGAACACGTAGTCGTCTGGGCGCGCCGAGTCGGTCGCCACCGCTTCGGCGACGAACTCGACCACCTCGAGGTAGTCCCAAACGCCGTTCGGCGTGTTCGTGTAGGTGCCGTCGGCCTGGTTGTACGTGCGATCGTCGCCCGGGCGACGGCCGCCGTTATACGACCAGTCGGGGTAGTAGTCCTGCACGTAGATGTACATGTCCTCGCCGTGCTTGGCGAAGAAGCCGTCCTCGACCTTGATCGCGTCGCCCGACGGATGCTGCGTGCCGTACGGGGCCTTCTGCGACGTGTTCGTGATCGCGGCGCCGTCGATGAGTGCCTGCGTCGGCGCCCCCTCGTCGCCGAAGCCGTAGAGCGTGCCGGTCGCCCCACCGCGGAACTCGCCCGTGCTCTGCCCGAAGTCGACGGAGAGCACCTCCAAATCCTCGGCCAGCGCGGGTTGCACGCCCACCCCCGTGATCGCGAGTGCGGCGACCGCCGCGGCCGCCGCCGTTGTCTTCAATCTCATCGTGTTGCGTCCCCTCTTCGTTGAGTCCTCTGTGCGGCGTACCGCACGGGGCCCGACGCTACCGGGGTCTGATAGCGATTTCAAGAAGAACTTGATAGCGGTTTCAGAATCGTCTATGGTCGCTGATGAAACCGCTATCAAGCGATCGGCATCCGGTCGCGAAATCCGCAATGACGAGGAGTGCCGTGAGCGATCTGCTGAGCTGGGGGAGCATCGCGCTCGAGTTCCGCTTCGAGTGGAACGACGACTCGCCGGTGCGCGTCTCGCAGGTCACGACCGGTGGTCGGGCGCACCCCGTGCACCGGGTTCCCCTCGTCGAGATCCTCACCGTCGCGCAGGGCAGCCTCCCCGCATCCGACCGCCTCGCGCACACCGAGCTGGGCTCGCTGCTCCGCTACGCGGGCCACGAACTGGCGGGCGACCGGTTGGTCATCCGCCAAGTCGGCGGCGGGGTCGAGGCGAGCATCGAGCTCGAGGCGTTCGCCGCCGCACCCTCGGCGATCCGCTCGTCGGTCACGGTGCGGGCCGTCGGCTCCGAGCCGGTCGTGCTGCGCGCCGTCGCATCCTGGACCGCGGGGTTCACCGTGCCGGCCGATGCAGGCGCGACGGGTAAAGGCGAGATCGACGCGACCGCGACCGACGCGACCGAGACCGACACGACCGAGACTGACGCGGGTGCGCCGGACACGATCGCGTCGCGCCGCAACCGCTCCGATGCCTTCGACGCACTCGACGGATGGGAGCGCATCTCGGGCACGAGCGACTGGCTCGGCGAGGGCCGCTGGTCGCGCGAATCGCTGCGCGGACCCGACTTCCCCGAACTCGCCGAGGGGCTCACCGGGCACGACCCGCGCGGCGCGTGGGCCGTGACCTCCGACGGCACGTGGTCGACGGGCCGACGCCTGCCGGTCGGTGGCGTCGAGTCGATCGAGGCGGGCCTGGCGATCCTCTGGCAGGTCGAGCACAACGGCGCCTGGCGATGGGAGATCGCCGAGGACACCGACGGCGGCTACTTCAGCCTCTCGGGGCCGACCGACACCGATTCCGCATGGACGCACGTGCTCGCGCCGGGGGAGTCGTTCACGACGGTGCCCGTCGCCATCGCGCTCGGCGCAGACTTCACGCAGGCCCTCGCGGCGCTCACCGATCTCCGCCGCGCGACGCGTCGACCGCACCCCGACAACGAGGCGATGCCCGTCGTCTTCAAC
This sequence comes from Agromyces aureus, assembly GCF_001660485.1. Taxonomy (GTDB): domain Bacteria; phylum Actinomycetota; class Actinomycetes; order Actinomycetales; family Microbacteriaceae; genus Agromyces; species Agromyces aureus. The sequence continues at coordinate 1,091,877 of NZ_CP013979.1, forward strand.
GACTACATGAACACGCTCGACGGCGACCCGACGACCGAGAAGTTGCTCCCGCTCATCGCGGCGGCCGCCGAAGTCGGGTCCGAGATCTTCTGCATCGACGCCGGATGGTACGACGACAGCGGTCACTGGTGGGACACCGTCGGAGAGTGGGAACCCTCGACCACGAGGTTCCCGGGCGGCCTCGGCGAGGTCATCGACGCCATCCGCGCCGCGGGCATGACGCCCGGCCTCTGGCTCGAGCCCGAGGTGATCGGCGTGCGCAGCCCGATGGCCGACCGCCTCCCGCGCGAGGCGTTCCTGCTGCGTCACGGTCAGCGCATCGTCGAGCACCACCGCTACCACCTCGACCTGCGGCATCCGGCGGCCGTCGAACACCTCGACGGAGTGGTCGACCGCCTCGTGCGCGACTTCGGCGTCGGCTTCTTCAAGTTCGACTACAACATCAACCCAGGCGCGGGCACCGACCACGACGCCGATAGCGTCGGCGACGGACTGCTCGAGCACAACCGCGCGCACCTCGCCTGGTTGGACGCCCTGCTCGACCGGCACCCCGGACTCGTCATCGAGAACTGCTCCTCGGGCGCCATGCGCATGGACTTCGCCATGATGTCGCGCCTCGCGATGCAGTCGACCTCCGACCAGCAGGACTTCACGAAGTTCCCGCCGATCGCGGCCGCGGCACCCGTCTCGCTGCTGCCCGAGCAGGCGGCGAACTGGGCGTACCCGCAGCCCGGGATGTCCGAGGAGGAGGTCGCGTTCTGCCTCGTGACCGGACTGCTCGGGCGGTTCTACGTCTCGGGTTACCTCAACCGCATGGACGCGCCCCGACGGGCGCTCGTCGCCGAGGCGGTCGCGGTCGCGAAGTCGCTGCGCACCGACATCCGCTCGGGGCATGCGCACTGGCCGAGCGGACTCCCGGGCTGGGGCGACCCCTGGGTGAGCCTCGCCCTGCGCAGCGAGCACGACGACCTCGTGTCGGTCTGGCGCCGCGACGGCTCCACGTCGACCGAGCTCGCCTTCCCGCACCTCATGGGTGAGGACGTGCACGTCACGACCGTCTTCCCCACCGAACTCCCCGCCTGGCAGACCGCATGGGATGCCGCGACGGGAACCCTGACCGTGCGCGCGAACGACGACGAACTCGCCGCGCGCACCCTTCGCCTCACCACCGACATCCCGAGTCGGGCACAGAGGACTGCATCACAGCCGGTCACCGGACCCACCGGGCGCATCGGATAATCACACAGTAAGGAGCGATTCAATGAAGAACAGGTTCCGCGGCGCGGCCGTCATCGCCGCCGTCGCAGCACTCACCCTCGCCGGTTGTTCCGACCCCGGCGCAGGCGGCGGCGATTCCGCCCCCGCCGAATGGCCGGCGCAGGACGCCGACCTCTCGGGCACGACCCTCACGATCTGGGCCGCGCAGAACTCGAACACGGTCCCCGAGAGCGTGGTCGAGGGCTTCGAGAAGCTCACGGGCGCCGAGGTCGACGTCGTCACCATCCCCGACCCGTACGAGCAGAGCGTGCAGACGAAGGTCGCGACCGGTGACACGCCCGACCTCGCGTTCTGGCAGCCGACCGCCTCGATGCTGACCGCGCTCAACGCGTCGACCAACCTGCAGCCGCTCGACGACGCGCCCTGGCTCGACTCGTACAAGCCCGAGCTGCGCGACATCACCGGCATCCTCGACGACACCCGGTACGCCGCGCTCATCACGACCCCCGCGGTCGAGGGCGTGTACTACAACAAGGAGGTGTTCGCCGCGAACGGCATCACCGACGTGCCCGCGAACTGGGACGAGTTCGTGCAGGTCGGCCGCGACCTGAAGGCGGCCGGCGTCACGCCGTTCTTCGACTTCGGCGGCGGCACGCCGTGGGCGACCCAGTGGTGGGTGCAGGTGCAGCTCGCGGATGCTGCGAAGGACGGCCTGTGGGACCGCGTCAACGCGAACGAGGAGACGTTCACCGACCCGACGATCCAGGGGGCGATCGACACCTACGACTCGCTGATCCAGGAGGGGCTCTTCAACGAGAACCTCAAGACGGCGACCTTCGAGGACCAGGGCCCCGCGCTGCTCTCGGGCGAGGCGGCCATGGCCGTGCAGGTGAACTCGTTCTTCGGCCAACTGCAGTCGCTCGCCGACACCGCCGAGCTCGACGAGAAGATCGGCTTCTTCCCGATCTCGCCGAGCGGCAACGTCGGCACGTTCATCCCCGACCAGTCGAACGCCCTCGTCGCCTTCAAGACCGGTGACGCCAAGCGCGAGGCCGGAGCCCGCCAGCTGCTCTCGTACTGGCTCGGCGACGGCTACGCCGACTTCGTCGAGGCGCAGTCGACCGTGTCGCTGCAGACGGAGGTCGACTCGTCGGCCGAGGTGCCGCAGGCGCTCCTCGCCGTCAGCGACTCGCTCGCCGACTCGGTCGGATCGATGCAGGCGCTCGCGATCGCGAACCCCGACCTCTACCTCAACCTCGGCGACCTGATCCAGGGCACGATGACCACGGCAGAGGTGGGCGAGGCGACGCAGAAGCAGTTCGCCGAACTCGCCAAGGCGATCGGCGCCGCGGGCTTCTGACCCCCGCAGCCGTGGGGCGCAGGCATGCGCCCGCGCCCCACGGCTCCGCTCACTCGAAAGGCAGCACCGCATGACCACCACTCTGGGACTCTCGAAGGGCGCCGCCCGCGCCCGGGGCATCCGGGAGTTCTCGGCGAGCCCCCGCGCGAAGCAGGACCACCCGCTCTGGTTCCTCATCCCCGCACTGGTCGTGCTGGTGGTGTTCTTCTTCATCCCGACCGTCTTCAACTTCGTCTACGCGTTCACCGACTGGTCGAGCTTCAAGTCCGGCATCAACTTCGTCGGCTGGGACAACTTCGTCTCGCTGTTCTCGAGCGGACAGCTGCTCGGCGCGCTCTGGGTGACCCTCGTCTACGCGGTGCTCGTCGCGGTCTTCCAGAACGTCTTCGGTCTCGCCCTCGCGCTCCTGCTCGAGCGGGACACTCCGCTGAACCGGGGCCTCCGCGTCGCGTTCTTCATCCCCGTCATCATGTCCGCGCTCGCGGTCGGCTACATCTTCCAGGCCATGCTCAAGCCCGATGGGGCGGTCAACTCGATCATCGGCACGATCATCGGCCAACCCGTCGACATCGCCTGGCTCGGCAGCACGACCTGGACGATCGTCGTGGTCGCCCTCGTGCACGCCTGGAAATGGATGGGCCTGTCGATGCTCATCTACCTGGCCGGCCTGAAGACGATCGACGGCGACATCCTCGAAGCGGCCAAGCTCGACGGTGCCAGCTGGTGGACCACGTTCCGGAGCATCCGATTCCCCTTGCTGGCCCCCGCCGTCACGTTCAACGTCGCGACCGCGCTGCTCGGCTCGATGAACGGCTTCGACATCGTGCAGGCCACGACGGCCGGCGGGCCCGGCGGCACCACCGAGCTGCTCAACATCTTCATCTTCAGAACGTTCGGACAGGGCCTGTTCGCGCAGGCGACGACGATGAGCCTCGTGCTCTTCCTGCTCGTCGCGGTGCTCGCGTTCCCCGTCATCCGAACGCTTCGCAAGCGAGAGGACGTCCTCTGATGACCCTCACCACCGACTCCACCCGCGCGATCGTCACCCGCGGCGGCGACGGCCCCCGCGGTGCTCGCCGCACCCGAGTCGACCTGCCCGAGGGCCACGGCCGGCGTTTCCACCTCGGCCGCGTCGTGCAGCCCGTCGCCGCCGTCCTCACGGCGGTGCTGCTCCTCGGCATCCCGTTCTGGCTCGTCATCGTCACCGCGTCGAAGAACCAGGCCGAAGCGCTGAACCCCAATCTCAGCCTGCCGACCGAATGGCAGCTGTTCGAGAACTTCGCGACCGTCTTCACCGACGGCAAGATGCTGCCGGCGTTCTTCGGCAGCCTGCTCGTCATGGTGCCGTCGGTGCTCGGCGTGCTCGTGCTCGGCGCGATGGCGGCCTGGGTGCTCGCACGGCGTTCGAGCCGCGCGCTCGCGATCGTCTACGCGCTCGCGATCAGCGGCATCGTGCTGCCGCCCGCGGTGGTCACGATCGTGCTCCTGCTCCGCCAGCTCGGCCTCGCGGGCACGCCGATCGGCATGATCTGCGTGTACATGGGCATGTACCTGTCGACCGTGATCTTCTTCGTCACCGGGTTCGTGCGCACCATCCCGCCCGAGCTCGAAGAGGCTGCCCGCGTCGACGGGGCGTCGCCTGTGCGCGTGTTCGTCACGATCATCCTGCCGCTGCTCATGCCCGTGCTCGCCACGGCGACGATCCTCATCTGCCTCTACATCTGGAACGACGTGTTCTACGCGCTGTTCGTGGTCGGCGGCCGACTCGACACGCTGCCGCTCAACCTGTACCAGGTCGCGAGCTCGGGGCTCTATCTTCAGAACTGGCACCTGATCTTCGCGTACATCATCCTGATGAGCCTGCCGCTGCTGATCACGTTCATGATCGCCCAGCGCAAGATCATCTCCGGCATCACCAGCGGTGCCGTGAAGTGAAGTCGGGTCCTCGAACGAACGGGTCTCGCATGAACACCAAGAACGCCACGATCGCGGATGTCGCGGCGCGGGCCGGTGTCTCGGTGCCCACCGTCTCGCGCGTGCTCACGGGGGCCGCCCGCGTCAGCCCGGCCAAGGTCGAGCGCGTCGAGGCGGCCATCGCGGAACTCAACTTCCGGCCGAGCGCCGCGGCCCGTACGCTCGCGTCGCGTCGTTCGCAGGTGATCGCCGTCATCGCCGGCGACACCTCTCGATACGGCTACGCCGAGACCATCCGCGGCGTGGAGGTGGCGGCACGGGCGGGCGGGTACACCGTGATGATCACGGTCGTCGAGTCCGCCGACGACGAAGAGGTCGACCGGGCGATCACGGCCACCATGACGCAGTCCATCGCGGGCGTCGTCGTGCTGAAGTTCGACCCGCCCGGCGTCGCGGCGCTGAAGCGCCTGCCCGCGGACATCCCCGTCGTCGCGCTCTCGGGCGTGCGCGAGGTCGGCGTGCCGCAGGCCGTGCTCGATGAGGCACGCGCGGCCGAAGAGCTCACCGCTTTCCTGCTCGAACTCGGGCATCGGACTGTGCACCACGTGCGCGTGCCGCCCTCGCGGCGCGAGGACGGCCGCACGACCGGGTGGCGGCGTGCACTCCGCAAGGCGGGCGCACCGATCCCCGACACGCACGACGCCGGCTGGGAGCCGCGCACCGGCCTCGAGATCGGCCGACGCCTCGCCGACGACCCGAGCGTGACCGCCGTCTTCTGCGGCAACGACGAGATCGCGATGGGCGTCATGCGCGGCCTCGCCGACGCCGGGCTGAAGGTGCCCGACGACGTCTCGGTGGCGGGGTTCGACGACCACCCCCTGGCGGAGATGTGGTCGCCGCCGCTCACGACGGCCGAGCAGGATTTCGCCGGACTCGGTCGCCGCGGCTTCCAGCTGCTGCTGCACGTGATCGACGACACCGGTGATCGCCTCTACTCGTCGGAGCGACCGCGGGTCATCCTCCGGGAGAGCACGGCGGCCCCGAACCCCGAGCGACTCGCAGCCGGCGCCGCAGGTGCAACGGTGGCCGATGACGCAGGCCGCGCGGCACGCGGCGCCTGAACAGTCGGCCCGATCGACCCGTCGGGTCGAAGGGTCCTCGCGCCGACCGCAGGCAGTGACTCAGCTGATCCAACCGGTCCAGCCGGGCACGCGAAGGTCGACCCAGGTGAGGCGGTGGTCGCTGCTCGGGAATGGGTAGACCCCGGTGAGCCGCGACAGCGGGTCGGCGGTCACGGGCCAGAAGACACCGGCATCCTGCACCTTCAACAGCACGCGCGACGGCAGCACGTAGTCGGCGCGAAGGTTGCCGGGCGCGCCGTCGGCGAAGTCGGCGGTGTCGTAGCGCGGGTCGCCGGCGTGCGTCGCGTTCGCGCCACCCTGCAGCGCGGATGCCTCGACGGCGCCCTCGGAGGTCGGCAGCGGGTCGGTGATGCGACGGTTGTCGAGCAGCTGGTCGATCGCCGCGTCGACCGAGTCGCCGTCGACCGGGTCGGCGTTCTGGTCGCCCAGGATCACGAACGGCTGCGTGATGCCGAGCCCGCCGCGATGCCCCTGGTCGTCGACGATGTACCGGCCCTTGCCGGGCGAGACGTAGTCCGACCAGAACCGGATCTCGTCGTGGTTGCGCTTGCCGTTGCGGTCTTCGGCGCCGTCGAAGGTCGGGGGAGTCGGATGCGACGCCAGCACGTGCACCGTCGAGCGGCCGACCTTGACCGGCACGTCCCAGTGCGACTTGCTCGACAGCCGCACGACCTCGAGCTCCTCTGGCGTGTACCAGTCGTTCGCGGCCGGCGTGGCGGGGTCGTCGGGCAGCAGCGCACCGGGCATGTCCTTCCAGAGGAAGTTCTGGAAGGTGCGCACCTGCGAGGTCACGATCGGGAACTTCGAGAGCACGACCATGCCGTACTGCCCCTCGAACAGGCCGAAGCCGAGCGCGTCGTCGCCGCCGCCGACGGTGCCGTCGTTGTTCAGGTCGAAGCCGCTCGGTACGCCCGTGTTCGACGGTGCGACGAACGCGTAGGGGTACTCGACCGGGTCGGCGCCGCCCTGCGACACCTGGAGGTAGTTGGTGCGGAACAGGTCGGCCGCGCGGCCGTCGGGCACGTAGTCGAACTCGTTCAACAGCACGATGTCGGGATTCGCCCGCTGGATGACCTCGGCGACCGTCTGCGCCTGCACGTCATCGCCGGTGGACAGGTCGGCCTCGAGCTCGCCCGCCGTCGCGCGGTTCAGCGAGAGATTGTAGGTCGCGATGCGCAGGTCGGTCGACCCGCGCTGCAGCAGGTCGGCGATGCGCGAGTGCCGGTCGCCCGAGGGATCGTTCGACGTGGGGTCGGTCGACAGAGGGCCGGATGCCGCGGCCGGCGCCGCGAGGGCCGGCACGCTGCCGAGCGCGAGGGCGGCGACGGTGCCGACCGCCGCGGCGGTGAGGGTGATGGTGGTGCGTCGTCTCGTGGTCATGCGAAAGCTCCTTCGTCGGAGGGATGCGAGATCGGGTGCACCCACCAAGGTAGGGCGTCTGGCCCCCGTTCGGGGGGATTCATCCGTCGTTCCTGCGGAGTTCATCGGGATGTCCACGGGTACTGGTGCGCTTGCTCCGGTCGCTCGCCGAACCGGATCGCGGGCCACCGACGTCGGCTTCGACATCCGTTCCATCATCTGTTCCACATCCGTTCGAGGAGGAACCACCATGCCCTTCCGTCCCACAACCCGGCGCGCCATGACCCTGGCCGCAGCCGCGATCGGCGCTGCCGCGATCGTCGCCTCGTCGGTGCTGCCCGCTGCCGCCGTCACCCAGGCCTCGCCCGACGAGACCGGCGGCGCCGTGCGCCACAACTCCACGGGATTCGGCGACGCCGCGGACCTCGCGCGCTCGCTGCTGCCCGTGCCCGCCCGAAACGTCATCCTGCTCATCGGCGACGGCATGGGCGACAGCGAGATCACGATCGCCCGCAACTACCTCGTCGGCGCCGGCGGCCAGCTCGCCGGCATCGACGCCCTGCCCGTGACCGGCCAGTACACGACCTACTCGCTCTACAAGGACGGCGACCCGCTCGCGGGCAAGCCCGACTACACGCCCGACTCGGCCGCCACCGGCACCGGCTGGGCGACCGGCACCAAGACGTACGACAACGCGGTGTCGGTCGACATCCACGGTGCCGCGAAGAAGACGCTGCTCGAACTCGCGAAGGTCAATGGGCTGCGCACCGGCGACGTCACGACCTCGGAGCTCCAGGACGCGACGCCCGCCGTGCAGGTGGCGCACGTCGCCGCGCGCAGCTGCTACGGACCCGACAGCCCCACCTGCGGGGCCGACGCGCTCGTGAACGGCGGCGCCGGCTCGATCAGCGAGCAGCTGCTCGACACCCGCCCCGACGTCACCCTCGGCGGCGGTGCGACCACGTTCGCGCAGACCGCGAAGGCCGGCGAGTGGTCGGGCCTCACGCTGCTCGACCAGGCGAAGAACCGCGGCTACACCGTCATCACCGACGGAGCCGGGCTCGCCGGCGTGACCAAGGCGAACCAGGACGCCCCGGTGCTCGGCCTCTTCGCGGCGGGCAACCTGCCCACGCGCTTCGCCCCGACCGTGGCGACCGTCGGCGGCTCGGGCGCGGCGACCGGTGAGGTCTGCCAGCCGAACCCCGACTACCTCGGCGCCTCGGGCGTGACCCTGCAGAAGATGACCGAGAAGTCCATCGAGCTGCTGAACGACAAGAAGTCGAAGAAGGGCTTCTTCCTGCAGGTCGAGGGCGCCTCGATCGACAAGCGCGATCACGCCGCCGACGCCTGCGGCCAGATCGGCGAGACGCAGGACTTCGACGAGGCCGTGCAGGCCGCGCTCGCGTTCGCGAAGAAGGACCGCAACACGCTCGTCATCGTGACCGCCGACCACGCGCACTCCTCGCAGATCGTCGACGGCGCGACGCCCGGCCTCGGCACGACGCTCACGACGTTCGACGGCACGCCGCTGCGCATCTCGTACGGCACGTCGGCCGCCGGAGGCTCCCAGCAGCACACGGGCTCGCAGCTGCGCGTGGCGGCCTACGGCCCGAGCGCGGTCGGCGTGCTCGGCCTCACCGACCAGACCGACACGTTCTTCACGATCGCGAACGCGCTGAAGCTCGACACCGGCGTGAAGGTCGGCTGGCCGCTGCCGAAGGGCGCGCAGGCGACCAAGCCGTGGGACAAGCGCCGCGGCTGAACTGCGCCGGCTGATCGGTCGGGCTTCGAGCCCTGATCGAACGCAGGGTGCCCCGCCCGTCGACTCGACGGGCGGGGCACGCTGCGTTCGGCGGCCCCGCTACCCGGCGTGGTCCGCGTGCCGGTGCACGACGTGCCAGCCGTCGGACTCGTGCCGGTAGACCTGCGTCGCGCGCAGCGTGAAGGTGCGCGGCTCGCCGTTGATCGAGGTCGACACGCGCTCGTAGCCGACGGTGTAGGCGAGGTCGCCGACCACGTCGAACGAGATCAGGTCGAACGCGTAGTCGGTGCAGTTCGAGAAGCTTGCCGCGAGCACCTCGAACGCCTCGACGAGCTCGGCCCGATCGGTGGCGTTGCGCCAGGCGCCGAGCACGCCGACGGGCTCGTGCTCCGACCAGGTCGCGCGGCGCGGCCCGTCGTCTCCGTCGTACATGGCGCGCTCGGCTCGCACGAACTCGCTCTGCACCCACACCAGGAACTGCTCACGGTCGCTCATGAGTTCAGGATCCTCCGGTCGGCGGCCGGGCACAATCATCCGTCGCGCGCCGCCCCTCAAGTGCCGCTCAACTGCCGCTCGCGACGAGCGTCGCCGGCCGGAACCCCGGCAGCCCGCGACGCGCGATGAGCCACTCGGCGACCACGAGGTTCGGCAGCCAGCAGAGGAACGGCACCACGGCGTAGGCGTTCGCGAAGACGGCGTCGAAGTCGAAGGCGCCGGTCGTGAACGGCACCTGCACGAGGATGAGCAGCGGAATCCAGATGCGCAGCGTCACGGCCGCGTAGGTGAGCGAGAAGTTGCGCATCATCCAGGCGCGGTGGCTCGCGACATCCCCTCGCCGGATCGAGCGGTAGCCGGCCCAGCCGGTCGCGAGCCACAGCAGGCCGAGCGTGCCGAAGCCGAAGAGGCCCACGAGGCCGGCGTCGTTCACGGGCGCGATCACGAGCCCCGCGAGCCCCGCGACGCCGACGGCCGTGAGGTAGCCGCGGCCGGTCCAGCGGTGCACGCGCGGATGCCGCGTGCGCAGGCCCCGCCAGAACTGCAGCGGGCCGACGACGAGCGCGAACCCGCCGCCGACGATGTGGACGTACAACGCGAGCTGGATCGGCCACGGCTGATCGGCGTAGTTGCCCGCGAGCCCGCCCGACGGCGAATCGGCGAGCGACCGCAGCGAGGCCGTGAGGTAGGGCGTCACGGCGAACGCGGCGATCGCGAGCGACGAGAGCAGCACCCAGGTCCAGGCGATGCGCGTGCCGAGGCGGCCCCTGGGTGGGGGTGCCGACGCGGCTGGGGCGATGCGTGCGGTGGTGCCTGAGCGGTCGGATGCCGCGGGCGGCTGCGATGCGCCGGTGCTCGTGGTGGTCATGGTCGCACGGTACGAGCGCCCGCCCGGCGCGCATATCGGGTCAACCCCCGAGTCGGACCGGGGGTCGGGGGTCGCTCCGGCTTCGCCGGTCGAGGAGGCGCGCCAGGGCCGTCTCGAGACCAGCGAACCCCGCCGGCGTCCCGCTGGGCTCGAGACGCTTCGCTCCTCGACCGGCGGGCGCTCCTCGACCGGCGGCGGGGAACCGCGCACAATGAGTGCATGGCAACCGAAGACGTGAACGAGAACCCGTCCGGCGCGAGCAGGGCACCTGGCGTGCGGCAGCTGCGGCTCGTGGTCGAGGCCGAGGACTTCGAGCAGGCGCTCGCCTTCTACCGCGACGTGCTCGGCATGTCCGAGCAGGAGGCGTACGACGGCGACGAGGGAGCCCGGGTCGTGATCCTCGACGCCGGCCGCGCAACGCTCGAACTGTCGAATCCGGCGCAGGTGCGGTTCATCGATCGCGTCGAGGCCGAGGGGCAGCGGAGCGACCGGCTGCGCGTCGCGCTCGAGGTCGACGACAGCGCGGCGACGACCACCGAGCTCATCGAGGCCGGTGCCGAGCTGATCGCCGAGCCCCGCGAGACGCCGTGGCGTTCGGTGAACGCGCGCCTGCGCGGGCCGGCCGGGCTGCAGTTGACGATCTTCCAGGAGCTCGACGACTGATCGCGGGGCCTCCGGTCGCTATCGTCGGGCGTCGGTCGCCCAGATCGCCAGCTCGACGCGATTGCGGGCGCCGATCTTGGCCATGATGCTCGCGATGTGCGTCTTCACCGTGCTGAGCGAGATGTGCAGCTCGCGCCCGATCTCGACGTTGCCGAGCCCGCGGGCGACCGCAGCCGCGACCTCCTGCTCGCGATCGGTGAGCGGGGTCGTGGGTGCCGCCCGCGGTTCGGGTGCGGTGCCCGCGAACGCCTCGATGAGCCGCACGGTCACGTTCGGGTCGATGAGCGCGTCGCCCCTGGCGGCCGCGTGCACGGCCTCGCGCAGCAGCACGGCCCCGGCGTTCTTCAGCAGGAATCCGCGGGCGCCGGCACGCAGCGCCGCGTACACGTACTCGTCGAGATCGAACGTCGTGATCACCACGACGGGCATCGGGTCGGCGACGCCGGGCCCCGCGAGCTCGCGCGTCGCCGCGATGCCGTCGGCCACCGGCATCCGGATGTCGAAGAGGCACACGTCGGGCCGCAGCGAACGTGCCATCGCCACGGCCTCGCCGCCGTCGGCCGCCTCGCCCACGACCTCGATGTCGGGCTGCGCGTCGAGGATCATGCGGAGACCCGTTCGCACGAGTTCCTGGTCGTCGGCGATGAGCACGCGCACGGTCATGCCGTTCCTCCAGTCCAGGCGGCGCGCGGCAGCACGGCCGAGACCCGCCAACCGCCCGCGTCGTCGGTGCCCGCGGCCGGGCCCGCCGCGCAGGTGCCGCCGAGCAGCGTCGCGCGTTCGACCATGCCCGTGATGCCGTATCCGGGGCGAGCGGATGCCGCGGGCCGCCCGTCGTCGCGGACCTCGAGCCGCACGCCGGACCCGTCGACCTGCACGGCGACGTCGACGCGGGTCGCGTCGCGCGCGTGCCGGCGGGCGTTGGTCACCGACTCCTGCGCGAGGCGGAACACGGCCGCGCCCACGGCGGGCGGCAGCGACTCGTGATCGCCGTCGACCGTCACGTCGACGTCGAGCTCGCCGGGCCCGGCAGCGGATGCCGCGAGCCGCCGCACATCGCCCGCCGACGGGGCCGGGGTCCGCTCCGCGGCGTCGACGCCCGCCGGCACCGCTCCGCCGTCGCGCCGCAGCACGCGCACCATCGCGCGCATCTCGTCGAGGGTGCGAGACGCCTCGGCCTCGATGGTGCGCAGCACGCCGGCCGCGGCATCCGGTTGCGTGGTGGCCACGGCGAGCCCGGCCTGCGCCTGGATCGCGATCGCCGAGACGTGGTGGGCGACCGTGTCGTGCAGGTCGCGCGCGAGTTGCTCGCGTTCGAGCAGGCGCATGCGGTCGAGCTCGCGCGCCCTGGCCCCGGCGCGCCAGCGGAAGGCCAGGCCGAGCGACCAGGTCGTGACCACGACGGCGGCGCTGCCGATCGCGTCGCCGACGGTGGGTGCGCCCGTCACGAGGCCGATCGCCCACCCGCCGAGCGCGAGCGCGCCGCCGCCGAGCATGGCCCGGCCCGATCCCCAGCGCATGACCGCGTAGACGAGCAGCAGGAAGTAGGCGGTCGTGTACAGCTGCGGATCGCCGCCCGTGACCAGTCCGAACGCCGTGCCGGCGCCGAACGCGACGGCCAGCATCGTGAACGGGCGCGACCGCCGCCAGAGCAGCGTCGGCACGAGCAGCACCAGCGCGACGGCCCACGCCCAGCGCCACGGCACCTCGGATCGCAGCGCCGCCTCGACGACGACGAGCGGTACGAGCACGCCGACGAGCACCCAGTCGCGCCACACGCGCCGAGGCGGCGGCGGAACCGCGGCCGGCGCGCTCCACAGCGACCGCAGCGGGCTCGTCATGCCCTCATGATAGGCGCGCGGCATCCGTCGCCGACGGCACGTCGGAGGTCGCGATCGGCGGGCGTGGGCCGAACATGCCGCTTCGCGCCCTTCGGTGGATGACGACCTCGGCGACCGCGAGGTTGATCGCCCAGCCGAGCGCCATCAGCACGGTGTACGTGAACCGGTCGGGCTCGCCGACGAGCAGCGCCCACGGCAGGATCGTGAGCACCTGCGTGCCGGCGCCGAGGCCGATCGCGTAGGCGCGGGTCATCCAGGCGCTGTGGGTCTGCACGTCGCCGCGGCGGATCGCGAGGAACGCCACGACGATCGCCGCCGCCATCGCGGGTGCGAGCACCACCCTGATCAGCATGAGCGCGAACCCGCTGTGGTCGGGCAGGTCGTAGGCCACCGCCATCCAGAGGCCGGATGCCGCGGACACGAGTCCAGCGGGCGCCACGACCCGCCCGGCCAGCCGGTGCCAGCGTCGCCGCCGCAGCGACGGCACGAACTGCAGCGCACCGACGAGCAGGAACACCGTGGACCCGATGATGTGGGCGATCACGGGCACGGGAGAGTCGAAGAAGCGGGCGTTCTCGGCCGTGACCTGGGCGCCTGACCCGAGCTGCGCGAGGCGGCTGCTGCCGGCGGCCATGGGCACGAGCGTGAGGGCGATCAGGCCGGCGGGAGCGAGCCATTCGGTACGGCGACGGGTGGTCATGCTTCGATGCTCGCGTGCGGCCTCGGCGCGCGCATCGGCCGCGGAGCCGCCATCGCCTCAGCCGATCGGCCGATCGGGTGATCACCGTCGCGCGGGTCGCGAGGCTATCAGCATCCGGTGAACTCGGGGGTCACGGCGGCTTCACCCGGGGGCCATCCGGGGGCAAGGGCCGAGACATCCGGCCTCGCTTCGATGGAGCATGCCAGCGGGCGGCGGGCGGCGTACCTCGGGAGCGATCGAGGGGCGCCGCTGTTGCGCGCCCTCCCTCGATCGACGAAGGACCGACATGACGACGATGATGACGAACCAGACGCGACGGGGGAGGCGAGCCGCGGCATCCGCGCTCATGCTCGCCCTCGTCGGCGGCGCGGTCGCGGTGCCCGCCGCGGCCTACGCCGCGAACGACCCCGCGGTGCCGACCGCGCCGGTCGTGACGAGCGCGACCCCGTGGCGCTACCTCGACGACGGCACCGACCCCGTGAAGGGCGGCACCGACCTGCGCGCCTGGACCGGCGCCGCGTTCGACGACTCCGCCTGGAAGTCCGCGGCGGGCAGCTTCGGCGCCAAGGGCGGCAAGCTCGCCGCCGTCGGCCCGCGCATGCCGAAGACCCTGCTGAACCAGTACCTCGACGGCGTGAAGGCGCCCGACGTGCCGACGTTCTTCTTCCGCACGAGCTTCACGCTCGAGGCCGGCGTCGCCGATCGAGTCGACCAGGTCCTCGGCGACGTCGTCTACGACGACGGCGCCATCGTGTGGATCAACGGCCAGAAGGTCGCCGGCCTCAGCGACGAGCGGGTCACCGGCACCACCAACCAGGAGTACGCCGGCGCCGGCATGTCCGACCCGCTCGCCGCGAGCTTCGCGGCCGACGGCGACGTGCTCGTCGACGGCGTCAACACGGTCGCCGTCGCGCTCTACCAGGACCGCGAGACCAGCAGCGACATCTACCTCGATGTGACCGCGCTGCGGCTGACCGAGGCCGCCCCACCCGTCGAGCCCGTGAGCGCGCCGCCGTCGCGCGTCATCCTCACCCCGACCGCCACCCCCGAGACGTCGCAGTCGTTCTCGTGGCTCGCGGGCGACGCGACGCAGACCACGGGACGCGTCGAGATCCGCCCGACGGCCGGCGGCGACATCCGCTCGATCGACGCGTATGCGGCCGGCGCCGTGAACGGCAACCCGCTGCAGCACTTCTCCGCCACGGTCGACGGCCTCGCGGCCGGCACCGCGTACACCTACCGCGTCGGCACCGACACGGGCTGGAGCCCGTGGACCGAGTTCACGACCGCCGACCCGAAGGACGACGAGTTCCAGTTCGTCTACTACGGCGACGCGCAGATCGGCCTCGACACCACGTGGCCGAAGGTCGTGGCCATGGCCGAGGCATCCGCGCCCGACTCGATCGGCTCGGTGCACGCCGGCGACCTCATCGACAGCGCCAGCAACGAGACCCAGTGGGTCAACTGGTTCAAGGGCATGCAGACCTCGGCGGCCACGACGAACGTCATGGCGGCACCGGGCAACCACGAGTACTCGGGCGACAAGCTCCTGAAGTCGTGGAAGGCGAATTTCGAGTACCCGCACAACAACCCGACGACCGAGACCGTCGGCGCCCTCGCCGACCTCGCCGACGGTGACACCGACGTCGCGAAGCAGTACGCCGCGTACTTCGCCCACTGGACGCAGTTCGCCACCGAGACGGTGTACTTCACCGACTACCAGGGCGTGCGCTTCATCACGCTGAACGCGACCCGCGACGCGACCTTCCTGACGCCCGACAACCTCCCGTCGTGCGCCGGCGCCGACTGCCCGTCGACGAAGCTCTCGTCGCTCTGGCCCGAGTTCCAGGCCGCATGGCTCGACCACGTGCTCGAGCAGAGCCCGTCGAAGTGGAACGTCGTGACCTTCCACCAGCCCGTCTACTCGGCCTCCGAGGGACGCAACGAGCCCGAACTGCGCACGTACTGGGTGCCGGTGTTCCAGAAGCACGACATCGACCTCGTCATGATGGGCCACGACCACACCTACGCCCGCGGCTACAACAACGACGACGTCACCGAGACGGCCGGCATCACCGACGGCCCCGTCTACATCGTCTCCAACTCGGGCGCGAAGCACTACGAGCTCGAGACCGACGCGAAGAACGTCTGGACCAACAACAACGCCACCCAGGTGCTGCGCGGCGCCGGCGTCACGACCTACCAGGTCATCGACGTCTCGAACGACCAGCTGCACTACCGCTCGTACCTCGCGGAGAAGACGGCGGATGCCACGACCGACCTCCCGGTCGGCGCGGTGTACGACGAGTTCACCGTGACGAAGACGGATGCCGGCGAGAAGTGGGTCACCGAGGCGGGCGTCGAGCCGCCCGTCGAGGAGCCCGACACCACGCGCCCCGAGGTCTCGCTCGTCTCGCCGATCGCCGCCGGACCGTTCCGTGAGCTCGCGGTGCAGGTCGACGCGACCGACGAGCGCGGCCTCCAGCGCATCGTCGCGAACATCTATAAGGACGGCAAGCTCGTCAAGAGCACGCAGTCCAAGGTCGAGGGCGGCGCGAAGTCGGGGTCGCACAAGGCCACGGTCGCACTCGCCTCGGGCGACTACACGGTCAAGTACAACGCGCAGGACCTCGCCGGCAACATCTCGAAGACGAGCACCTTCGCGTTCACGATCGACTCGGTCAAGCCGACCGTCACGATCAAGGACGGCGCGGCCTACACGGTGCGGGGCGGCGACGCCGGGGCGTACTCGCTCGTCAGCTTCAAGCTGTACGACGCGGGCAAGATCGACAAGGTCGAACTGAACGGCAAGGTCAAGGACCTGTCGAACAACGCGTGGTCGGACGTGAACTTCGTCAAGCCCGGCACCTTCGGAGCGGTCGCGGGGCTCAACACCCTCGTCGTCTTCGACGTCGCCGGCAACACCACGACGCAGACGTTCACGCTCGGCTGAGTCTGTCTCGCACGATCAGGAGCAACGCGGATGCCGCGGCAGCACGTGCTGCCGCGGCATCCGCCGTTCGTGCTGCGCGCCCGAATCAGTCGAGTGGCTCGACGGCGGTCACCTTCGCGAGCCACGGGCAGTAGGTGTCGCTCGTGAGCGTGCCGTCCTCGACGTACTCGGGGAGGCCATCGCACACCTCGGTCGTGAAGTCCGCGAACTCGAGGGTGGCGGGGTCGATGTGCCAGGTCCACGGCTCGTTCACCGACGGGTCATCGCGAACGATCCGCCCGACCGGGATGGCGGGCACTTCCTTGCCAGCCAGCAGCGCTTCCGCGTGCTGCACCAATTCGGGCGTCACGAGCTCGATCTTGAACGTCTGTCCCTCGATCTCGAACGTGGCGACGCTCGGAGTGACCGTGTCGGCGGCCGGAACGCCGGTGCACCCGGCAAGGCCGAGGAGGAGGGCGACGGATGCCGCAGCCGAGATCGTCTTGCGCGCCGCGCCCGAGTTCATCGCCATGATGCTCCTTTCGAATGCGACCAGTATGGCGGAGGAAGGGCGCCGCGGCCCGGCGTCGGTCCGCGTCGCCCGTGGGCCACCCGGCTCAGGGCGAGGGCGCCGTAGTGAACACCCGAACCGCATCGGAGCCGCCGTACACCGTCAACGCGAGGTCGACGACCCGCCCCGACACGTCGACCTCGTCGTCGTACTCGAGTCCCTGATCGACGTGGGTCGAGTAGGTCGTCCCTGTCGAGCCGAACGCCGCGGAGGTCGCCTGCAGGTCGGTGGCGCTCGAGGCGACCGCCAGGACGTCCCCATCGAACAGCAACGAACCCGTGAACGTGGCGCGGACGTTATCCGACCCGATCCGGTCGGCGTGGACGTAGTGCACGTTGACGCGGGTTCCGGCCGGGATCGTGATGCCTCCGACCGTCACCGGGGCGGCAAGGGCCTGGCCGAGTCGCTCGGCGAAGACGCGGATCGTCCCATTGCGCTCCCACGCGCCCGCGACGACCGAACTCGGAGGGGCCTCGACCTGCGTCGTTCCCGCCGCCGGGTCGGCCGCCCGGACTCCGGTCACGTCCGCGAGCGCCCACGTCTGCGGCTTCGAACCCGCCGCGGGGTACTGTCCGATCGGTGCGCCGTCCGTGAGGACCTCGCCGTTCGTGCCCAGTGCCTTGCCCGTCGCCTGATTGAGGATCCTCACGAGGCCGTCGCGGAGATCGAGCACTCGCCATCTCTGCGTCGGCTGGCCGCTATCGCCCGTCAGCGTCACGGCGGCGGTCGTCGCGTTGGCCGTGAGCACGTCGCCGCTGGCGTGGTGCACGATCGCGACGACACCGGGCGTGCCGGTGGGCTCCAGCCGCCAGGTCTGGGCAGGCAGGCCGGCACCCTGCTGCACGACGGCGCCGCTCGCGGATTCTGCGAGTCGCAGGGCGCTGTGCGCGTTGGTCAGCACGGAGTGGTGTCCGGTGATCGTCGTGGCGTGTTCGTTGAGCAGGGCCACGCCTCCGGGCAGGCCGCTGATATTCGTGCTCGTTCCGGCCTCCACGGTCACCGGCTGCGTCGAATACGGACCCATCCAGTCGATGGTGTTGTCGGCGAAGTGCACGCCGTCGGACTGCATCACCGTGATGACCGACGTCGTCACGATGTCGCAGCGATTGTCGCGCGGGGCCCAGACCCGGTGGCTGTTGAGGAACTGGTTCCCGGTCACGCTCACGTTCGCGGCGTTCGCGATCAGGAGATTCAGACCTCGGATGTCGACGAAGGTGTTGTCGGTCACCTCGATGTCGGGCGAGAGGAAGCCGGTGCGGCCGAGTGACTCGTCGGCCTCGAACGAGACCGCGCCGCGCTGACATCCGTTCCAGACGCCGCCCGCGGAGTTCGGCGAACTGTAGATCTCGTTGCGCGCGATGACGAGGTGTCCGCCGGCGTTGGCATGGGAGTTCGACCAGATCTCGCTCGCGACCGAGATCGCATTCGCCCCTCGGATCCAGTTGTCCGTGATCTCGCCGTTCGGCGCCTTCACGAGCAGGCCCCGGCCCGAACTGTCGACTCGGTTGTTCCGGAAGACCCAGTCGGCACCCATGCGGTCGGGACTCGTGACCTTCGTGCCGACGGTCCACGGGCTCGGCACGTCCAACGTGGCCGTGAAGAGCTGCTTCGCGTCAGTCGGATCGTCCGTCTTGCGCAGTGCCGTGATGGTGGCGGAGACGTCCCCGAGCCATTGCTGCAGCCGGTCGCCCGTGTGCGCTCGTCGCCAGACATCGTCCTCGAACCGCAGCGTGACGATGGTCGGGTCCGCGGCGTCGACGGCCACGACCTCGATCGGGCCCACCCCGGGGTTGCTGAAGGTGTCGTCCCCGGCGTTGACGAACAGCGAGTTCTCGATCGTCGGCCCCTTCTTGACCGACTGGAACTGCAGCCCGTCATGGACCGAACTCATGATGGGCTCCTCGGTGGCGCCCTGCGGTTTCGCCGGTGGGATGAGCTGGAATCCGTCGAGGTGCAGGTTGCCGCCGCCCACCGCGTTCATGAGGCCCATCGCGGGGGCGCCTCGAAGGATGACGTCGCGCAGCGTGACATCCGTGCCGTCGACGCTGATGGCCTGGGTGTGCGACGTGATGTCGCCGATCGTCACGATGTCCCCGACCTTCGCGCCGGAGAGGAGCCACGGGTTGGTCGACCCGGACACGCGGAGGAGTCCGGCCGCCTGGTCCTCCCAGACGAACGTGCCGCCATCGGCGAAGCCGTGCTGCAGGCGCAGGTCGGCGTCCCAGGTGATGACGCGTCCGGTCGGGTTCGCGGGCTTCCGGAAGCCGGTGGAGATCTCGACGACCATGGACCCGCCGGCCTCGGCCGAGGTCTCGCGGACCCGGCCCTGCGTGTACGGCATCGTCTCGTACGTGATCGTCAGGCCCTCGACGGTGACCCCGTTCGACGGGATGTAGAGCGCCTGTCCAGCCGGATTCGTGAGGACGAGCCACGCGCCGTCGGCGTTGATCGTCATGCCCGGGTAGTTCTTCAGGTTGAGGGTCGCTGCCTGCTTGTACGTTCCCGGCGCGATCGTGACCGTGGTCGATCCGGCCGCCTTGGCCCGATCGAGCTGTTTCACGATGCTCTCCTGTTGGGTCGGCCCCAGGCGGATCGCGTCGGCGATGACGGTTCCCGTGCCGCCGACGCCGGCTGCGAGCTCGACGTACCCGCCCGTGCCCGCGTCGAAGCGATGGTTGCCGAGGAACAGCCACTCGCCGCGGGCGGCGACGCTCTGGTCGACGGAATGCGTTTCCGTGGTGGCATCCGCCGAGTTCACCGTGAACTTCGCCGCGGTGGCACGACCCTTCCCGACGCCGTCGGGCATCCACGCGTAGACGCCGTACCAGCCGGTCGTCTGCACGTCGGGCGTCCATCGCGCGGTCGCTCCCGAGTTCGCGAACGCGTAGGCGTAGTCCGTCCCGAGGAAGCCGGACATGCCCGATGAGGTCGCCCAGGGAACGCCGCCCGCGCTGGATGAGAACCCGGGGTCGACGTTGTCGACGACCACCTCTGAGCCGGGAGACGTTGGGAACGGGTCCGTCGGCGGGGGAGGCGCGTCGATGACGGGACGCGGCGACGGCGCCGGCGCCGCGGATACGGCCGCGTCCGCGGGCGGTGCGGACAGGAGGGCCGCCGCCACGGCGGCGATGAGGATCCAGCTGGTGCGGATGAGTCGTCTGGCCTGCTGCCCCGGGCGTGCGCTGAGGTCTGCGTCGGTCATGGTTCTCCACTCGATGTTCGTCGTTGAGCATGAGGAGCTTTGGTGTGCACTGCGCCGTCGTCACGGGCTGTCGAGGCCGCTTTCAGCGGAAGTAGGCCAAAAGCCGCCCGATCGTCGGCAGATGTCGATCCCGGCCAATGTAGCGCTGCGGGGGTGGGAGGGGAAGAGATCCTCAGGAAAAAGTGCGCATGGTGCGCATTCACCATGTCCGAAACACTCTTTGGTGACTCTATATGTGCATGCGCAGTGCAACATGTGTTGCTGACATGCAGTGTGTGCGCTACGTTCGTGTCGATCCGGTGGGATCCGGAGCAGGGCTTCGGCTCTGCCCCGAGCCGGACGGTCCAGACATCGCCCGATGTCCCTTCCGCCCGACCACGGGCGACCACCTCTGGAGGCACTCGATGAAGAGATCCGACCTGCTGCGATGCTCCGCCGCGATCGCGGGAACGCTCGCCCTCATGGGAGCGGCGACCGCCGCGTTCGCCGAGGAGACGCACGGCGAGGGGATCGTCGAGGTCGGGGTCGAGGTCGCGGAGATCAGCGAGCCCGGAACGCTCGCGCTGACCGTGGCCGGCACGTCGGCTGTGCTGACGGAGACGGGGGAAGGCGAGCTCATCCGCGAGTTCACGGGTACCCTCCCGGCGGTCACCGTGACCGACACCCGTTCGCCCGACGAGATCCCGCAGGGGGCGTACTGGTACGTCCTGGGCAGCGCGACCGACTTCGTGGGCGCGACGGGTCAGGCTCCCATCGATGCCGGGCATCTCGGCTGGACCCCGGCGATGATCGACGGCGGCGAGTCCGGACTCGTCGGCGAAGGGGACCCGGTCGGCACGGTCCTCGACCCCGGACCGAACAACGTCGGACTGGTCGACCAGGAATTGCTGGCGGCCGCGTGGGATTCCGGCGACGTGGCATCAGACGGCCAATGGACCGCCACCGCGGAACTCGTCCTCCGGACTCCGGCGTCGGTGGCTTCCGGCGACTACTCGTCGTCGCTGACCCTCTCGCTCTTCGAGTAGCCGGACGTGATGGAGATGGAGCAGACGATGACACGCGATGACGGCCGGGCGGCGACCCTCAACCGACGGCACTTCCTGATCGCGGGCGGTGCGGCGATCGGTGCGGCGGTGGCCGCAGGCGACCCGTTGACGGCGTGGAGCGCCCGAGCCGCGACATCCGGGGCCCGTCGGCCGAACATCGTGATCGTGCTCGCCGACGACCTCGGCTACGGCGAACTCGGCTCGTACGGGCAGAGCCGGATCAGCACCCCGAACCTCGACCGACTCGCGCGTGAGGGCGTCCGGTACACGGACTTCTATGCCGGGGGACCGGTGTGCGCGCCATCGCGGTGCTCGATGCTGACCGGCATGCACACGGGGCACGCCACCGTCCGCAACAACCCCGAGCCGGGCAGCGGCGACGAGCCGTTGCGCGACGACGAGGTCACCTTCGCGCTGCTGGCGCAGGCGGTCGGGTATCGCACGGCACTCTTCGGCAAGTGGGGCTTCTCGCCCGATGACCCCACGCACCCGAGCGGCCCGAATGCGCAGGGCTTCGATGAGTTCCTCGGCTACCTGACCCACACGCACGCCCACGACTACTACCCGGATTCGCTCTGGCACAACGCCGATCGGCTCCAACTCCCCGAGAACCAGGGCGGCGGAACCGGCACCTACGCACCGGACCTGTTCGCCGACCGGGCGCTGCAGTTCATCGAGGACCACCGCGAGGACCCGTTCCTGGTCGTCCTCTCGACCAACGTGCCGCACTTCCCCCAGCAGGTCCCCGACCTCGGGCAGTACGCCGGCATGCCATGGGGGGAAGGCAATCTCGCGCACGCGGCGCAGATCACGCGAATGGATGCCGACGTCGGCCGGCTCGTCGCGAAGCTCGAGGATCACGGCATCGCCGAGGACACCGTCATCCTGTTCGTCAGCGACAACGGACCGCACGAAGAGGGGACTCCCGCCCACGATCCGGACTTCTTCGATGCCAACGGCCCGCTCCGAGGCTACAAGCGCAACCTCTACGAGGGCGGCATCCGGGTTCCGGCCATCATCTGGGCACCCGGGCTCGTCGGAGCGGCTGCGGGCAGCACCGCCGTGGAGCCGTGGGCGATGTGGGACTTGCTTCCCACGGTGGCCGAGCTGACCAGCGCGCCGGTGCCGCCGTTCGTCGACGGCCGCTCGATGCTGCCGTCGTTCGACGACACCGCCGACGATGTCCAGCGGGCGGAGCGCCCGATGTACTTCTGGCGCCTCGAGCCGTACACGACCGGTCGAGCGCAGGCCGCCGAGGGAGGCCGGGTCCGGCACGCCGCGGAGGCGCTTCGACAGGGGCGTTGGAAGGCGGTGCGATTCGCTCCGGATCGTGACCGCTCGGTGCCCGACGACGCGTGGAGCGTCGAGCTCTACGATCTCGCGAGCGACGTCGGCGAGACGACGAACGTCGCCGCGCAGCATCCGGAGGTGGCGGCATCCCTCGTCGCGCTCATGAAGCGATCCTGGATCGAGCCGCCCATGCCCAGGGAGCCGTGGCGACCTGACGGACTGACGATCGAGGCGCCCGAACTCGTCCGCGCCGGGGCCTCCGTCGAGGTCCGGGTGACCTTCGCCAATCACCGGAGCCAGGATGTGTCGAACCTCGGCCTGCAGCTGCGCGTGCCCGATGGATGGTCGGCGTCGCCGCCCCGTCGCCGGCCGGTGCTCCGCCCCGGTCGGTCGACGGAGGTCCTCTTCACCGTGGTGGCCGGGCCGGCGCTCGGCGGGGCGCAGCAGGTGGTCGCGGTGGCCACGTACACGTTCGCCGGCGCCGTCGCCGAGACCACCCTCGCCGCGACCGTGCGATCCACGCCCGCTCCGCCGCAGGCGACCTCGTACGTGAGCGATCTCGAATGGCTGTCGTCGACGAACGCGTGGGGGCCGGTCGAACGGGACCAGAGCAATGGCAAGAACGGCGCGGGCGACGGGCCGGCGATCTCGATCGCGGGGCTGACGTACGCGAAGGGCCTCGGCGTGCACGCCCCGTCGGAGGTGTCCGTGTACTTGGGCGGCGCCTGCACCCGCTTCACCTCGGTGGTGGGGGTCGATGACTTCTCGGCACGGCAGGGCACCGCGGGCAGTGTCGTGTTCCAACTCTGGGGCGACGGGCGCAAGCTGTACGACAGCGGTCTCCTGACCGCGGCGGCCGGCGCACGGAACGTCGATGTGGGCATCGCCGACGTCGACGTGCTGAGGATGGTCGTGACCGACGGCGGCAACGGCAACCAGACCGATCACGCATCATGGGCCGACGCGAAGGTGCACGTGGCGTGAGGCGTGCCCCGCGCAGAGCGAGGTCGGCTGCGCGTGGGCTAAATGAATTTCTTACGCGTGCGCGCGCGTCTCTTGGATGGTAAATTCTTTGCATGCGGTGACCTTGCCGCAGGCTCCGAGGAGATACGCCGGACATGCCCCAGCGCAACGCCGCCACCATCCGGGATGTCGCGACGCACGCTCGTGTCTCGTCGCAGACCGTGTCGCGCGTCGCACGCGGGCGCCCTGAGGTCGCGCCCGCCACGCGGAGCCGGGTGCTGCGAGCCATGCAGGAACTGGGATACCGGCCCAACGGATCGGCTCGCGCGTTGCGCGGAAGCGACCATGGACCGCTCGTCGTGCTGTACGAGGCGCCCGGCACGAACCGCACGCTGTCGGTGCTCGGAGTCATCGCCGCACTCGCCAGGACGGCAGGGTCGCGCCTCGTCACGGTGCCGGTGTTCGCCGGCGGCGACGACCTCCTCGCCACCGCCGACCTGGCGTCGGCCCGTCACGTGGTCTCGTTGGACCGAGCCGGCGCCGGGCGGCTGGGCCCCGAGTCGAACGCGATGCTCATCTGCGTGACCAGCGGACCCGAAGGGCGTGACGAGCACTCCGGAGGCGACTCGGCGGTCGAGCAGGTCAGGGCGCTGCTCGGGTCGTCGCTCTCCGCGTGAGCGCGTCCCGCGGATGCGCAGCTGAACCGCGAGGTGATCGAGAGGCACGTCGCGGTCCCGGACGAACGAACGGATGCCGCGGCAGCACGTGCTGCCGCGGCATCCGCCGTTCGTCGTCGTCTCACCCGACGACGGAGGGACTCACTCGAACAGCGAGAGGGTGACTGTGCCCGTGTAGGACCCGGGAGCGACCGTCGCCGGCGTGCGCAGGAACAGGTCGGCTGTGGCGGTCCACTGACCCTCGGGGGCGACCTCGGCCGAGTCGCCGGCGATCGCGAAGAGCTCCTGGTCGACGAGGCCGACGGCGTCGGCGCCCTGGTCCATCACGGTGCCGACCGGGTCGCCCTCGGCGATCAGCCCGGTGTCGCCGCTGTCGATCAGGCGCGGCGTCCAGCCGAGGTTGCCGGCGCCGATCTCGGGCTGGCCGGCGTTGCCGGTGAAGCCCGATGACGAGCCGAGCACGTACCAGCCGGCACCGTCGGGGATCTCGTCGCCCGTGCGGGTGTCGGTGATCGACACCGTCGGCAGGGTGCCGACGAACTGGCGCACCAGGTCGGTCGAGCCCTGCTCGGTCAGAGCGGTCGAGCCCGCCGCGACGGTCATCGCGAGCACACCGGGTTCGGTGATCTCGGCGATCTCGACGTTGACGTCGACATCTCCGGAGCCGAACTCCGCTTCCTCGGCGAAGGCCGCCCCGGCCACGCCGACCAATGCCAGGGCGCCGACGGATGCCGCGGCGAGCCGCAGGCCAAGCGAACGTCTCATGTCATTCCACCTTTCGTTTCGCCCGTGAGTGGCACCGGCCAGCGAGGCCGGTGCGGGGGTGGCGCGCCCGGGCCGCGCGCCACCCCCGGTTCTGGTTCAGCAGGTGCGTGCGGTGTTGGCTGCGACGAGGTGCACGGTCTGCGTGGTGCCGTCGATCACCGCGGTCACGGTGATGTCGGTCTGTCCGGCGGGCAGGTCCTTCACCCGGGTCGTGAACGCGTGGAAACCGGTCTTGCCGCCCTGTACCGCGGTCAGCGTCTTCGTTCCGTAGACGCCGTCCAGTCGCACGTCGACCGGGGTGTCGCCGTTGTTCGCGGCGTTGACCTGCAGCACGGCCTTGCCGGCGATGCACCGGCTGGTCGCGGTGACCGACACGTCGATCGCGGGTGCGGCGGTCACGGTGAGGGTCGCGGTCGCGGTCCCGGTCCAGCCGTCGGCGTCGGTCTCGGTGGCGACCGCGTCGGTGTACGTGCCGGCCGTGAACGGTGCTGCTGCGGTGATCGACCAGTCCAGGTCGGCGTCCACGGTGCCCTCGCCCAGGACGGTGCCGTCCGCGGCGGTCACGACGACGGTGTTGCCCTCGGTCGTGCCGGTACCGGTGATCGCCTCGTCGGGCGCGATCTCCTGGTCCGCGAACCCAGGCTCCGGCGCGGTCGGAAGCCCCGCCGTACTCGTGTCCGTGAACCGCACCGCCGACGCCCGCAGGAACCCGTCCTTGCCGGTCAGCACCACGGTCGGCTGGTGCGTCGCATCGAACCGGTGCTCGCCCAGGTCGACCCACGTGTTGCTCAGGGCGACCTGGTCGACCTTCACCTGAACGTCGCCGTCGGCGGTCTTCACCACGTACGTCGCGTCCTTCGTGCTGGTGCTGCTCGCGGGCAGGGAGGCTGCCACCCGGTAGGTGACCTCGCCGGTGACCTTCGGCGCCGTCCAGGTGGCCGACGCGTTGGCGGTCTTCGGGATCTCGGCGTACATCGAAGGGTGGCCGCCGATGCCGGTGATCCCGCTGGCGAGCCAGCCGCTGCTCGTGCTGAACGGCACCGAGCCGTCGGCACGCGCGGTCTTGTCGGCCGTCGACACGATGATCGGGCACCGCTCGTCGCCGGCGGCCGTCACCGGCGCAGAGGCATCGGACACCGACCGGCCGAGGATCGCGGCGACCTGGTAGTCGCCGGGGTTCTCGCCGAGCTTGCCGAGTGCGAACTCGGCACCGATCACCGTGCTCGACGTGGTCGCGCCGCACCGCTCGGAGGTGACGACGTAGCCGTCGGCGCCCGAGTCGTCCCAGGTGAGGAACGCGTCGTTGCCGCGGTTGACGACCTTCAGTCCGGTGGGCACGGTCGCTTCGCCGGTCGGGGTCTCGGCGCGGGTGCGCACCGTGCCCGACCACGCTTCGGAGGTGCCGCCGGCGCTTTCGGCCGTGACGGTGACGGCGTACTCGCGCTGCGGTGCGAGCCCGTCGAGCGGGATCAGGTCGATGCCCGACCGCTCGACGGTGAACGCCTGGTCGACGCCTTCGCCGTCGACCGTGACGTGGTAGCGCTCGGTGCGGTTGGACGGAGTCACGACGATGCCGGCCGTGTTCGGGCCGCCGATCAGGCCGCGCACGTCGAGCACGGGGGCGTCGTCTGCCGCGAGGGGCGTGGCCTGCAGGGCCTCGCTCCACTCCGACTTCGCCGAGCTCGCGTCCTTGTCGGCGACCTCGCGGATGCGCACGTCGACCGCGGTTCCGGCTTCGAGACCCTCGATGCGGGTGCCGGGGCGGTTCTGCGTCGTGTACGTCTCGAGGTCGGCGTCGGTCGCGGCATCCGTGACCTTCACCTGGAACCAGCCGTCGCGGGTCGGGCTCGAGTAGCCGAGCACCACGCCGCCTTCGATGGGTTCGAGGTTCAGCACCTTCGGCGGCACGGTCAGCGAGCCGGTGGGCGTCGCCTTCGCGTCGTCGGATGCCCCGGCGCCGGTCGAGCCGACGGCCGCGACCGTCACCGTGTACTCGGTGCCGTTCGCCAGGCCGCCGAGGTCGGCGAACCGCTCGCGAGTGGTGACCGTTTTGCTCGTGCCGTCGGGTGCGGTGGCGATGGCGCGGTACTTGCCGATGCCGGCCTCGTCGTCGAACGCGACGCGGATGACGCCGTTGCCGGCGACGACCTCGCGGATCGCGGGAGCGGCGGGCTTGGCGGCATCGGTCGTCGAGACCGAGACCTCGTAGCCCGTGGGCGAGAGCAGCGTGGCGCGCACCCGCGTGGCCGCCGACTCGGCGTTCCACGAGACGGGCACCTCGAACGCGGCGTCGCCGGGCGTGATGTCGGGCAGGTCGACGACGGTGCCGCCGATCGCCTTGCCCGATGCATCGAACGCCTGCAGCGTGACCTGGTAGTCGCGCAGGATGTGCGACGGGCCGTCAGCGGGAACCGCGCCCGAGGGCGTGATCGCCACGACGCCGAGTCCGCCGCCGGGGGCGACTGCGACGTCGGTCAGTGAAAAGGACTTGACCGGCGCGTTGGAGATCTGCGTCTCGTCGTAGGCCGCCTTGAGGCGACCCCAGACGTCGGCATTGCCCCAGCCGCGGATGAGGTTCTCGCTCGAGCCGCCGTAGTCGCTGCGGTAGTCGTTGTAGGTCCACTGCGACCAGCCGAACACGAAGTCGCGGCTCTTGAAGTTCGACGCCGTGGTGTCGGCGCCGGTCGAGAAGTCGAGCCATTCACGGTCGATCGGGAAGCTGAACCCGTCGGGGCTGTACTCCGAGATGAACATCGGCTTGTCGTAGTAGCCGTGCATCTTGTCGGGGCCGGCGCCGTAGTTGCCGTACAGGTTGATGCTGACGAAGTCCATGTAGATGGACCCGTCCTGCTGAGCGCTGGTGGTCTCGGCCCGCTCGACCTTGTTGTTCGCGTGGGTGACGAACCGGCTCGGGTCGATCTGGTGGGAGTAGTCGGCCATGACCCGCAGGAACTCCTTGCCGTACGGGTAGTTCGACTCGATCTCGTTGGCGACGGAGTGGGCGAAGATCGAGGCGTGGTTGAAGTCGCGCTCGACCATCTCGCGGAACTCCTGCTTGATCTGGGCCTGATCGCCCTTCATCTCCGCGACGCGGGAGGTGCCCCAGACCGGGACCTCGTCGATGAGGAGCATGCCGATTTCGTCGGCGTAGTCGAGCAGGTCGGGCGACTGGGCGTAGTGCATGATGCGCGTGACGTTCATGCCCGAGGCCTTCATGCGGTCGAGATCGCGACGCACGACCCACGTGGGCTCGACGTTGCCGTTGATCGGGTCGTCGGAGACGCGGTTGCCGCCGGCGCTCTTGAGCGGCTCGCCGTTCAGGAGCATCTTCGTGCCGTCGATCTTGAACTCGCGGATGCCGAACCGGTCGGACTGGGCCGCGTCGTCGGTGTCGGCGGGAGAGTCGAGCGTCAGGTCGAGGCGGTAGAGGTTCGGGTCGTCCATGTTCCAGAGCTCGTACGAGCCCGCGGCGAGGTCGGTCGAGAGCACGGCCTGCGCGGCACCGTTCGCGGGCACGTCGGCCTGGGCGGTGAGGCCCGAGGCGATCACGGCGCCGGTCGCGGCATCCGTGATGGTGCCGGTCAGCGCGACCGTGCGGGCGTCGTCGCCGGCGTTCTCGAGGAACACGGTGGAGGCGATGTGCGCGGTGCCGGCCGTGAGGTCGGGGGTGGCGACGATCTGTTGGCGGTCGACGACGACCTCGCCGGTCTTGACGAGCTCGACCGAGCGGGAGATGCCGCCCCACGACCACCACGCACCCTGCTGGAAGGTGTTGTCGGCACGCACGACGAGGGTGTTCTCGCCGTCGATGAGGTGGTCGGTGACGTCGAAGTCGAACGGGGTGTACCCGCCGGTGTGCTCACCGAGCTTCACGCCGTTCAGCCACACCGTGGCGGTGTTGTAGACGGCGCCGAACTTCAGCCAGGCGCGTTCGCCGGCGGCGGCGCTGAGGTCGCCGGGCTCGAAGGTGCGGCGGTACCAGCCGTTGCCCTCGTAGCGGCCGTAGGCGTCGTGCACGCTCCAGTTGCCCGGAACCTGCTGCGTGTCCCACGCGGTGACATCCGTCGCCGGCTTCTGCCACTCCTGCTGAACGCCGTCGACGTCGGGAGCGGCCGGATCGAGGTACTTCGCGTAGTCCTCGGCCTTGAACTTCCAGTCGCCGTCGAGCGAGATCTTCGACTGGCCGTCGGTGACCTCGTGGCCCGGGCGGTCGGAGGACGTCGCCGCGGCAGGGACCCACTCGCCGTTCCCGGTGACCTCACCGGTGCCGGTGCCCGGCTCGGGCTCCTCGGGCGGGTCGACGGGGGCGGTCCACGGGCAGCCGGCGTTGGCGGCCGGGTGGCCGGCGGGCGTCGAGGTCAGCGGATCGATCGAGATTGCACCGACGCTGATCTTCGTCTTGTAGGAGCCGAGCGCGATCGTGCCGCCGGCGGTGGGAGAGGTGGCCGCGCCGACGAGGGCGCCGTCGACGTAGACGGCGGTGACGCCGGCCGCGCGCTGCACCCGCAGCTCGACCCAGTCGCCCAGCCTCGCGGGCGAGGCGCCCTGGCAGAGGTACTGGCCGGCGATGGGCTTGGAGATCTGGAACTTCACTCTGCCGTCTGCGTCGGCCGTGGTGAACTGCGGGCTGATGCCCGTGCTCTTCCAGTTCGTCGTGTCGCGCATGTCGAGTCCGACCGTGACGGTGCCCGTCGCGTCGGCCGCGTCGATCTTCACGTGGGTGCGGAGCTCGTAGGCATCGGGGAGGGTCAGCGACTGGGTCGGGCGGATGTACCGGCCCGACGTCTGCGACCTGGTGTCGATGCCGACCGTGCCGTCGACGACGGACCATTCCGACGTGGTGGCCGTGATGGCGGTCCAGCCGGAGAGGTTGGAGGCGAACGGCTCGAGGTAGATCGAGCCGGGGCCGACGGCACCGGGGCCGTCGTTTGCGAATGCCGCGGAACTGACTCCGAGGCCGGGGATGAGGATCGCTGCGAGCGAGGCCGCAGCAATACGGAGTGTGGTGGTTGGCCGCACAGAATTCTCCTTCGAATTGTCAGGCGGCAAGAATGTATCGCACCTGCTGCATGTCGACAACAGAAATAGCAAAAGAGTTGCAGTGACGGAATCAAGGTCGACGTGAGGGCATGCCATATGCGCAGATGGAGCACATGAGCGTGCCTGTACGGGCCGGGCGCCCTCGTGGTCTCAGGCGATCTCGCGCCGCGGCGCCACGAGCGGCAAGAACACCTCGTCGACGATCGAGACGAGCTCCTCGTCGGCGAGTGGCTGCAGCGTCAGGAAGAGCTGCATGCGGAACAGGTCGAACGGCACGGCGGCGATGCGGGGCGTCAGCCGATCGCCGTCGAGCTCACCGCGGTCGGCTGCTCGCCGGTACACCGTGCTCAGGGCGGTCGGCCCGGTGCCGATGAAGCGGTCGCGCAGGCTGCCCGGGGTGAGGCCCGCCGCGTCGTAGTACCCGCCGATCTGCGCGCTCAGCAGCCCGAGGAAGCGCTCGGGCCTGCGGTTGGCCGAGCGGAGCAGGGCGAGCAGGTCTCCACGCAGTTCGCCCGTGTCGGGAATCGGGAGCCGGTCGTGCGCGCCGCGCCAGGCGAGCGTCGCCTCGAGCAGCTCCTCGCGGCTCGGCCAGCGTCGGTAGAGCACGGGCTTGCTCGTCTGGGCGCGCTTGGCGATCGCGTCGTACGTGAAGTTCGGGTACCCGGTGAGCAGTTGCTCCCACGCGGCCTCGAGGATCGCGGCCTCGAGTTCTTCTCCGCGGCGACGGGTGTTGGGCGGAGTCGGCGATTCAAGATCCACTTGCGTATCTTATCAGGCCGACCTATATTAGATACCAGCGCGTATCTAAAGCGCGATTCGCCAACGGAAGAGATCCACCATGCAACCCATCCAACTCGTCCTGCTGCTCGGCATGGTCGTGTACGCCATCGTGCGCCAGACGCGCATCAGCACCGCAGGCGGGCCGGCGCGCTTCAAGCTCGCGTTCATCTACGCGGGCATCGGCGTCGCGAGCCTCCTGGTGGGCGGGTGGTCGCCGCCCGAGGGGCTCGGATGGCTGTTCCTGCTCGGCGGCATCGTGCTCAGCGCCGTCGTCGGCGTGCTGCGCGGCCGCCTCACCAAGGTCTGGGTCGCCGACGACGGACAGCTCCTGCGGCAGGGCACCTGGCTCACCGTGTCGCTGTTCGTGGCCGTCATCGCGGTGAAGGTCGCCCTCGGCGTGATCGCCGGGTTCGCCGGCATCGCCGACGGCTCCAGCTTCGCCGAGGTGCTCGTCATCGTGGCGATCATGATCGCCGTGCAGGCCGAGATCGTGCACCGTCGCGCACGGCGACTCTCGGCGACCCGCCCGAGCCCGTCCGTCGGGACGGACATGGCGCTCGCGCCGTCAGCGGCCGCGAGGCCCTGACCTGCGGGCCCGGGCGCACTCGACGGTCGGGCGGCGAGCGACGAGCGTTCGGCGGGCGACGAGCAGCAGGCCGGCGGCCAGCAGCAGTGCTGCGGCGACACCGCCGGGCGCCGGATCGACCCCGGTCGCCGGCAGCCCGGACGACGCGCCCGCCGGAGGGCCGGGCGCCCCTGGCGTGCCCGATGCGGGCGGCGGATCCACCGGAGGCTCGACCGGCGGCCCGACCGGCGCCTCGGCCACGACGACGCGCACGCTCGCCCTCGCGAGCGTGCCGTTCGTGTCGAGCACGGTGTACGGCACCACCGGGGTGAGCCCCGAGAATCCAGCGGCGGGGACGAAGGCCACCGCCCCGCTCGTGGCATCGACCGTGAACGTGCCGACCCCGTCGAGCGTCAGGGTGCGACCGTCGGCCGACAGCGCCGCGGGGTCCGATCCGACCGGCAGCTCGAGGCGCACCGACCCGGCCACGAGCGGCGCGGGCGCGCCGCCGTCGACCTCGTTGCCGCTCACGTCGTTCGCGAGCAGGTCGATGACGAGCGGCTCGCCGAACGGCGTCGTGGCGTTGTCGACGCCGGCGACCGGCGTGACGGCCGTGACCGAGATCGCGAGTTCGCCCTCGGCCGAGGTGCCGTTCGCGTCGACCACGGTGTACGGCACCCGGGTCGCCTCGCCGACGAAGCTCGCCACGGGGTCGAACGACACGAGTCCGGTGGCCGCATCGACCGCGTATTCGCCCTCTCCCGGCACCACGAGCGACCGGCCGTCGGCGCCCAGCACCGTTCCGGCCGGAGCGCCGGGAGGCAGCAGCAGCGCCACGCTCGACGGCGTCAGGGGCACCGCTTCGTCGCCGGGCACGTCGTTGGCGAGCAGGTCGACCGTGATCGGGGTGGCCTGCGGGGTGGTTGCGGCATCCGGCGTGGTCTCGGGCACGACCGCCGTGACCGAGATCGAGATGACGGATGCTGAGACGGTCCCGTTCTCGTCGGCGACCGTGTACGGCACGGGGGTCGCCTCCCCGATGAAGGTCGGCAGCGGCGTGAACGCGACGCCGCCGAGGCCGTCGGGCGCGTAGGCGCCCTCGCCGGCGATGGTCACCACGCCCTCGGGCGAGATCGTCGATCCGGGGGGAGCCCCGGCGGGCAACTGCAGGGCCAGCGATCCGGGCACGATGGCGATGGCGGCCGTGCCGGGTTCGTCGTTGGTCAGCGGCTCGACGACGATCGTGGCGCCCTGCGCGGTCGTCGCGGCATCCGGAACCGCTGCGGGCGTCACGGCGAGCACCGTCACGACGATGGTCGCGGTCGCCGTCAACCCGGCGGAGTCCTGCACCGAGTAGGGTGCGGGCGTCGCGATCCCGACGAAGGTCGG
The DNA here is from genome assembly GCF_001660485.1 of Agromyces aureus. Lineage (GTDB taxonomy): Bacteria > Actinomycetota > Actinomycetes > Actinomycetales > Microbacteriaceae > Agromyces > Agromyces aureus. The sequence continues at coordinate 1,124,419 of NZ_CP013979.1, forward strand.
GTCGGGCGCGAACGTCGCCTCGCCCGTGGCCGGGTCGACGGTGTAGACGCCCTCGCCGCCGATCGTGAGCGTGCGGCCGTCGGCCGAGACGCTCGATCCGGCGGGTGCGGCCGGTGGCAGGGCGTAGCGGATGGTCTCGGGAAGCAGGGTCTCGGTCGCACTCGACGCCGCGTCGTTCGCGAGGATGGGGCCCGAGACCGGCACACCCTGCAGGGTCGATGTCTGGTCGATCGTGCCGATCGGCTGGGCCACGGCGCTCACGGTGACGGTGATCTCGGCGTTGGCGAGCGTGCCGTTCGCGTCGGCGACCGTATAGGGCACCGCGGTCGCCACCCCCGAGAACGCGGGCTCCGGCGTGAACGTCACCCAGAAGTCGTCGCCGATCTCGTACGAGCCCTCGCCGGCGATGACGAGCGACTTGCCGTCGGCGGCCAGCGTCGAGCCTGCGGGGGCCCCTGGGGGCAGCTGGAACGCGAACGACGTGCGATCTATCGGCACGCTCGGATCGCCGGGCACGTCGTTGTCGAGCACCGGATTGCGAACCGGCGCACCCATGGGCGTCGCGAACGGGTCGTCGCCACCGGCAGGGGTCACGGGCGTCACGGTCGCCGTCGCGCTCGCGCTCCCCGTGCCGCCCCTGGTGTCTGCGACCGTGTACGGCACGGGCGTCGCCTCCCCGGTGAAGCCTGGCTCGGGGGCGAACGTCGCCGTGCCCGCGACATCGACGGTCCAGACGCCCTCACCCGGCACCGTCAAGCGCTTCGCGTCGGGCGCGAGCACGGTGCCCGCCGGCGCTCCGCCGGGCAGCTCGAATCTCACGCTGTCGGCAACGAGTGGGAAGTCCTCCGAACCGCCGGCGTCGTTCTCGAGCAGCGGAAGGTCGACCGCGATGCCCTGCAACGTCGAGACCTCATCGGTTCCGGCGAGCGGTGGAGGCGGGGTATCGAACGGGAAGTCGATCTCCGCGGCATCCGAGTCGACGAGCGAGAACGTGCGGTCCGGCAGCGGCGCGATGCCGGTAGGCGGAGCCACGGTCGCACGGTACGTGCCGGTCGCGATGAGCGAGGGCAGGCTCCAGGTTCCGGATGCCGCGGTCACGGCCGTGCCGACGACGGCCCCCGCCTCGTCGAACACCGTGACGGTCGCGCCCGCGAGCGGGGCGTCGTCGAGCGTGACCGTGCCGCCGGCCGTGAACGTCTTGGCCACGAACCAGGTCTGGTAGATCGGGAATCCGTTGCGCCACTGGTACCGCATGGTCAGCGAGGTCAACGGCACGTTCGGGGCGAACCACGCGGTACCGCCCTCGGTGTCGGCCGCCGTCGGGTTGCCGAGCAGGAGGCCGGTGCTGCCGTCGTCGGTCCACGACGGACGGTCGTTCAGGTTGAGGGCGTCGCACGACGGACCGCCTGAACGGTGGCAGGAGTTGTACGACTCCTGGTAGCCGAGGCCCTCGACGGGCACCGGCGCGCCGTCGGCTCCCGTTGCCGAGAGCGTCACCTGGTCGGCGTCGATGTCGCCGAGCACGAAGGCCCAGCCCGACGCCGGAGTCGGGGAGGCGAAGGTGTACGTCGTGATGGCGGGGGATGCCGCGTTGTTGGCCGCCGGTCGCTGGTTCAGGTACGTGCGGTTCAGGCTCGACCCGAACTCGACGCCGACGGGCGTGCTCGCCGCCTGCCACGTCGAGGCGCCGCTGACCACGGTCGCCGTGCTCGAGGTCGAGGTGAACGTCGTCGCCGGGAAGTTGCCGGGCATCGCCACGGCGCCCGTGTACGGCGCAGCCGAGAGGCTGAACGTGCCCCAGGTGTCGACCTCTGCCGCGCTCGCCGGAGCGATGCACATGGCGGCGACGAGCGCACCCGCAGCGAGCAGGGCGGCCGCGATCTCGGCGGCACGACCCCGGATCGTTCGACGCTCGCGTGTATTGGCGGCCACTCGTCCCCCGGGTACTCGGCCCTGCGATGCTAGGCGGTGCGTCGTCTCGCCACAAGCACGGCGTGCGTCAGGCGTCGCCGCCGTGCAGCTCGAGGGCGAGCCGCGCGATGTCGCGCACGAGGTCGAGCGGCAACGGCTTGGAATACGGCAGGTTCACGGTGTCCTTCGCCGCGCGCCACGGCGCGATGCGCTCCTCGAGCTCGCCTTCGGTGTGCGGCACGGGGTAGAGGCCGATGTGCTGCTTCCAACCGGCGAAGTGGAGCCAGTAGCGACCCCTGATCGAGATGGCCGGGATGTCGTAGCGCAGCTTCTCCTCGCCGTAGGGCAGCACCTCGCGGATCGTCGCCCGAACGGCGGCGAGGCGTTCGGCCGCCTCCCCGTCGAAGGTCGCGAGGTACTCGTCGACGGTGGTGGGCTTGGCGTTCATGCGGGCTCCTTCGCTCGGTCGGACGGTCGGACGGTCGGTCGGTCGATCGGTCGGTCAGCTGAGATCCTCCACCCGCAGGCCACCCTGCCATCCGGGCCGAGCGGGATGCGCGAGCGCGTGATGCGGCCGGTGCGGGCGAACTCCGCCCAGGCGGCGCGCAGCGGTGCGCCGGCCTCGACGAGCGTGCTCGCTCCGTCGGGCGCGAGCAGCGCGGCGCGCGACCACACCGGCACGTTCGGGAAGAGCAGCGGCAGCTCGATCGCGTGCGCTGCGCCCATCCCGCTGTCGTCGGGGTGCCCGTCGAAGACGCCGACCTGCACCCTCGCCCCGCCCGACGCGAGCAGTTCGGCGAACCGCCGCCCGTCGCGCGAGTAGACCTTCTTCGTCGTGGCGCCCACGAGCACCCGACGGGCGAGGGCGCCGAGCAGCGGCACCCGGAACAGTCGCTCGAGCTTCGGCACCGTGCCGAGGTAGAACATCGTCTCCTCGGTGGTCCACGTGACGAGCACGTCGAGGCCGGCGGCGCGGCGACGCCAGGCTTCGGGGATCTCGGCTTCGGCGGGCAGCGGCGCGCGGCCCGCCTCGGGGCCGAAGCTCATGCCCGAGCGCAGGCCGAAGCCCGAACCGGCCTGCTTCGCCACCAGTTGCAGGGCGCCCACGTCGTCGGTCGAGGCATCCGCGGGGATCACGCCGATCGCGTCGCGCATCTTCGCCTGCAACTCGTCGCGGTCGGTGCGGATGCCGAAGGGGGCGCTCTGCAGCACCACGCGCGTGAGGAGGCCCTCGGTGCCGTCGGCGGCGAGCACGTGCGCGATCGCATCGGCGCCAGAGGACTGCCCGAACACGGTGACCTGCTCGGGGTCGCCGCCGAAGCCGGCGACGTGCTCGCGCACCCAGCGGAGTGCGGTGATGACGTCGAGCAGGCCGAGGTTCGCGGGCCGCCGCGGGCCGGCGCCGGGTCCGCTGTCGAGCCCGTCGCCCGCGAACCCGAGCAGCCCGAGCCGGAACGTCGGCGCGACGACGAGCACGCCGTGCTCGCGCGCGAGCGCCGACGGATCGAAGCCGGGCAGGTCGCCCGCGTTCGACACGTGCGCGCCGCCGTGGATCCAGACCATGACGGGCAGGGGGCCTGCGGCGGCCGCGGGGCGCGTGATGGTGACGCGCAGGCAGTCCTCGTCGAGGACGGCGCCTTCGAGCGGTTCGCCGAGGATGGCGGCGCTCGGGCTGGGCGGCTGCGGGCATGCGATGGTCGTGAACTGCAGGTCTGCGGATGACGCGGGGTCGGGGTCCACGGCTTCGGCCGGGGCGAACCGGTCGGCCCGTGCATACCGGATGTTGCGGATGCGCTGCACCCCGTCGTCCTCGACGGCCACGAACGCACCCCAGGGGGTCTCGACGGTGGCGAAGTCGGGCAGCCGGTCGGGCGCACGTTCCGAGAGATCGGTCATCGCACGATTCTGCCGCAGCGGGCCGGTCGGCGGCCAGCATCGGGGCGACGGCGATCGGAGCGGCGACGCGGCGACGCGGCCTCATTCGGGCGAGCGGATGCCGCGACCGAGCGTCGACCCGTGGTCAGGCCACGTGCGGGGTGTCGTCCTCGACGCTGAAGATCGGGGCCGCGTCGGCCGGGACCTCGACGGACGCCGACGCGGCGGCCGCGACATCCGCATACTCGGTGTCGACGAGGATCGGCAGGTGATCGCTCGAGCCGCGGGGGAGCGTCTCGACCTTGCGGATGTCGAAGCCCGCCGACGTCGCGAGGTCGAAGTGCCCGCGGAAGAACTTGTAGCGCGTGTAGGTGCGGCTGTCGCTGAGGGTCAGGTCGTAGCCGGCCTCGCGCACCTTCTCGGCGAGGTTGTCCTTGAAGATCGGGTAGTTGTAGTCGCCGACCATGAGCGTGGGCAGGTTCGGGCCGAGCAGCTGCAGCTCGCCGAGCGCGGCCTTGATCTGGTGCCGACGCAGCGAGTTCAGCGCCGTGAGCGGCGCGGCATGGAACGACGCGACGATCGCCTCGCGCTCGTGCACGCGGTCGAACACGCGGGCGCCGAGCAGTCGTTCGTGCGCGGGCTTCGCGATGCGGTCGTGCAGCGACTTCTTCAGTGCGACCGTGCGCAGGCTGCGCACCTCGATGCGGTCGGGCCGGTAATACACCGCGAGGCCGAGGCGATTGCCCACAGTGGAGTGCGCGAGACGCAGGCGCCCGACGTGCTCGGCGAGGTCTTGCGTGTCGCACTCCTGCAGACAGACGAGGTCGGGCGAGTAGCGCTCATCGAGCGCCGCGAGTTCGGAGATCGCGCGATGCTTGCGGAGGTTGTAGCTGATCACCAGCATCCGATCAGAATAGGCCGACGCGGTGTGATTCGACTGGGGGTTGTGCTGCGAGTTCGCCGAGCGTTCCCGACGAGGGCCTTGAACGCGGATGCCGCGGGCGGGCGTCGCCGGGCGGGTGGCAGGATGGCAGGCATGCTGTCCCACGACGAAGGGCACGGTTCGTGAGCGATCCCGCCGGCGCCCGAGCCGAACTCGTCGCCCTCTGCGAACGCGGCGTCACGTGGCACGCCGATTTCCCCCGGTGGGCCGCGGATGCCGCGAGCCGCCGCCCGGCCGCGGTGCTCGTGCTCTTCGGGGTGCTCGACGACCTGCCCGCCCGGGTCGACGCCCCGGCCGTCGCGCGCGAGCTCGACGTGCTGCTGCTGCGCCGGGCCGCGACGCTCGGCAGCCACCCCGGGCAGATCGCGTTCCCCGGTGGGCGGATCGAGGCATCCGACGACGGACCGATCGCGGGCGCGCTGCGCGAGGCCGCCGAGGAGACGGGGGTCGACCCCGCCGACGTCGAGCCGCTCGGCACCCTCGAGCCGCTCCCGGTGCCGGTGAGCAACCACCTGGTGACCCCGGTGCCCGCATGGTGGACCAGGCCCTCGCAGGTCGCCGCGGTCGACCACGACGAGTCCGTCGAGGTGTTCCGCGTGCCGGTGGCCGACCTGCTCGACCCGGCGAACCGCGGCAGCACGCGGATGACCTTCGAGGGCCGGGTCTACCAGGGGCCCGCGTTCACGGTCGGCGGGCGCGTGGTCTGGGGCTTCACGGCGCTCGTGCTCGACCGCATGTTCGACGAGCTCGGCTGGAGCGAGTCGTGGAACCCCGACCGACTCGTCGAACGCGACGACCTGAACCGCTGAACCGGATGCATCGAACGGAGCACGCATGAGGATCGCCGTCGCCGGCGGAACCGGAACCGTCGGACGCCATGTCGTCGACGCCGCACGCGAACGCGGGCACGAGGTCGTCGTGCTCACCCGGTCGAACGGCATGGACCTGATCGCGGGCACGGGCGTCGAGGCCGCGCTCGCCGGGGTCGACGCCGTGATCGACGCGTCCAACGCGAACGCGAGGTCGGCCGATGCGGCGACGGAGTTCTTCACGACCGCGACGCGCACGCTCCTCGCGGCCGAACAGGCGGCGGGCGTCGGGCACCACGTGACGCTCTCGATCGTCGGCATCGACCGCGCGCCCTACGGCTACTACGCGGGCAAGCTCGCCCAGGAACGGGCCGTCGAGGCGGGCGCCGTGCCGTTCACGATCATGCGGGCGTCGCAGTTCCACGAGTTCGCCGAGCAGATGCTCGGCATGCTCTCGTTCGCCGGCCTCCACCTGGCCCCGAGGCTCGCATCGCAGCCGGTGGCGGCCAGCGAGGTCGGGCAGCGGCTCGTGCACCTCGCCGAACATGGCCCCGGCGGGCGCAGCGCCGACTTCGCCGGACCGCGTCGCGAAGACGTGTCCGACATGGTCCGGAGGCTCGCGAGGGCGCGGGGCCTGCGCGGACCCGTGCTCGCCGTCTCGCTTCCCGGCAAGCAGTTCGCCGCGATGCGCCGCGGCGACACGTTGCCCGGCCCCGACGCGGTGCTCGCCTCGCAGACGTTCGAGGCGTGGCTCGGCCTGCAGGTCGCGATCCGGTCGCACCCGGCCCCGCCTCGGCCCTGATCGACCCGCCGGGCCGTACGGTGGCGCAATGCGCACCTCGATGATCGCCGCTGCAGGCGCCCTCGCACTCGGACTGCTGCTCACCGGATGTGCCGGCTCGACGCCCGCGCCGAGCACGAGCCCCACGCCGACGGGCTCGCCGTCGTCGTCAGCGACTCCGACGCCGACCTCGACCGCCTCGACCGACCCGAACGCCCCCGCCGGCCAGTGCGCCGACGACGCGCTCGAGGTCACCGTGCGCATGGCACCCGACGGCGGCAGCGCCGGGCACACGAACTCGCAGGTCGTCTTCACGAACACCGGGTCGAACTCGTGCGAGCTCCGAGGGGCGCCCGGCGTCTCCGTGCTCGATGCGAGCGGCGCGCAGCTCGGCGCCCCGGCCGACCAGTCCGAGCCCGATTCCCCGCCGACGATCACGATCGCCGCGGGCGGCACGGCGTTGGCGACGCTCTCCGCCGTGAACATCGGCACCGACGGCGGACCGCTCGCCGACTCGTGCACCGTCGCCGAGGGCACGGCCTACCGGGTCTACCCGCCGCACAGCTTCACCGCGTTCGACGTGACCGCCACGGTGCCGGCGTGCTCGAACGGCACCGTGTGGATGGACGTGATGGCGGTCGAGGCCGGCTGAGCCGCGCAGGCCCGCCGGTCGAGGAGCGAAGCGTCTCGAGACCAGCGTCCGACCAACGCCGACCGGCTGAACGCCCGGCCGGCCGGAGTTGCGCGCGACTACGGCGTGATCTCGTCGACGAAGGCGAGCGCGTCGGCCACGATCGTCGCCCAGTCGTCGGCCCCCGCCCCGTACGGCACCGTCGCCCACTCCCGCATGGGGCTGCCGCGCATGACCATGTTGTCCAGTCGCAGCTCCTCGATGCGCGCCTCCGGCAGCTTGACGACCAGCGTGCCGTCGGTCGAGACGAACGCGAAGAGCTTGCTGCGCACCGAGTACCCCTCGGAGCCGAACATGCGGCCGACCGCGACATCCGCCCGCGCTCTGGCATCGGCCGTCACCTCGTGGAGTCGTTCGAGGCCGCGCTCGCGATCGTGCATGGCTCGACGCTACGACGACAAGGACGGGTCGGCAACGATCATCGGGTTCGTGCGCAGCATCCAGCGCCCGGGATCTGCGAGCGGCTCGAATTCGGCCTTCGCGTAGAGGCCGTGCGCGTCGGCGGTCGCGAGCATCGTGCGACGGATGCCGAGCGGGTCGAGGTCGGCGATCACGCCCTCGACGAGGTCGACGCCGAGGCCGCCGCCGCGCGCCGCGGGGTCGACGTAGACGTCGCAGAGCCAGGCGAAGGTCGCCCCGTCGGTCACGACCCGGGCGTACGCGACCTGTTCGCCGGTGGCCTCGTCGTACACCCCGTAGTTGCGCGACCCGTCGATCGCGGCATCCTGCACCTCCCTGGCGCGGCCGAGCGCCCAGTAGGCGTCGGTCGAGAGCCAGCGGTGCACGCGTTCGCGGTCGAGGTCGGCGCGGTCGGTCGAGAGGCGGTATCCGGGCTGCATCACCCCATCATCGGGCACGCGCGCATTCCGCCGTGCGCCGGATGCCGGATGCCCCGCAGGAATCCCGTTCGCGCGGCGGAATCCCGCAGCATGGGGATTCCGCCGCGCGAACGGGATTCCTCCACGCGCTATTTCGACATGTCGAAGCCCGTGACCGCGGCACCGTCGGGCTCGTACACCAGCAGCATCGCGCCGGTCGGGAAGGCGCGGGGCGGCTGCGCCAGCCGGAACGCCTTCGGAACCCCGAAGTCGCCGCCGAAGAGCCGCTTGCCGGAGCCGAGGGCCACGGGGTAGAGGTACAGGTTCAGCCGGTCGACGAGGCCGGCCTCGAGCAGCGACCGGGCGAGGTCGCCGCTGCCGACCACGTGGATGTCCTCGAAGCGGTCCTTGATCGCCGCGACCTCCGAGACGTCGGCGAGGGCGGTGGTGCCCGCCCACTCCGGGTCGGCGAGGGTCCGCGAGACCACGAACTTCGGCATCGCGTTGAACTTGACGGCGATCGGCTCGTCGCCCCGATGCGGCCAGAACCCGGCGAAGATGTCGTAGGTGCGCCGGCCGAGGAGCAGAGCGTCCATGCGATCGATGCCCTCGCCGATCACCGCGCCGTTCTCGTCGTCGAGGTAGTGGCCCTGCCAGCCGCCGAACTCGAAGCCGTTCGATTCGTCTTCGTCGGGCCCGCCCGGGCCCTGGTAGACCCCGTCGAGCGTGATGAACAGGTCGACCGAGATGGTGCCCATGATGCTCCCTCGCGTTCCGGTTCGCCGACCCCGAACGGGCCCCGGCGCGACCATCATAGAAAAGCCATCGGCGATCCACAGGGGGTTGCAGGATGCCCCGGCCACACTGGCCGCAGCACGCACGCGCAGGCGGACCGCCGCCGACCCGCCGCGCCCGCCGCCCCGAAGGAGCACGACATGACGACCGACCCCCGCTGGATCGACGAGCACGGCGACCCGATCGACGAGGACCACCGCGGACTCGTCTACGACATCCGCACGCTCGTCGACCGCCGCCGCGCGCTCGGCATCTTCGGCGGCGTCGGCCTGACCGCGCTGCTCGCGGCGTGCTCGGCCGACCCCGAGCCGACGGCGACCGCCTCGCCGAGCGCGTCGGCCTCGGCATCCGTCACCCCGACGCCCAGCGCGACCGCCGCCGCCTCCGGGCCCCTCGCCGAGGTGCCCGACGAGACCGGCGGACCGTACCCCGGCGACGGCTCGAACGGGGTCAACGTGCTCGACGACTCGGGCATCGTGCGCAGCGACATCCGCTCGTCGTTCGGCTCGTCGACCACGGTCGCGCAGGGCGTGCCGCTCACGATCGCCCTCACCGTGCGGGATGCCGCGACGGGCAGTGCGCTCGTGGGCGCGGGCGTGTACCTCTGGCACTGCGACCGAGAGGGCGGCTACTCGCTCTACTCGAACGGGCTCGAGAACGAGAACTACCTGCGCGGCGTGCAGGCGACCGACGCGAACGGCACCGTGACCTTCACCTCGATCTACCCGGCCTGCTACACGGGGCGCTGGCCGCACATCCACTTCGAGGTGTACTCGGATGTCGCGACCGCCGTCGCGAGCGGCCCCATCGTGAAGACCTCGCAGATCGCGCTGCCGCAGGAGACCGACGCCGCCGTCTACGCGACCGCGGGCTACGAGCAGAGCGTGCGCAACCTCTCGCAGGTCAGCCTCTCGACCGACAACGTGTTCCGCGACGACGGCGGCATCCACCAGATCGCGAACATGTCGGGTTCGGCGTCGGCCGGGTACACGGCGGCGCTCACGATCGGGGTGTGACCGGTGCGGGCTTCGCGGGGCGGATGCCGGTGGCGGGCGCCCGGGGTCAGCGGGCGCGGAAGCGGCGCACGGCCTCGGTCGCGACCTCGTGGTCGATGACGTCGGGTTCGCCGGACACCGTGATCGTGCCGACGAGTTCGCCCTCGACCCGGATCGGCAGCGAGCCGCCATGCGCCCGATACACGTCGTGGTCGACGTCGTCGCGCTGGCCGAACGGCGTTCCCGCCTCCTCGTGACGGCGCCGCACGAGCAGCGACGGCTCGCCGAAGCGCTCGACGACGGCGGCCTTGCCGGCCAGCCACTCGTCGTTGTCGCGCCCGGTCTCGCGCAGCTTCGCCTGGAAGACGACGTCGCCCCGGAGCACGATGCGCACCGCGAGGTTGAGACGCCGCTTGCGGATCACCTCGATGGCCGAGACGCCGAGGTCGACCGCGTCGTCGTTGACGAAGGAGCCGACGTCGAGCTGCGGCTGGGCTTCGAGATCGGCGACGGTGAAGACGGGAAGGTCGGACATGTGACTCCTCACGGGCGGGTTCGCCAAGAGTAGTGGTGTGTGCCGCGGCCGGCGAGTCCCGCGTCCGCGGGGCGTGTCGCGGGCGGGCCAGGCCGACGATCGCGTCTCGGGCCGGCTCGGGCCGCTTCGTCCGCATCGCCCGGTGTCGGACGTCGGTGCAAGACTGACCCCGTGCTGCTCGCCGAGCTCGTCACCACCGCCCAGACCGTCACCGCCACGCGCTCGCGGTTGGCGAAGATCGCCGCGCTCGCCGACCTGCTCGGCCGGCTCGAGCCCGACGAGGTCGAGCCCGCCGTCGGCCTGCTCGTCGGCAAGCCGCGCCAGGGGCGCCTCGGCGTCGGGTGGCGCGGCGTCGCGTCGGCCACGGCGTCGGTCGAGCCGGCGGCCGAGGCGACGCTGACCGTCGCCGACCTCGACGAGGCGTTCGAACGGCTCGCCGCGGCATCCGGCACCGGGTCGAACCTCGACCGCACGCGCGAGCTGCACGACCTGCTCGCGGCGGCGACGGCCCACGAGCAGGAGTTCATCGCGCGGGCGCTGCTCGGCGAGATGCGCACCGGCGCGCTCGAGGGCGTGCTCGCCGACGCCGTCGCCAAGGCCGCCGACCGCCCGGCCGCGAGCGTGCGGCGGGCGGCCATGCTGCAGGGCGACCTCGGCGCCACGGCGCTGCTCGCGCTCACGGGCACCGCCGACGAGCTCGAAGCCGTCGGGCTCGTCGTCGGTCGACCGGTGCAGCCCATGCTCGCCGCGACGGCATCGAGCGCCGCCGCCGCGATCGAGACGACGGGCGAGGCCTCGGTCGAGTACAAGCTCGACGGCGCACGCATCCAGGTGCACCGCCGGGGCGACGACGTGCGCGTGTTCACCCGCAACCTCGCCGACGTGTCGCATCGGCTGCCCGAGGTCGTCGACGTCGTGCGTGCGCTGCCCGTGCACGACGTGATCCTCGACGGCGAGACGCTCGCGCTCGACGAAGACGGCGGGCCGCGCCCGTTCCAAGAGACGATGTCGCGCTTCGGTGCAGATGCCGCGCGCGAGACGCTGCTGCATCCGTGGTTCTTCGACGTGCTGCACGTCGACGGGCGCGACCTGCTCGATGAGCCGCTCTCGACCCGCCTCGCCGAACTGGCGCGCATCGCGCCAACCCACCGCATCCCCGGCGAGGTCACCGCCGACCCCGAGGTCGCCGAACGCGTGTCGCGCGACGCGCTCGCCGCCGGCCAGGAGGGCGTGGTCGTCAAGGCGATCGACGCGCCCTACGCGGCCGGGCGCCGCGGCGCGAGCTGGATCAAGGTGAAGCCCGTGCTCACCTACGACCTCGTCGTGCTCGCGTGCGAATGGGGTTCGGGCCGCCGCACGGGCCTGCTGTCGAACCTGCACCTCGGCGCGCTCGACCCCGAGGGCGAGTTCGGCGAACCCGGTGCGTTCGTCATGGTCGGCAAGACGTTCAAGGGCCTCACCGACGAACTGCTGCGCTGGCAGACCGCGCGGTTCCCCGAGATCGAGACCCGACGCACCGCGAACACCGTGTTCGTCGAGCCCGTCACGGTCGTCGAGATCGCGATCGACGGCGTGCAGCGCTCGAGCCGGTACCCGGGCGGCATCGCCCTGCGCTTCGCCCGGGTCAAGCGGTACCGCGACGACAAGCCGCCCGCCGAGGCCGACACGATCCAGACGCTGCGCGCGCTCCTGCGCGGGTAGCCGCCGACACGCGCCGGTGCGCAGGATCCGCTCAGCCGCCCGCTCATATGCTGGAACGATGCTCGCCCTCATCCGCCACGGTCAGACCGATTGGAACTTCGCCGGACGACTGCAGGGACGCACCGACATCCCGCTGAACGCCGTGGGCCGTGCGCAGGCGAGAGCCGCGGCATCCGCCTACGCCGGAGGGTACTGGGAGGCCGTCGTGAGCTCGCCGCTCGGGCGGGCGCGCGAGACCGCGGAGATCCTCGCCGACGCGCTCGACCTGCCGTTCACGGGCACCTACGACGAGCTGCTCGAGCAGGAGTACGGCGAGGCCGAGGGCATCACCGGGGCCGAGCTCGCGACGCGCTGGCCCGACCGCGTGATCCCGGGCAAGGAGGCCGACGCCGACGTCGCCGCCCGCGGCCGGCGCGCCATGCATCGCATCGCCGCCGAGCACGACGGCCAGCACGTGCTCGTGGTCGCGCACGGCGCCTTCCTCCGGCACACGCTGTCGTCCGTCTCCGGGCACGACGCTCGTCACTACCCGCGCTTCGACAACCTCTCGTCGTCGGTCGTGCAGTTCGCGAACGGCGCCTGGCACGTGCGCACGATCGGCGACGTGCCCTACCTCGAGGCCGCCGTCGCCATCGAGCGTCGCGCCGCCGAGGCCGAGCGCGCCGCGTAACCACGCCGCGTAACCGTTCCGCGTCGCGCGGGTTGCGGTTCGGAGTCGGTTCGCGCGCCGTCGGCGGCCGGACCGAGACGCAGACGTAGACTCCGAAAATGGAGGCACCGGGCAGCACGACCCTGGTCGTGGTCGGCGACGAGGCGTCGCAGGCCATCCGCTCGATCGAGCGCTTCGCCAACGTGCAGGCCGCGAGCCTGGCCGAGGCGAGCGACGACGAGGTGGCCCGCTGGTCGGCGTCGGCGTCGGCTCCCTACGTCGTCCACGATCACGATCCGCTCGGCCATGTCGCGGCAGCGTGGGTCGAGTTCTTCGACGACCAGTCGACGTTCGGCGTTCTCGAACTCGAGATCGAACGCGCGATGGATGCCGCGGGGCGGCGTGAGATCAGCGTGCCCGACTACTACGTGGTGCTGCACCCCGAGGGGCTGCCCGTGACGTGGAAGCACTGGTGGCTTGGCGTGCTCGCCGCGGAGTCGCCGACCCGGGTCATCCCGTGGCCGTCGGCCGACGCCTCCCTCGCCGCCCTGCTGCGGCGGCTGCCGACGGGGCGGGCGTGGCCCGAGGTGCAGGCCTGGCTGCCGCGCGTGCCGATGTCGGTGCCCGACCGGGTGGGTCTGCCTTCATCCGACCAGTCGGCCGAAAGCGCCTGAGCGCAGGAGCCGCCGGCGACGCGCCGATGCCCGCCCCGGCGTGGCCGGTGCGGGCATCGTGTGGTTCGGTGCGAGCGGTGCGACGTGGCATCCGCTCACACGGTCGCGGCGTTGGTGTCGTGCGCCTCGGCCCAGGCGAGGGCGTCTTCGGCGACCTCCTGCCAGCCGTCCTGGCTGACGATGCGGTGCGTGCGACCGGCGTACTCGCGGTACTCGACGAGCGACGGGCTGCCCGAGTCGCGGTACTTCTTGAGGATCGCCTTGCCGATGGCCGGCGGCACGACGTGGTCGATCTCGCCCGTGATGATGAGCAGGGGAGCGCGGTCGGTCTTGCCGTAGTCGACGTGCGTGACGCCGCCCTGCTCGTTGAACGCAGCGGCGACGCCCTCGAAGAACACGCGGTTGTAGGAGTTCACGGCGTACTGCTCCCACAGGGCGTCGGATGCCTCGCGGCTGAGGTCGTTGCCGAACGTGAAGTGGAAGTGGGCCTTCGAGATCGGCTTGGCGCCGTTCTTGCCGAACGGGTTGGAAAGGATCGGGAACCCGGTGCGGAGGGTCGACGGCGGCAGCGTCGTGATGCCCGCGGTCTGGCCGGGGGTGACGGCGACGTAGGCGGAGCCGAGGTCGCGGTCGGCGAGCATCTGGATCAGCACGCCGCCGAACGAGTGGCCCATGATGATCGGCTTCACGGGCAGTTCGCGGATGATGCGCTCGTAGTGGTCGGCGATCTCGAAGAGCCCGACGCCCTTGAGCGCTTCGGGGTTCGAGCGGATGTCGGCGACCTCACGGTCGTCGATGCCCGGCCATCCCGGGCGGATCACGCGGTGGCCACGGGCCTCGAAGTACTCGGCCCAGGTGTCCCAGCTCTTGGGGGTCATCCAGAGGCCGTGGACGAGGACGATCGGGGTCTTGTCGGTGGTGGTCATGATGCCTGCTCCTGTTGATTCGAACTGCCTGCGGTGTAAGTAGAACGAGTGGTCTACTTGCTGATGGATCTCAAGCTAGACCCGATTCACAGCCCGTGTCAAGCAAAAAGAGAAAGATCGTTCTATCATTTACAACATGGCAACACGAACGACCGCTACCGGCACCTCCGTCGCCCGCGAGAAGCTGCTCGCCACGGCCTCCGAGCTCTTCTACCGCGAGGGCATCCACGCCGTCGGCGTCGACCGCATCATCGGCGAGGCCGGCGTCACGCGCGCCACGTTCTACCGGCACTTCCCGAGCAAGGAGGACCTCGTCGAGGCCTACCTCGGCGTCGAGGATGCGACGATCCGCGGGGCGTTCGCCCGTGCCGGCGAGGCGACCGACGACCCAGGGCTGCTGCTCGAACTCGTGATCGAGGGCCTCGCCGACGACGTCGCCAGACTGCACACGCGCGGCTGCCCCTTCATCAACGCCGCCGCCGAGTACCCCGAGGCCGACAGCGGCGTGCGCGTCGCCGTGGGGGAGCACCGCGCCTGGTTCCGCGACACGCTCGAGGCGCTGCTCACCGGCTCCGGAGCGAGGCACCCCGATCTTGCGGCCGGGCAGCTCGTGCTGCTCCGCGACGCCGCCATGGTCGGCGGCTACCTCGACGGGTGGGAGCGCGTGCGTCCGGCGTTCGTCGGTGCGGCGCGGCAGGCGGCCGGGCTCTCGGCCTGAACCCGCTGCGGATCTGTGGCACCCTGTTTCGCGTCGACTTCGCACCGCTCAGGTCGCGGCGCTATCGTCGAGGCATCCCACCCCTTCGGAAGGACTCCACCGCGCGATGACCGAGACCACCACGAAGGCCTCCCGCGTCGCGGATTGGGTGCGCGAACGACGTCGCCTCGTCGGCTGGACCGCGCTGATCTCGGTGATCGCCGTGGTCGTCGTCGTGCTCGTCGCGCGCTGGTTGCGCGGCACGCCGGGCGGCGCCGACTTCATCGAGACGTATCCGGGCATCGTCGAGCCCCCGGCCGGCACGCCCGTCGGCATCCCGGCCTGGCTCGGCTGGCAGCACTTCCTCAACTCGTTCTTCCTGCTGCTCATCGTGCGCACGGGGTTCCAGCTGCGCTCGAAGCAGCGCCCGCCCGGGTTCTTCACGCGTGACAACACGCGCTGGCCGCGCACGAAGCGCGCACCGCGCCGCCTCGGCATCTTCCTCTGGTTCCACCTCTGGCTCGACGCGCTCTGGGTGCTGAACGGCGTCGTCTACGTCGTGCTGCTCTTCGCGACCGGCCAGTGGCTGCGCATCGTGCCCACCGACTGGGCGGTCGTGCCGAACGCGATCTCCGCGGCGCTGCAGTACGCGTCGCTCGACTGGCCGACCGAGAACTCCTGGGTCGTCTACAACTCGCTGCAGCAGCTCGCGTACTTCGCGATCGTGTTCATCGCGTCGCCGCTCGCGATCCTCACGGGCCTGCGGCTCTCGTCGGTCTGGCCGCCCGAGGGCGCGCTCGTGCGGGCGTTCCCCGAGAAGCTGGCCCGTCGCGTGCACTACCCGACCATGATCTTCTTCCTCGCGTTCGTGTTCGTGCACGTCGTGCTCGTGCTCACGACGGGTGCGGTACGCAAGCTCAACCAGATGTACACGGCACGCGACACCGACGACTGGCTCGGGTTCGCGGTGTTCGCGGCATCCGTCGTCGTGATGGCCGTGGCCTGGGTGCTCGCGAAGCCGCCGCTGCTGAAGCGCATCGCCGCCAAGGGCGGAACGGTCCGCGGCTGACGCGTGCGCCGTCGTCGGCATGCGCGGTGCCGACGTCGGAGCGGGCGGGTATCGTGCCGAACGTGGAGCCCATCAGCAACGACGACCTCGACGACCTCGAACGCGAGCTCATCGGTCGTGTGCGCGGTCGGGTGCTCGAGATCGGGGCCGGTGACGGCGAGAACTTCGGGGCGTTCCATCCGGAGGTCTCGTGGGCCGGTCTCGAGCCCGACGCCGGGCGCCGCGCCGAGCTGGCGATCCGCGCGCGCGAGTGGCGGCATGTGTCGGCCCCGCTCGACGCCACGGCCGAGCGCATCCCGCTGCCCGATGCCTCGGTCGACGCGGTCGTGGGCACCTACGTGCTCTGCTCGGTGACGGATGTCGCGGCCGCCGTCGCCGAGGTGCGGCGCGTGCTCGTGCCGGGCGGGCGGGTCGTGTTCGTCGATCACGTCGCCGCACCGCGCCGCACCGTCAAGCGGCTCGTGCAGAACGTCGCGACGCCGATCACGACCTGGCTCGACCACGGATGCCACTGGAACCGCGACCCGGAGCCGGTGCTCGGGTCCGCTGGGTTCACGGGCGTCGACGTGCGCCGACTGCGCGTGCGCTCGATGCCCTTCGGGCCGGTGCCCGTGCTGCTCTACGAGGGCGTCGCGCCCGACTGAACCGAATCCGTCATGGTCTTCGCCCGCACCGCCCGCTCGTCGAGCACGCCGCGCGCCAGCATCGTCGCGCCGGCGACCGCGGCGGGCATCGTGAAGATCGCACCGAGCGGCACCATGAAGCAGAGCTGGGTCGCCACGCCGAAGCCGAGCAGTCGCGCGCGGTGCGAGCGCAGCAGCGCCCGGCGCTCGCCCGACGAGATGCCGCGCGACTCGAACGCGCGCCCCGTGAGCTCCCACGCGAGCAGCCGGCCCGAGAGCACGACGCCGAGCACGGGTGCCAGCACGCCGCCGATGAGCGGGACGAGCCCGCTCAGGCCCACGCCGATCGACACGAGCACGCCCAGTGCGATGAACGCGACCGCATCGCCCGCCGAACGCCAGAAGCCGATGCCGGCGCCGTTCTCGGGCGGCTCGCCGCCGAGGTCGTGCTCGACGGCGAGCCAGATGCGTTCGTAGAACGGGTCGCCGACGAGGAGCGTGAGTCCGGTGAACGTCACGGCGGCGAGCACGATCGCGCCGCCGAGCATGAGCGCGCCGATGGCCGTTCGCGTGAGCGACGCCCACGGTTCGACCCACCCTGCGGCGAACGGCGTCGCCCACACCGTGATGCTCGGCAGGCTCACGCCGAGCGCGACGAGTCCGATGAGCACGACCACCCAGACGATCGCGGCCGGCACGAGTCCGAGCAGCATCGCACCCGGCTGACGTCGCCAGAAGCCGAAGCCGCGCAGCAGCGTGCGCACGCCGAGCAGGAACCGTTGGATCATGATCGATCAGCCTAGGCTGGGGCCGACTTCGAGGTGCGGCCTTGACACCGTCCCTCCTCGCCCTTCGACCCACGCCCCGAGGAGATCCACGTGCTGACGTCGCTCGATGTCCGGCTTGCCGACGGTCGGCTGCTCCGCGCCTACGACACGGGTCCGGTCGACCCGGCGGGCTCGACCGGGCCTGCGAGTCCCGATGGGCGAGCGGATGCCGCGGGCGGCCCGGTGCTCATGTGGCACCACGGCTCGCCCCAGACCGGGGCCCCGCTGGCGCCGGTCGTTGCCGCGGCGGCGGCGCGCGGCATCCGCGTGATCTCGTATGCCCGGCCGTCGTACGGAGGCTCGTCGCCGCTGCCCGACCGCGACGTCGGCTCGGCGGCCGACGACGCCGTGGCGGTGGCCGACGCGTTCGGCGTCGACACGTTCCACGCCATGGGGGCGTCGGGCGGCGGACCCCATGCGCTCGCCGGCGCGGCGCGGCATCCGGACCGCGTGACCGCGGTCGTCACCCTCGCGGGCCTCGCACCGTTCACCGAACGCTTCGACTGGTTCGCGGGCATGCGCGCGCCGGGCGGGCTGCGCGCCGCGCGCGAGGGCCGCGCCGCCCGTGCGCGCTACGCCGAGACCGACGAGTTCGACCCCGAGCAGTTCCTGCCGGTCGACTTCGCGGCGCTCGACGGCGCCTGGTCGGATCTCGGGGCGGATGTCGGGCGTGCCGCCCGGTGGGGCGACGACGGCCTCATCGACGACGACGTGGCCTTCGCGAAGCCGTGGGGGTTCGAGCTCGGCGAGATCGCCGTGCCGGTGCTCGTCGTGCAGGGCGAGGGCGATCGCGTCGTGCCGCGCACGCACGCCTCGTGGAACCTCGCGCACCTGCCGGAGGCGACGCTCTGGATGCGCCTCGACGACGGGCACGTCTCGGTGCTGGGCGTCGTGCCCGACGCGCTCGACTGGCTGCTCGCGCGCTGACCGGCACGGCACCAGACTGGGTGGCATGAGACGCGCCTGGACTCCGCTCGCGATCACCTACCTCGTCATCAGCGTGGCCGGCCTGGTCGGCGCGATGGCGTTCAACGTGCTCGCCGCCGTGCAGATGGTCGACTTCCTCGCCGCCTGGTTCGCGAACGGGCCGGCGGTCTCGTCGCTCACGGTCGACCTGTTGGGCGTCGCGGTGGCCGGCAGCATCCTCATCGTCGTCGAGGCGCGCCGGCTCGGCATGCGGTTCAGCTGGCTCTACGTCGTGGGCTCGCTCGTGACGGCGTTCACCTTCACCTTCCCGCTGTTCCTCGCCATGCGGGAGCGGCACCTCGCGACGGTCGCCGGCGAAGGGGCGACGGTTGAAGGCTGAGGCGGGGCGGGGCGTTTTCGCGGCCGGGTCTCGAGACGGCGCTGGCGCGCCTCCTCGACCGGCGGTCGGCTACGCGTCGAGCGCGTCGAGCGCCTGCACGAGGTCGCGGTGCAGGTCGTCGACGTGCTCGAGGCCGACCGAGAGGCGCACGAGGCCGTCGGGGATCGTCGGCTGTTCGAGCTGCCAGCGGCGGCGGCGCTCGAAGGTCGACTCGACGCCGCCGAGGCTCGTCGCGTGCACCCACAGGGCCGTGCCCTGCACGAGCCGGTCGGCGGGCTCCTTGCCTCCGCGGAGGACGATCGAGATGATGGCGCCGAAGCACGGGTAGCGCACCTCCTCGAGCGCGGGGTGGTCGTGCAGGCGCGCGGCGAGCTCGGCGGCCGTGGCCTGCGCGCGCTCGAGGCGCACGGGCAGGGTGCGCAGCCCGCGCAACGCGAGGTAGGTCTCGAACGGGCCGGGGATCGCGCCGAACAGCGAACGGTACGCCGTGATCTTCTCGACGAGTTCGTCGGATGCCGCGACCACGGCGCCCATGAGCACGTCGCTGTGGCCCGAGATGTACTTCGTGGCCGAGTGCACGACGAGGTCGGCGCCCGACTCGAGCGGACGCTGCAGCAGCGGCGTCGCGAACGTGTTGTCGACTGCGACCAGGGCGCCGCGCTCGTGGGCCGCGGCGACGAGCGCGGGGATCTCGGCGAGCTCGAGCGCGGGGTTCGTGGGTGACTCGATCCAGACGAGTGCCGCTCCGTCGAGCGTCGCGGTGACGGCCGCCGTGTCGCTGATGTCGACGTAGACGACGGCGAGGCGACCGTTCACGGCGAGCTGGTCGAGTTGCGCGACCGTGCCCGTGTACGAGTGGCGGGGGGCGACGACGATTCCGCCGACCGGCACCAGGTCGAGCACCGCCGTGATCGCGGCCATGCCGGAGGCGAAGGCGACGGCGCGGCCGCCCTCGAGTCCGCCGAGCGCCTCCTCGAACGCGGTCCACGACGGGTTTCCGTATCGCGCGTACTCGAGGTCGCCGCCCGCGACGTAGGTCGACGTGAGGTGCACGGGCACGTTCATCGGCTGGTCTGGCACGTGCGGCGGACGCCCGGCGATGATGAGCCGCGTCTCGGGGTGCAGCGCGGGCGTCGCGGTCGTCGAATCGTGCACGGTGGCCTCCGGAATGCGCAGGGGTGGGATGCCGCGGCAACGACGTGCGCGGCTCCGCCAGCGTAACCCGGCCCCGAGTCCGCCGTGACGTCGATGGCGGGGAACGCACGTCGCGATGGACACGGCTCGGACGCAAGGGGGTGACACGCCCGACTCGTGCCCCTAGCGTCGGAGCATGAGCTCAGACGTACGCACCTCGACGGTTCCTCGCAGCATCGCCCGCTGGCTCCTGGCCGGCGGCCTCGTCTTCGCGGGGGTGAGCCACCTGTTCTGGGCTCGCAAGGAGTTCCGCGCACAGGTGCCGACCTGGGTGCCGATGGACCCCGACGGCGTGGTCGTCGCCTCCGGCGTGGTCGAGGTCGCGCTCGGCAAGGCGCTCATCGTGCTGCCCAAGGAGCGGCGTCGCATCGGCTGGATCGTCGCGGCGTTCTTCGTCGCGGTCTTCCCGGGCAACCTCGCGCAGTGGCGCGAGCGCCGCGATGCGTTCGGCCTCACGACCGATCGTTCGCGGTTCGTGCGCCTGTTCTTCCAGCCGCTGCTCGTCGCGCTCGCGCTGTGGTCGACGTCGCCCCGCAAGCACTGAACCTGCTGGCGAGCGAGCCGCGCTCAGCGCGGCGCGCGGATCAGCGCGAGGAGCGAGGCGAGCAGTCCGATGCCGCCCACGGTGGCGATGACGGCGAACACCGACCAGATCACGGCTTCAGTCGACATGGCGCACTCCTTCGAGATCGTGCTCCCATTCTGGCGCTCCCGGCCGCCCGGGTAAAGGCCCGACGAGCGGGATCCGGCCGCCCGCGGCATCCGGATAGGTGAGGCTCGCCTAAAAAGAAAACCGAGCTTGATCTGGGGAAAAGCGGCTCTACTTCATGGCGGATGCGCGGTGCGCGGGCGTAGCATCTCGATACCCAGCCGAGCAACGTGGAGGCCACCATGAGCATGACCCTCGATGAACTGCCCGCCGTCTCCGAGTGTTCGGTGAGCGGCTGTTCGTACAACGACCACTCCCACTGCCACGCCGCGGCCGTCACGATCGCCGGAGCCGTCGGCGACGCCGAGTGCGCCACGTTCATCCCGCTCGGCACCCGCGGAGGCCTCGACAAGGTCATCACCCACGTCGGCGCCTGCCAGCGCTCCGAGTGCGTGCACAACAGCTCGCTCGAGTGCACCGCGCCGTCGGTGCGCATCGGCGCGGGTTCGTCCGACGACGCCGACTGCCTGACCTACTCGGTGTCCTCCTGACCGACACGTCACTCGACTTCGGGCCCGGCGCGCTTCGGCACGCCGGGCTCCGTCGTGTCCGGCCGCGGTCGTGCTCAGCCGTGCTCGCGCAGGTACGCCAGCTGGGCGCGAACGGATGCCTCGGCGGCCGGCCTGACCGCGGCATCCGTCTCGGCGTAGACCGTGTCGACCACGCGCGCGACCGTGGCCGGGTCTGCGACCTCGAGACCCAGCGCGGCCAGCACCGAACGCACCTGGGCGAGGCGCTCGGCGCGATGCGCGAGGTACTCGTCGCAGATTTCGGCGAGGTCGCGCAGCACCGGCCCGTGACCCGGCAGCACGGCCACCCGGCCACCCGAAGCACGGCCGATGGCGCGCAGCCGCTCGAGTGAGGCGAGGTAGGGGCCGAGCGCTCCATCGGGATCGGCGATGATCGTCGTGCCGCGCCCCAGGATGGTGTCGCCGGTCAGCACCGAGCCGTGCGGCGAATCGTCGGCGAGCACGAAGCACGCCGAGTCCGCCGTGTGACCGGGAGTCAGCAGCACGTCGATCGCGAGCCCTGCGGCCTCGATGCGTTCACCGTCGGCGAGCGGCTCGGCGCCGATGCAGTACCTCGGGTCCACCGCCCGCGCCGGGGCGCCGACGAGTTCGGCGAAGCGGGCGAGACCGTCACGGTGGTCGGCATGGTGGTGCGTGAGCAGCACCAGTTCGATCGGGCCGAGAGCGGCGAGGCGCTCGAGGTGCCCGTCATCGAGCGGGCCCGGGTCCACGACCACGGCGCCGCTCGCACCCGGCGCCCGCAGCACGTAGGAGTTCGTGCCGTCGAGCGTCATGGGTCCGGGGTTCGGCGCGAGCAGCACCGAGGCCAGCCCCGAGACCGGCGTGGGGCGGATGCCGCGGCGAACGCGGTGGGGCAGGGGGTCGGCCATGCCCGAAGTGTACGCGCGGCCCGGTGGGGCCGCGCTCGACGGGCGCATGGTCGACGGCATGATGCGGCCTCGACGACGGCTCGACGGATGCGGTTTCGCGCGCGCGGTCCTACGCTGGAGGGCATGTCCGGCGAGCTCGACGCACTCATGCGCGACACGGTCGACGGCTCGGCCGCGACCGTCGTCCTCCTGCGAGACGGCGAACGGGGGGTCGAGGTGCTCCTCGCGGAGCGTCCGCACCGAGGATCGTTCGCCGATGCCTGGGTGTTCCCCGGCGGCGCCGTCGACGAGGCGGATGCGGCGGGCGGCTCGCTCGACGACGAGGCCGCCGCACGTCGGGCCGCCGTGCGCGAGACGCTCGAGGAGGTCGGCCTCGTGCTCGCCCCGAACGAGCTCGTGCCGTTCGCGCACTGGACCCCGCCCGCCGGATCCCCGAAGCGCCTGCGCACCTGGTTCTTCGCCGCGCGCGTGCCGGAGGGCGAGCTCCGGCTCGCACCCGACGAGGTCGTCAGGGCCGAGTGGCTGCGCCCGATCGACGTGCTCGAACGGCATGCCGTCGGCGCGATGACCCTGTGGCCGCCGACCTGGGTGACGGTGCACGGGCTGACTGACGCGGCATCCGTCGACGAGGCCCTCGCCGAACTCGGCAGCGGCGAGATCACGCCCTACATCTCGCGGTACAACGACGATCGCACGGCCGTGATCTGGCAGGAGGACGAGGCGTTCGACTCCGACGCCGAGCACGCGGGCGTGCACGCCGTGCCCGACGAGGGTCCCGATGCGCACGGAAACCAGCATCGGCTGATCATGGACCGCCTGCCCTGGATCTACACGAACACGCTCGGCGCCGGGTTCTGAGCGGCCGACGCGCCGATCCACGAGATCGACGAACCTCGGGGACCGGCGCGAACGGTTGATTCGCGCGCACGACCCCGAGGTCACGCCTCCGACGGCGCTGCGCTGACCTCGTCGGGACGGTGCTCGACGTCGTCGACGCCGACGCGCGGCATCGCGACGGCGCCCGCGACGGTCGCCACGGTCGCGATGACGACCCCGATGAACACCGTCGTCGTCGCCGCCTGGATCGCGGCCCCGGACTGCGCGCCGAGTCCCGACCGGTCGATGACGCCGTTCGCGACCGCGCCGAACACGGCGACGCCGACGGCGCTGCCCATCGAGCGCAGGAACATGTTCGCGCCCGTGACCACGCCGCGATCCGACCAGGCCACCGACGACTGCGCGGCGATGAGCGTGGGGGAGGCGACCAGGCCGAGGCCCAGGCCGACGATGAAGCACGCGAGCGCGCTCGTGACCGGGTTCGGCACGAGGCTCGCCGCGACGAGGCCGACCGTGCCGACGAGGGCGATGCCGAGCCCGATGAACGCCGTGTTGCGGAACCCGATGCGGAGGAACAGCTTGCCGGACTGCGAGGCCGAGATCGGCCACCCGAGCGTCAGCGCGGCGACCGAGAGTCCCGATACGAGCGGCGAGGCGCCCGCCGACAGCTCGAGGAACGTCGGCACGTAGGAGGTCAGCCCGATGAGCACCGCGCCGACGCCGAACGAGATGAGCGAGGTCGTGAGCAGCAGGCGTCTCGAGAACAGCCAGAGCGGCAGCACGGGCTCGGCCGCTCGCCGCTCGATGAGCACGAACACGGCGAGCAGCACGGCCGCGAGCGCGAACGCGCCGATGCTCTGCCAGGAGTTCCACGCCCACGCCTGGCCGCCCTCGAGCACCGCGAGGATGAGCAGCGTGAGCCCGACGGTGAGCACGAGGGCGCCCCCGATGTCGATGCGGTGCCGCTGGCGCTCGACCTTCTCGTGGTAGTTGCGGATCAGCATCCAGGCCGCGATGAGGCACAGCGGGATGTTGACGAAGAAGATCCACCGCCACGACGCGTACTCGGCGAACAGCCCGCCGAGCGACGGACCGATGACGGATGACGCGGCCCAGACGCTCGCGATGTAGCCCTGCACGCGGGCTCGCTCGCGCACCGAGTAGAGGTCGCCCGTGATGGTGATCGACACGGGGAGCACGGCGCCGGCGCCGAGGCCCTGGATCGCGCGGAACACGATGAGCGAGGTCATGTCCCACGCGAAGCCCGCGAGGATCGAGCCCACGAGGAACGTGCCGATGCCCACGAGCATGATCGGCTTGCGGCCCACCGTGTCGGCCAGCTTCGCGTAGACGGGTACCGAGACGGCCTGCGCGAGCAGGAAGATCGAGAACAGCCACGGGAACTGCGCGAACCCGCCGAGGTCGGCGACGATCGAGGGCACCGCGGTGGCGAGGATCGTCGACTCGATCGCGACGAGCGCGGTCGAGAGCATGAGGGCGATGAGCACCGGGCCCCGCTCGGAGCGGAACCCAACGGCTGCCTGGTCGGTCACGTTCCTCCTCGCGTGCGGGCGCGGTTCAGCCGGCACATCAGAGGGCAACGCGTCGGCCCGGGATTCATTCCCGGTTCGGTGCAGCCGACCTCGGGGCCGGGCGAGGGTTCCGGCCCGATCGCGGTGGAGCTCCGGCCTGATCGCGTTGGGGAGGAACCGGATGATACCACCAGAGTCGCTAACCAAGTTAGTGAGATGGCTTTCGGCGCGGCACCCTTTCCTGAGGCCGCGCCGACGCGTAGCGTCGCTCTCATGTGGAGACGAGCACGGCCGCGCCAGCTTCCGCCGGCAGCCCAGATCACGACCGACAGCACGTCGACTGCGCCCGAGGTGAAGATCCGGTCGTTCCGCATCGGCTTCGTCGGTGCGCTCGGCGTCCTGCTCGCCATCCTGCTCGGCGGCATCGTCTCGGAGCTCGGCACCGTCCTCCTCTACGTCGCGCTCGCGCTCTTCCTCGCGCTCGGCCTCGATCCCGTGGTCAGTTGGCTGCAGCGGCGCAAGCTGCCGCGGTGGGCCGCGATCCTCATCGTGTTCGCCGCGGTCATCGGCATCTTCGTGGGGCTCATCGCGACGATCGTGCCCATCGTGGTCTCGCAGACGAAGATCATCGTCGAGAACTGGGACGACATCCGCGACAACGTGCTGAACAGCGACTTCGTGGCGTGGCTGAACCAGCTCGGCGGCGGCGACCACGCGATCGACGACGCGATCGCCTCGGCCGGCGACTGGCTCGCCGACCCCGCGAACCTCGGCGCGCTCGGCGGCGGCATCCTCGCGGTCGGCGTCGGCATCGCGGGCGGGTTCACCGGCGCGACGATCGTGCTGATCCTCACCCTGTACTTCCTCGCCTCGCTCGACTCGATGAAGCGCTATTCGACCAAGTTCGTTCCGGCCAGCTCGCGTGGCAAGTACCGCGAGGTGACCGAGGAGATCACCGGTTCGGTCGGTCGCTACGTGATCGGGCAATTCAGCCTCGGCGCCGTCAACGGCGTGCTGAGCCTCATCTACCTGACGATCATCGGCGCGCCGGCACCCATCCTGCTCGCCTTCATCGCGTTCCTGCTCTCGCTCGTGCCGCTCGTCGGAACGCTCACGGGCGCCGTGATCATCTCGCTCGTGTGTCTCGCCGCATCGCCGGTGACCGCGCTCGCGGCGATCATCTACTACCTGATCTACATGCAGGTCGAGGCGTACGTGCTGAGCCCGCGCATCATGAACCGCGCGGTGGCCGTGCCCGGCGCGCTCGTGGTCATCGCGGCCGTCGCCGGCGGAACCCTCGGCGGCGTGCTCGGCGCCCTCGTCGCGATCCCCGTGGCCGCCTCGCTCATCATCATCGTCGAGAAGGTGATCTTCCCGAGGCAGGATGCCCACTGACGACCCGATCCCGGATGACCCCGGGCAGGCGGGCGAGTCCCGCAGCGGCGGTTCCGGATTCCGGAGCCGCTTTGGGCGTGCGATTCGTCCGGTGCGGGTGCTGTTCGACCGGCGGACGCTGAAGGCGGACGTCTCGTCGGGCGTCGTGCTCGGCCTCGAAGCCGTGCCCGACGGACTGGCCGCGGGGCTGCTGGCGGGCGTCAACCCGCTCGCGGGCCTCTACGCCTACCTGTTCGGCATGGTCGGGGCCGCATTCGCGACCGGGAGCATGTTCATGGCCGTGCAGGCCACCGGCGCGATGTCGCTCATCGTCGCCGACAGCGGCCTCGAGACCCGGGCCGACCCCGACCGGGCGCTCTCGACCCTCGCCCTGATGACGGGCGTCGTGATGATCATCGCCGGATTGCTGAACGGCGGACGCCTGCTGCGATTCGTGCCCACGGCCGTCATGACCGGCTTCATCACCGCGGTCGGGGTCAACATCATCCTCGGCCAGCTCGCCAACTTCACCGGGTACGCCGCCGAGGGCGCGAATCGGGTCACGCGCACCTTCGACCTGCTCCTGCACCTCTGGCGCATCGACCTGCCAACCACGCTCGTCGGGTTCGTGACCGTGGCGCTCATCATCGTGCTGCAGCGCACGAGGCTGCGGGCACTCGGACTCGTCGTCGCCATCGTGCTCGGATCGGCGCTCGCGGCAGCGTTCGACACCTGGTTCGGCGCCTCCGTCGCGGTGCTCGACGACCTCGTCGACGTGCCGGGCGGGCTGCCCGCCCCCGTCGCGCCGTCGTTCGACGACGTGCTCTTCCTGCTCGTGCCGGCCGTGTCGCTGGCATTCGTCGGGCTCGTGCAGGGCGCCGCGGTCGCCGCCGCGTTCCCGAACCCCGACGGACGCCCCGTTCCGCCCTCGCGCAACTTCCTCGGCCAGGGAGCGGGCAACCTCGTCGCCGGGGTCTTCCAGGGCATGCCGGTCGGCGGCTCGATGTCGGGCACCGGGCTCATCGTCGCCGGCGGAGCGAAGACGCGGCTCGCGCTGTTCGTCGCGGGCACCGTCATGGCGTTGACCCTGCTGCTCTTCTCCGGACTCGTCGGCTACGTCGCGATGCCCGCCCTCGCGGCGCTGCTCATCGTCGTCGGGTTCGGCGCGATCAAGCCGGCACGGGTCAACTCGGTCGCCAGGTCGGGCATCTTCCCGCTCACGATCATGGCCGTCACCTTCGTGCTGACGCTGCTCATCCCGCTGCAGTTCGCGGTGCTCGTCGGCGTCGCCCTCGGCATCGTGCTCTTCGTCGCCGACCAGTCGAACGCGGTGCGTGTGCGCCAGCTCGAGCTCGTCGAGGACGGTCGCATGCGCGAGGTCGACCCGGTCGACCACATCGGCGTGCACCAGGTCGTCGTGCTGCAGCCGTACGGCAGCCTCTTCTTCGCGAGCGCACCGCACTTCGAGTCGCAGCTGCCGACGGTCGACGAACGCACCGCGCGATCGGTCGTCGCGCTGCGACTGCGCGGCGTCGACCAGCTCGGGTTCTCATCGATCGAGGTGCTGAAACGCTACGCACGCGACCTCGAGGCCCGCGGATCGCGGCTCATGCTCGTCGTCTCGAACGACCGCGTCATGGATCAGCTCGAACTCACCGGCCTGGCCGCCGAACTCGGTGACGGCGGCATCGTGCGCGGCACCGAGTGGATCGGCGCCGGCGTTCGTCAGGCCGTGCACGACGCCCGTGCCTGGGTGCACGCGGATTCGGATCGCGGCTGACGATCGACGCGTGCCGGAGCCCGCTCAGAACCAGATGCTGAGGTGCGGCGTGCGCGGTGCGGCGAAGAGTCGGTCGGCGAGGGCGAGCGACCCGGGCGACAGCTCCTCGATGCGTCCGGCCCTGGCCAGCACCGACGGTCGAACACCGCCCAGGTAGATCGCACCGAGCTCGCGCACGTCGAGCCGGAGGCCGTGCGCCGTCTGCCCGCGCGAACGGCGGCCGGAACGCGAGCCGGCGGCCACGGCATCCGCTCGCCCCTCGGCATCGTCGGTGCGGCGCACCTCGGCGTGCCCGTCGCCCGAGGCGTCGAGCACGTAGGTGCCGGCCGCGTGCCCGAGCGGGTCGGCGACCTCGAGCGTGAGGGTGCCCGATGCGCCGTACTCGCGCGCCGTGAGCGCCACGATCGGGTCGAGCACGCGCAGCCAGAGGTGGTCGACGACGTCGTGCATGCTCGTGGCGCGCGGGTCTTCGAGCAGCCATGGAAGCGGCTCGTCGACGCTGCGCAGGCGCGCGCGGATCTCGGTGACGAAGTCCAGCTCGACGAGGAAGTGCCAGAGTGCGCGTTCGGCCTCGTCGGTCGCGGCGACGAACACGTCGCACTCGACGACGCCCGGCTGGTTCGGCTCTCGCCCGACCGTGTACGCGATGAACCCCTGCGCCTGGCCGGACCGGTCGTCGTACCTGGCCACGCGCAGGGCCCGCGATGCTGCACTGTCGGGGTCGACCAGCCCGAGGTGGCGTTCGAGCAGCCCCGGCCAGCGGTCGATCTCGCCGGGCGTGCGCGCGACGGCGCGGCGCGCGATGGCGGGCGCCTTGGCGATGAGGTCGGCGGGTTCGACGAACTGCACGCGGCCGGGTGCGTCAGGGCCGATCCAGTGCACGCGACGCCGGTCGACCTTGATCGTCGCCGCGGATGCCGCGGGGCCGAACCCGTAGCGCCCGTAGATGGTGGCCTCGGTGAGCGTGAGCATCGCGAGGGCGGCGCCCGCCTCGCTGGCGTAGCGCAGTTGCGCCTCGAGCAGTGCGCGGGCGATGCCTCGGCGGCGGTGCGTGGGGGAGACGGTGACGGCGCTCACGGCCCAGGCGTCGACGCTGCGACCGCCGGGCACGCTGAGGCCCGACGGCCAGCCGTCGACGGTCGCGACGGGCACTGCGGCATCGTGCGCGGTCGAGTCGTAGACCCCGCGCACGCTGCGCTGCTTGGCGATGCGGAGTTCTCGGCTGAGTTCGGCCGGTTCGGGTCTGGCGTGGTGGAACCCGCGGGTCTCGGCCTGCACCCAGGCCTGCATGGCGGCCTCGTCGGCCGCGTCGACCTGGCGGTATTCGAGCCCGCGGCTTCGGAGGGCCTCGATCGTCGAGTGATCGGCCGGGATGCTGCGAGGATCGAACATCGTCCCAGCGTACCCATGGGCGCGCATTCGGGGCAGAATGGGTGCATGACTGGGCAAGCGCTTTCCCGAATTGAGCACGCGATCGACGGACGGCATCCGGCGCGCTCGATCCTCCGCCTGCTCGACCTGCACCGGGGCAAGGTGCTCGCGGCCGTCGCGTTCTTCACCGTCAAGGACACGCCGCTCTGGCTGCTGCCCGTCATCACCGCCGCCATCATCGACGTGGTCGTCGCCGGCGGGCCCGTCTCGACGCTCTGGATCTGGGCCGGCGTCGCGGTCGTCGCGCTCGCCCAGAACTACCCGAACCACGTGCAGTACACGCGCCTGTTCATGGGCGCCGTGCGCGAGATCGGCGCCGACCTGCGCAACGCGCTCGCCGCCAGGCTGCAGGCGCTCTCGATCGGCTTCCACTCGCGCGCGAACTCCGCCGTCGTGCAGACCAAGGTCGTGCGCGACGTCGAGAACGTCGAGGTGATGCTCCAACAGGCCGCGCATCCGCTGCTCTCGGCGACCATGGTGCTCATCGGCGCCGTCGTGATGACCGCGATCAACGTGCCGGCCTTCCTGCCCGTCTACGCGCTCGCGATTCCGCTCGCGGTGCTGCTCCGCGCCATCCTCAACCGCCGCAGCGCGATGCGCAACGCGTCGTTCCGCCGCGAGGTCGAGCAGTTCTCGGCGCGCGTCGGCGAGATGGCGACCCTCCTGCCCATCACGCGCGCGCACGGCCTCGAGCAGACCGCCGTCACCCGGGTCGCGCACGGCGCCGAGGGCGTTCGGGCCGCCGGGTTCCAGCTCGACCTGCTCAACGGGCGCTTCGCATCGCTGTCATGGGTCAGCCTGCAACTGCTCGGCGTCGGATGCCTCGTGCTCGCCGCCTGGGTCTCGATCACCGGCCTCATCCCGATCACGCCAGGCCAGGTCGTGCTGCTGAGCTCCTACTTCGCCCTGCTCACGGGCGCCGCGACGAACCTGCTCATGCTGCTGCCGATCATCGCGCGCGGCACCGAGTCGATCCGCTCGATCGGCGAGGTCATGCAGGACCCCGACCTCGAGCGCAACGAGGGCAAGCGCCCCGTCACCGACGTGCGCGGCGACCTCGCGCTCGAGGGGGTCGGGTACCGGTACGACGACGGGCGATCGGATGCCGCGGGCGGGCGCGGCGACACGGGCGCGCGCCCGATCCGGCCCGCGCTCTCGGGCCTCGACCTCGACATCCGCGCCGGCGAGACGATCGCGTTCGTCGGGTCGTCCGGATCAGGCAAGTCGACGCTGCTGAACCTCGTGCTCGGGTTCCTGCGACCCACGAGCGGACGCGTGCTGCTCGACGGCGTCGACATGGCGGAGCTCGACCTGCGCACGTTCCGCAGCTTCGTGTCGGTCGTGCCGCAGGAGTCGGTGCTCTTCGAGGGCAGCATCCGCGAGAACATCGTCTACGGCCTCGGCGACGTCGACGACGACCGCGTGCTCGACGCGCTGCGCGACGCCAACGCGCTCGAGGTCGTCGACGCCCAGCCCGACGGCTGGCACACGGTCGTCGGCGAACGCGGGGCCAGGCTCTCGGGGGGGCAGCGGCAGCGGCTCTCGATCGCGCGTGCGCTCGTGCGCGACCCCCGAGTGCTGCTGCTCGACGAGGCGACGAGCGCCCTCGACCCCGAGTCGGAGGCGAAGATCAAGGTCGCGCTCGAGCACCTCATGCGCGGGCGCACGACCCTCGTCGTCGCGCACCGGCTCTCGACGATCCGCTCGGCCGACCGCATCGTCGTGCTCGAGCAGGGCCGCATCGTCGAGATCGGCTCGCACGCCGAGCTCATCGCCGCCGGCGGGCGATACGCCGAGCTCGACCGAGTGCAGTCGGCCTAGTGGACCGAGGCGCACGAGCCGGCCGCCTGCCGGGATGGCAGGCGGCCGACGGGTGAGGCGGGCTACGCGGGAACCGACGCCCGCAGGTGCGGCGCGACGGCCGCCTCGAACGCGCGGGCGGTGCGGGCGACCACGTCGGGCCACGCGGCATCCCAGATCTCCTGGTTGAAGATCTCGACCTCGATGTCGCGGTCGTAGCCGGTCGCCTCGACGGCGGCCGTGAGGCTCGCGAAGTCGATCACGCCGTCGCCGGGCTCGTGGCGCGAGAGCAGCGGGTCGGCCGCGATCGGCGTGTTCCAGTCGCACACCTGGTAGGTCGCGATGCGACCGGTGGCCCCGGCGCGGGCGATCTGCGGCAGCACCTCCGGGTCCCACCAGACGTGGAACGTGTCGATCGTGACGCCGACCACCGCAGGGTCGAACCGCTCGGCGAGGTCCAGTGCCTGTCCGAGCGTGGAGACCACCGCGCGGTCCGACGCGTACATCGGGTGCAGCGGTTCGATGGCGAGCGTGACGCCGGCGGATGCCGCGTGCGGCGCGAGTTCGGCGAGGGCGTCGGCCACGCGCGAGCGGGCGCCGACGAGATCGGTGGATCCCTCGGGCAGGCCGCCCGCGACGAGCACGAACACGGGCGTGCTGCCGGCCGCGCCTGCCGCCGCGAGGGTCGCGGTCTCGTCGATGCCGCGACGGTTGTCGTCGATGGATGCCCGCCGGGCCTGGCCTTCGGGCATCGTGAAGAAGCCGCCGCGGCAGTACGTCGACAGGCGCAGGCCCGAGTCCGCGAAGCGGCGCGCGGCCTCGTCGAGTCCGACGGCCTGCACGGGCTCGCGCCAGAGCCCGATCGACTCGTACCCGCCCTCGGCGGTCACCCGCAGCGCGTCGTCGAGCGGCGCGTACTTGATCGTGGCCTGGTTCATCGACAGGCGGGGGTGCGCGCTCATGCGAGCACCTCCTCGTCGACGGGTGCCGCGTCGACGGCCCCCGCCGACTCGGCGTCATCGGCGACCGGGCCGGCTGCGGCATCCGTCGTCGAGGTCTCGGCGGGAGAGGTCGGACCCGCGGCCGACACGACGTCGACCCCGTTCAGCGTCAGCAGCGAGTGCCAGCGCGCCGCCGCGAGCTCCGGCCGCTCGAGGGCGCCCGAGCCGTTCGCGAGCTCGACGATGCGCGAGAGGTGGGGCAGGCTGCGGGCGGCATGGAGGCCGCCCACCATCTGGAACGCCGCCTGGTGGCCGTTGAGCCACGCCAGGAACGCGACGCCCGTCTTGTAGTAGTAGGTGGGCGCGGCGAAGACCTGCTGCGAGAGCGGCTCGGTCGGGGCGAGGATCGCGCGGTATGCATCGACGTCGCCGCGATCGAGCGCCTGGATCGCGGCCGACGCGTTCGGCGCGAGGCACGAGAACGCCCCGAGCAGCGCATCGGAGTGCCCCTGCTCGTCGCCCTCGATGAGGCCCACGTAGTGGAAGTCGTCGCCCGTGAACATGCGCGCCGACTCGGGCAGGCGTCGCCGCACGGCGATCTCGGCCTCGGCGTCGAGCAGGCTCATCTTCACGCCCTGCACCTTGTCGCGGTTGTACTCGATGACCTGCAGCAGCGTCTCGGCCGCGGCATCCGTGTCGTCGGAGCCGAAGTACCCGGCCAGCGCCGGATCGAAGGCTGTGCCGAGCCAGTGCAGCACGACCGGCGCACCCGCCGCGGCGAGCACCTCTCGGTACACGCGGCGGTAGTCGTCGGCGTTGCGGGCCGCGCGCGCGAGGTGGCGGCTCGCCATCAGCACGACGCCGGCGCCCGCGTCCTCGGTGAGGTGCAGCTGCTGCTTGTAGGCGTCGATCACCTCGTCGAGCGTCAGCTGCTCGTCGTCGACGTGGTCGGTGTTGACGCCCACGACGAGCCTGCCGCCGACGGAGGCCGCCTCGGCCGCACTGCGCGAGATCAACTCGCGCGTGGCCGCCGCGTCGAGCCCCATGTTGCGCTGCGCCGTGTCCATCGCATCGGCCACGCCGAGACCCCATGACCACACGTGGTGCCGGAACGCGAGCGTCGCGTCCCAGTCGATCTCGGCCGGCTGCCCCGGGGTGTTGTCGGCGTGCGCCTTCGGCACGACGTGCGCGGCCGCGTACGCGACCCGGCTCGTGAGCGGATGCCGCGGGCGGGCGAACGTGGGCGCCTCGACGAGGTCGGCGGCGCGCAGTCCGCCGTCGGGGTCGAGCAGGGTGAGCGTGGTCATGGTCAGCGGGCCCCGGCGAACGCGGGAGCCTCAGTCGTCGCGACGTCGGCTGCGACATCCGCGGTGCTCAGGTCCGAGCCGAGCGTGACGACCGGGAGCTCGATGCGGCGACCCTCGCGGCTGGAGGCGAGGCCCTGCTCGGCGAGCAGCACGCCGCGCGCGCCCGCGAGGAAGTCGAACTCGTTCGGGGCGTCTTCGACGACGTGGCGGATGAACTCCTCCCACTGCGTCTTGAATCCGTTCTCGAACTCGCGGTTGCCGGGGCTCTCGATCCAGTCGCCGGCGTAGTCGTGGTCGTCGGCGAGGTCGGGGTTCCACACGGGCTTGGGGGTCGCGTTGCGCGGCTGGATCTTGCAGCCGAACAGGCCGACGACGGCCGAGCCGTGCGTGCCGTCGACCTGGAACTCGACGAGCTCGTCGCGGTTGACGCGCGTGGTCCAGCTGGAGTTGAGCTGGGCGACCACGCCGCCTTCGAGCTCGAAGATCGCGTAGGCGGCGTCGTCGGCCGTGGCCGGGTAGGCCTCGCCGCGCTCGTCGACGCGCTCGGGGATCTCGGTCACGGCCTTCGCGTAGACCGACTCGACGCGGCCGAACAGGTTCTCGAGCACGTAGTTCCAGTGCGGGAACATGTCGACGATGATGCCGCCGCCGTCCTCGGAGCGGTAGTTCCAGCTCGGGCGCTGGGCGGGCTGCCAGTCGCCCTCGAAGACCCAGTAGCCGAACTCGCCGCGCACGCTCAGGATGCGGCCGAAGAAGCCGGAGTCGATGAGGCGCTTGAGCTTCTGCAGGCCCGGGAGGTAGAGCTTGTCGTGCACGACGCCGTTCTTGATGCCGGCCTCGTCGGCGAGGCGCGCGAGCTCGAGCGCCTCCTCGAACGACTCGGCGGTCGGCTTCTCGGTGTAGATCGCCTTGCCGGCCGCGATGGCCTTCTTGATCGCGACTGCACGCGCCTTCGTCACGAGGAAGTCGGCGTAGATCTGCCAGCGGTCGTCGGCCAGTGCCTCATCGAGGTCGGTCGTGTAGTGCTCGATGCCGTGCTTGGCGGCGAGGTCGGCGAGCTTCTTCTCGCTGCGACCCACGAGGATCGGCTCGACCTGCACGCGGGTCTCGCCGTCGGCGAGGAGCACGCCGCCCTGCTCGCGGATCGCGAGGATCGAGCGCACGAGGTGCTGGCGGTAGCCCATGCGGCCCGAGACGCCGTTCATGATGATGCCGATGCTTTGGGGCGCGGCGGCTGAGGCGGGTGCGGAGGCTTCGGTGCCTGCGGGGGCTGCGGTGTCTGCCACGGTGATTCCTGTTCGACGGGGCAGGAGGCGGACGAGCCGCTCCCTGCACTGGGAAAGCGTTTACCCGAGTGTGCCATACGAGGTTCGCATCGCGCAAGGGCCGGTCTGTTCCGGCCGATCGACGGGCCGTTCGTCGCGTATCGGCAGTTGGGACGGTCGACACGCATCCCCGATTCGCAGGACGAATCGGGCGCCGCGCCGACGCCGCGCGGCGCCGCGCCGACGCCGCGCCGACGCCGCGCCGACGCCGCGCGGCGCCGCCCGGCGTGGCGACTCGATCGTCCGGCAACCAGGCGAAACGGCGCGGCGGGGCGGAATGGGTAAGTCGGCGGGCCAGGGCGCGGCGGGGGAGAGTGGGCGCGGAGGCATCCGCACAGGGAGGTGAGGAGCCGGTGAGCCGGCCGGGCGGCTAGGCCCCGAGGCGCGGCGTGCTTTCGCGGATGACGACCTCGGTCGAGACATCCGCTGAGGCGGCACGAGCGGATGCGGCATCCGCTTCGTCGTCGAGCGCCAGGCGCAGCGCCTGCTCGCCGATGCGCTCGAGCGGCATGCGCACGCTCGTGAGGCGTGGCGTCACGTCGCGCACGGTCGGGATGTCGTCGAAGCCGGCGACGGCGAGGTCGCGGCCGGGTTCGAGCCCCGCGTCGCGGATCGCGGACATCGCGCCCATGGCCATGACGTCGTTGAGGGCGAAGACGACCTGGGTGTCGCCGATGCCGGCCTCGAGGAGCCGGCGCATGCCGTCGTAGCCGCCGTCGCGGGTGAACGCGCTGCGCACGAGCCGGTCGTCGGGCAGGAGCCCGCCCGAAGCGGCGAGGCCCTCGGAGAACCCGGCGATGCGGTCGTGCGCGGTGCGCAGCGACTCGGGACCGGTCAGTGCGGCGAAGCGGCGGTAGCCGAGGGACTGCAGCTCGACGGCGAGGTCGCGTGCGCCGGCCCGGTTCGCGAGCGGCAGGGTGCGGAACGGCAGGTCGCTCTCGCTGATGAAGACGGCGCGACCGCCGGTCTGCTCGTAGGCGGTGAGCTCGGCCTCGAGTGCCACGGCGTTCGGGTCGCCGATGATGCGCGACCCCGAGAGGATCATGACGCGGGGGCGCTGTCCGCGCATCGCGCGCACGAGTTCGAGCTCGCGTTCGGCGTCGCGCTTCGTCTCGGCCATGGTGACGATGAGCCGGTCGTCGCCCGCCGCGCCGACGACGCCGGCGGCGATCGACGAGAAGTACGGGTCGGCGATGTCGGCGACGAGGAGGGCCACCGTGGTCGAGGTACCGCGGGCGACGGCCTGCGCGGAGAGGTTCGGCGTGTAGGCGAGCTTCGCGGCCGCGGCGAGGACGCGGTCGCGGTACTCCTCGTTGACCTTGCGGGCGCTTCCGTTCAGCGACCGGGACGCCGTGGCGAGCGAGACGCCTGCCTCGCGGGCGACGTCGTGCAGGGTGGCCGGCGTCGATCGCCGGCTCTGGGGGCCGCCATCAGCCATGGGTCCTCCTGGTCGCAGGTCGGCCGTACCGCGTGGGTTCGTCGCGTCGTCTCGGCCGAGCGCCTCGACTCTATCGCGCGGTTCACTGCGCCGCCGTTTGGCATCGCCATGTGTTGCTGGTAGAAATGTAGCACGCACGAGATAGCGCTTTCCCGCCGATTTCGTGCCGATCGAGGCGCAGAACGGATGCCGCTGAGCAAGCGGTTTCTGCACCGGCGCCGCCCACCCACCAACGACGCGACGGAGCACAGGATGGCGCAGCACGAACGGTACGCACTCATCGGCACGGGCAGCCGCGCCGGCATGTACATCGCCGCGATGTCCGGAACCGCGTTCGGCGCCGAGCATGTCGCCGAGGTCGCCGACCTCGTCGCCTGGTGCGACGTG
Source organism: Agromyces aureus (assembly GCF_001660485.1). Classification (GTDB taxonomy): domain Bacteria; phylum Actinomycetota; class Actinomycetes; order Actinomycetales; family Microbacteriaceae; genus Agromyces; species Agromyces aureus. Next base: position 1,160,498 of record NZ_CP013979.1, read on the forward strand.
AACCCGGGCCGGCTCGACGTCTACGAGCGCGAGGTCGTCGCGACGGGACATCCGGCGCCCGTGCGCTATGCCGTCGACGACCTCGAGCGCATGATCATCGACGAGCGCATCGACCGGGTCGTGATCACCACGCCCGACTTCACGCACGCCGAGTACGTCGTGCGGGCCCTGCGTGCGGGTGCCGACGTGGTCGTCGAGAAGCCGCTGACGATCGACGCCGAGAGCGTGCGCCGCATCGGCGAGGCCATCGCCGAGACCGGCCGCGAGGTCATCACGACCTTCAACTACCGCTACAGCCCGCGCAACTCGACGCTGCGGCAGGTCATCGCAGGCGGACGCATCGGCCGGGTCACGAGCGTGCACTTCGAGTGGGCGCTCGACACGGTGCACGGGGCCGACTACTTCCGCCGCTGGCACCGTCAGAAGGCGAACTCCGGCGGCCTGTTCATCCACAAGGCCTCGCACCACTTCGATCTCGTCAACTGGTGGATCGACGCGGCCCCGGTGCGCGTCTTCGCCAGCGGCGGCCTGCGCTTCTACGGCGCCGAGAACGCCGAGGCACGCGGGCTCGGCGAGCGTCCGTCGCGCGGCACCGGCACGAGCGGCGACCCGTTCGCCCTCGACCTCGCCGGCGACGCCCGAATGAAGGAGCTCTACCTCGACCAGGAGCACCACGACGGCTACCTGCGCGACCGCGACGTCTTCGATGCCGGCATCACGATCGAGGACAACCTCGCCGCCCTCGTCGACTACGACTCCGGCGCGACGCTCAGCTACTCGCTGAATGCCCACGCCCCCTGGGAGGGCTACCGCGTGACCGTGAACGGCACCGAAGGCCGGGCCGAGCTCGAGGTCGTCGAGCGCGGCGCCGTGCTCATCGGCGACGACGGCCGCGTGGTCGTCGACCCATCGATGCATCCCGATGCCTCGGCCGTCGACGACGTGCGCCCGCACTCCGAGCGCCTCGTGGTGCAGCGACACTGGGAGGGCGCCGAGGTCGTGCCCATTCCCGAGGGCATCGGGAGCCACGGCGGCGGCGACGCCTTCCTGCTCGACCACCTCTTCCGGCGCGTGACGGATGACGCGCCGCTCGGCCGCGTGGCCGGCTACGCCGACGGCGTGCGCGCCGTGTCGGTGGGCATCGCCGGCAACCTCTCGCTCGAGACCGGCCGGCCGGTGCTCGTCAGCGAGCTCGAGCTCGGGGTCTGAGCGGCGCGCGGGCTCACCGGGGGCCCGCGTCCCCCCGCGCACGCTCGCGGGGGGACGCTCGTGGTTGCCCGGTGCATGGACGCGCGCGTCGTTCGGACGCGAATGGTCGCTTCGCATCGTGCATTCCGACCATTCGCGTCCGAACCGCGGGCGGGAGCGCGGCTCAGGGCAGCGTCAGCACGCCGTCGAGGCGGCGGGGGATGCCGAGCGGGTTCGCCTCGCGCAGTTCGGGCGGCAGCGCGGCATCCGGAGCCTCCTGGTAGGCGACCGGCCGGAGGAACCGGCGCATCGCGCTGACGCCGACCGACGTGTGGATGGTCGTCGTCGAGGGCCACGGGCCGCCGTGCTGCTGCGCCCAGCTCACCGCGACGCCGGTCGGCCATCCGGTGAAGAGCACGCGCCCGGCGATCTCGGTGAGCACGGCGAGGATGTCGGAGAGGTCCTCGTCGGGCTCGGCGTGCACCGTGGCCGTGAGGCTGCCTCCGACGGCCCGGATCGCCGCGAGCGCCTCGTCGATCGAGGCGTACTCCACGACGAGCGTCGACGGCCCGAAGCACTCGGCGAAGAGCGCCTGCGGGTCGGCGACGACCGCGGCGGCGGTGGTGGCGAGCACGACCGGCGAGCCGGTTCCGGTGGCGGATGCCGCGGCCGGGGCGTTGCCCGACCCGTCCACGTCGTCCGGCCCGCTCACCACGCCCGCGACGACCCGTACGTCGGCATGGGCGGCGAGTGCGGCGACCCCGTCGGCGAACGCGGCGGCGATGCCGTCGGTGAGCATCGGCACCGCGGCATCCGCATCGCCCGACCCGACCGCCTGCGCGGCGACGAGGTCGGCGAAGCCGGAGCCCGCGGGCACGAAGACGACGCCCGGGTTCGTGCAGAACTGGCCGGCGCCGAGCGTGAACGACGCGGCGAGGCCGGCGGCGAGCTCGGTCGCGCGCGCCTCGACGGCGGCCGGCGTGATGAGCACCGGGTTGACGGCGCTGAGCTCGCCGTAGAACGGGATGGGGTCGGGACGCGACGACGCGAGGTCGAACAGCGCGCGCCCGCCGTGCAGCGAGCCGGTGAACCCGACCGCCCGGATCTCGGGGTGCTGCACCAGGGCGACGCCGGCCGCGCGTCCCTCGACGTGTCCGAAGGTGCCAGCGGGGGCGCCCGCGGCGGAGAGGGCGGCGCCGACGATCGCGGCGGTGCGTCGCGACAGGCGGGGGTGCGCGGAGTGGCCCTTGACCACGACGGGGCATCCGGTGGCGAGCGCCGACGCGGTGTCGCCGCCCGCGACCGAGAACGCAAACGGGAAGTTCGACGCCCCGAACACGGCGACGGGTCCGAGCGGCCGCAGCATCCGCCGCAGGTCGGGCGTCGGCGGGATCGTCGTCGCATCCGGGTGGTCGATCGTCGCCTCGAGGTAGGAGCCCTCGACGACCGCGCGGGCGAAGAGCCGCAACTGTGAGGTCGTGCGGGCGAGCTCGCCGGTGAGGCGAACGGGGCCGAGGTGCGACTCCTCGTCGGCGAGTGGCACGAGCTCGTCGCGCGCGGCGTCGAGCGCGTCGGCGACGGCGGCGAGCCAGGAGGCGCGCTCGGCGGCGGTCGACGCGACGGTCGTGGCGAAGGCCCGGCGGGCCGCGGCGGCGGCCTCGTCGACGGATGTCGAGCTCGCGGCATCCGTCGACGGTGCGGCGAGGGCTGAGCGGTCGGTGGTCATGCGTCCTCCAGAGGGGTCGAGCGAGTCGAGCGGGGTCTGGCGGATGCCGCGGCATCCGCAGTTCGAAGCGATCAGGCGAACCGCAGGCCGAGGCCGAGCTGCCCGGTGGTGCGCGCGAGGCTCGCGTCGAGCTCGATCGGAGACGGCGAGGCGAGCGCGCCGAGCGACTCGAACGAGGCGTCCTCGACGGCCTCGACGAGGTGGTCGCCCGGCAGGGCGAGCGCGAGCTGCGCCGAGAGTTCGAGCAGCAGGTGCGGGGCGAGGTCGACGCCGCGCGAGGTCGCCAGCGCGGCGATCTCGAGGAACGGCGTGATGCCGCCGACGCGCACGATGTTCGGCTGCACGAGATCCACTGCGCCGGCGTCGATGAACTCGGCGACCCGGTAGCGCGTGTGCACGTTCTCGCCGAGGGCGATCGGCACGTCGATGCGTGTGTGCAGGGCGACGTGCCCGGCGAGGTCGTCGGCCCGAAGGGGTTCCTCGATCCAGCCGAGGTCGAACGCCGACAGCTCGCCGATGGCGCGCTCGGCCTGCTCGAGGTTCCAGCGCTGGTTCGCGTCGATCATGAGCCCGCGGTCGGGTCCGAGCACGTCGCGCACCGCGCGGATGCGGGCCACGTCGTCGGCGAGGTCGGGACTGCCGACCTTGACCTTCACGGCCTCGAAGCCCGCCTCGACCCAGCGTTCGGCCTGTGCGACGAGCTCGGGCAGCGGGTAGTGCAGGTTGACGCCGCTGCCGTAGACGGTCGCGGTGTCGTGCCGCCGGCCGAGGTGGTCGGTGATGCCGAGCCCGGCGCGGCGGGCCGCGAGATCCCAGAGGGCGAGGTCGAGGCCGGCCATCGCGATCGTGGTGATGCCGCCGCTGCCGCCCTCGTGCAGGTGCGCCCAGAGCGGATGCCACAGGGCCGCCGCATCGGCGTCGCGTCCGAGTGCGAACGCGGCGATGTCGTTCGCGAGGTGGGCCTCGACGGCGGCCGCGCCGATCGACGGGGTCCACGAGAAGCCGCGCCCCTGCGCGCCGTCGGAATCCTCGACGACGACCTCGACGAGCGAGAGGTCGCGCACGTCCGGCCCCCATGGGCGGCTGAGGGGAACGCGGATGCGCCGGGTCGCGAGGCTCCGGATCGCCGCGGTCACCGGGCCGGCACCGCCTCGGCGGATGCGCTCGCCTCGGCGCTCGCGCTCGCCGCGGGGGTCGCCTCGGCGCTCGAAACGTCGTCGGCGCTCGCGCCGGAGGCATCCGCTCGCCCGTGGTGGCTCTGCGGAGCCGAACCGCCGCCGAGCCGCTCGGCGAGCTCCAGCCCGCGCTCGAGGATCGCGCCGAGCCGAGCCTCCTGGTCGGGCGTCGGGTCGACGAGTGGCGGGCGCACCGAGCCGACGGGCAGGCCGCGCAGGCGCAGGCCCGCCTTGATGAGCGAGACGCCGAAGCCGGGCGTTTCATCGCGCAGGCTCACGAGGGGCCGGTAGAACTCGGCGAGCAGGGTCAGGCGGGTCGCCTCGTCGCCGTCGGTGTAGGCGCGGTAGTGCAGGGCGGCCAGTTCGGGGATCATCGCGAACGCCGCCGACGAGTACAGCGGGATGCCGATGCCGCGGTACGCGCCCTGGCTGAGCTCGGCTGTGAGCAGGCCGTTGAAGAACGCGAAGTCGCGGCCCGTGGCCTCGGCGGCGAGCACGATCTCCTGCGCGAGGCCGATGTCGCCCGTGCCGTCCTTGAAGCCGACGACCTTCGGGTTCGCGGCGAGGCGGGTGATGGCGTCGGCCGTGTAGCGCGCCGTGCCGCGGTGGTACACGATCACGGGCAGGTCGGATGCCGCGGCGACCGCCTCGACCCACGCGACGAGTCCGGCGGTCGTGCCCGAGACGAGGTACGGCGGCAGCAGCAGCAGGCCGTCGGCGCCCGCGGCCTCGGCGCCGCGCGCGAGCTCGATCGCGTGGCCGAGCGGGCCGCCCGCGCCCGCGATGACGGGCACGCGCCCGTCGACGGTCCGCACCGTGGTGCGCACGACGTCGATCGCCTCGCCCGCCGAGAGCGCGTGGAATTCGCCGGTACCGCACGCCGGGAACACGCCGCCGGGGCCGAACGGCAGCCGCGAGTCGACGTGCTCGGCGAGCAGGGCGTGGTCGGGCGCGCCGTCCGCGCCGAACGGCGTGACCGGGAAGAACAGCACGCCGTCGAACGAGGGTGCCTGCAGGGGGGTGGTCGTGGTCATCTGGCCCTCGTTTCGAGTCGGTCTGCGTGTCGGGTACGGCCCGCGTCGGCGCGGTCGGATGGGGCGCGGTCGTCGTCGCGGTCGGATGCCCCGCGGTCGGAGGCCGAGCGCTCGGCCGCCGAAGGGCGGTCTGACGCCCCGAGCACCCGCTCGAGCGCCGCCGGCTCGAGTTCGGAGCGCCACGTGCGTTCGGGCCGCCAGCCGAGCAGTCGCTCGGCCTTGTCGATCGCGAACACGGGGCGGCCGTGGCCGAGCGCGTCGGCCGCCTCGCCGAGGGCGGGGGCGAAGTCGCGCCAGAGATCGGCCACATGGTGCACGGCGAGCGCGTCGGCGGCGCCCACGAAGAAGCCCTCGCCGTCGACGAGCTCGGCGGGCGCGTCGAGCCAGGCTCCGACGAAGTCGGCGGCGTCGCGCGCGTCGAGGTAGTTGAACAGGCTGACGGCCGCGAGCGCGGGATCGGCGAGGCGCTGCTCGAGCGTGTGGCCCTGCTGCGTGGGGGCGCCGGCCCACTCCTCGGGGGAGATGACGTAGCAGGGGCGGAAGAACCCGAACGCGCCGGGCGAGGTGCGCGCGAACATCTGCACCGTCTGCTCGATCACGAGCTTCGAGAGCGCGTAGGCGTTGGCCGGCTCGGGCGTGGTGGCCTCGTCGAGCGGCAGCCGATCGGCGTGCCAGGTCGGCGCGCTGTAGCCGAGCACGGTCGGGCTGCTCGCGGCGAGCACGCGCTCGACGCCGGCCTCGACGGCGGCGGCCAGCACGGTGTGCACGAGCGCGGTGTTCGTCATGAGGATGCGGCGCTCGGGGGCGCTGAACGGCACGGCGATGCCCGCGAGGTGCACGACGGCGTCGGGGCGCACCTCGTCGAAGAGTCGCTGGGTGGCCAACGCGTCGATCAGGTCGACCCTGCGCTCGTCGACCCCGGCGAGGTCGGCGGTCGTGCGATCGACCCCGACGACCTGATGGCCGGATGCCGCGAGGCCGGCGGCGACGCTGCGCCCGAGCCTGCCCGCAGAACCGGTGACGATGACCCGCATGTCGCTCCTTCGCTGAGCCGGTGAGGCCCGGGATGGTCTTCGGATGCGGTTGGGAAACCGCTTTCTGGTCGCTACCATAGGTCACGACTGAGGCCGCCGACAACTCCGGGATCGTTTCGGGGAATCGGTTTCTCGCGTCGCCCTCGCGCAGCCGGGCGACGCCGTGAGGCGGGTCGCGAACGAACGGGAGGATCCACATGGGCCAGCGCAGCAGGGCGACCACGATCGCCGACGTCGCCGCGCACGCGGGCGTCTCGCAGGCATCCGTCTCCCGCGTGCTGAACGGGCGCTCGAGCGTCGATCCCGAGATCGTGCGGCGCGTGCAGGCCTCCATCGCCGAGCTCGAGTACCGCCCGAGCCCCACGGCCCGCAGCCTCGTGAACGGACGCAACAACACCGTGGCGATGGTCGTGCCCGACCTCGAGAACCCGCTCTTCCAGGGCATCCTCAAGGGGCTGAGCCTCGCCGCGGCCCGCGACGGCTATCGCGTGCTCGTCGCCGACACCGCCGAGAACGTCGACGATGAAGAGGAGATCGCCGTCGAGGCCAGGCAGCGCTGCGACGCGCTCGTGCTCTGCGCGCCGCGCATGCCGGAGGCGAAGCTCCGCGCCCTCGTCGATGCGGTCTCGCCCGTCGTCGTCGTGAACCGGCCGCTCCCGGGCGCCGACGTGCCCGTCGTCGGGGTCGACTACGTGCGCGGCATCCGCGACCTCGTCGACCACCTGCACGACCTCGGCCACCGCCGCATCGCCTATGCCAGCGGCCCGCCGACCAGCGCGTCCAACGCCGAGCGCCGGCGCGGGGTCGCCGAGGCGCTCGCCGCCCACCCCGACGTGCGCATCGACGAGGTGCCCGGCGGCTCGCGGCTCGACGACGGCTACGCCGCATCCGACGCCGTGCTCGCCGCCCACCGCGACGGCTGCACCGCGGTCATCGCCTTCAACGACCTCGTCGCCCTCGGCCTCATGACGCGCCTGCACGAGCTCGGCGTCGAGGTGCCGCGCGACCTCTCGATCGCCGGATTCGACGACGTTCCCATGGCCGGCTTCGCGACGCCCCGGCTCACGAGCATGTCGGTGCCGCGCGGCGAGATCGGCGGTCAGGTGTGGCTGCGGCTGCGCACCCTCATCGAGGGCGGGCCGGTCGAGCACTCGGTGCTCTACAGCCCTCGGCTCGAGGCGCGCGGCAGCACCGCGGCGGTTGCCGAGGGCGTCGCATGATCGCGGATGTCGCGACGGATGCCGCGGGCACGCCGGCGTCGGCGAGGCCCGCGCCCGAGACGACTGCGCCCGAAGCGTCCGTGTTCGAGACAGCCGTCGCCGACCGGGCCGTCAAGCGCGCCCGCGTGCTCGACCTGCTCGACCGCCGGGGCGCGGCGTCGATCGTGCTGCGATCGCACACGGCCGTGTCGTGGTACCTCGACGGCGCGCGCACGCATGTCTCGCTCGCGGGCGACCCGGTGGCCGCGGTGGTCGTTCGACGGGACGGCGATGAGCTGCGGGTGTTCGCGAACGAGGCCGACCGCCTGCTCGGCGAGGAACTCGTCTCGGCAGACCGCCTCGACATCGTGCGGGTGCCCTGGCACGAGACCCTCGCAGGACCCGGCGTGGCCGAGCTCGACGAGGCCGACGCCGCCGCCGAGCTGCGCGCCGCCCGCGCGAGCCTGCTGCCGGGGGAGCTCGACCGGTACCGACGACTCTGCCGCGAGGTCGCCGAGGTGCTGACGGATGTCGCGTCCGCCGCGGATCCCGTCGCGACCGAGCGGCGGCTCGCCGCCCGCCTCGCCGGCGAGCTCGCCGCGCGCGGCATCGACCCGCTCGTGACGCTCGTGGCCGGGCGCTCGAGGCTCGCGCACCGGCATCCGCTGGCCACCGAAGCGCCGATCGGCGACCGTGCGATGCTCGTCGTCTGCGGTCGGCGGCACGGCCTCATCGCGAACGCGACGAGATGGCTGCGGTTCGGGCCGGCCGCGCATGGCGAGCAGGACGCGATGCGGCGGATCCTCGACGTCGAGGCCGACGTCTTCGCGGCGACCCGGTCCGGCGCGACCCTGGGCGAGGTGTTCGACGCCGGCGTCGCCGCGTACGCGCGACACGGCTTCGACGCCGACGAATGGCGGCACCACCACCAGGGCGGGGCGGCCGGATACGCCGGGCGAGATCCGCGTGCGGTACCGGGCATCGCCGACGTCGTGCGCGAGGGCCAGGCGTTCGCGTGGAACCCGACGGCCGCCGGCGCGAAGGTCGAGGACACCGTGCTCGCGGGTTCCGGTCGAATCGACGTGCTGACGGCCGACCCGCGCTGGCCGACGGTGTCGATCGCGGGCGTCGAACGGCCGCTCGAGCTCGACCTGGGCTGAGACATCCGGCCGAGGAGCGCGCGCGCAGCGTGAGCAGGAGCCGGCGTCATCGCGAACTCGGAAGTGGTGGCGGCGACGCGGCTGAGCCCGGTCACGGGTGGAGACGCGAGCGGGCCCGGCGGCATACGGAGTCTCGTACACCGCCGGGCTCGCGAACCAGGTTCGTCACCGTGCGTGCGGTGACGCGCCGGCAGGGGTCAGCTGCCGGGCCACTCCGTCGCATCGAGGTCGGGCAGGGTGCCCTGACGCAGGTTCTCGGTGTTCTTCGGTCGAATCCGGGATCTCGCGGCTACTCGGCAACCTGTGGGGCTGGTCAGGACTGATCGACAATCCAGGCGAGATTGGTCGACAACCGTTCCAGGGGATGGCCGGATGCCGGCCGGGCCGGTACGCTTGGATAACGCTTTCCCACTGGAGCGCGCACCAGACCCGGATCGACGACGACCGAAGGAGACCGATGCCCGACATCCGCATCGACGAGGCCGACGACCGCCTGCTGATCCGCGGTGGCGAGGCGGTGCTCGCCGAGTACGTGTTCCGGCCGACCGACGTGCGCCTCGAGTCGCCGCGTCCGTACTTCAGCCCGATCCGCACGCTCGGCGGCGAGGTCGTGTCGCTCTTCCGCCCGCACGATCACGTGTGGCACAAGGGCATCGCCTGGTCGCTGCCCGTCGTCGGCGACGAGAACTTCTGGGGCGGCCCGACGTTCGTGCGCGGCGAGGGCTACGTGCAACTGCCGAACAACGGCGAGCAGCGGCACCTCGGGTTCGACGCGGCATCCGACACCGAATCGAGCCGAGCGGATGTCGCGGCATCCGCTCGTCGGACCGAGCGCCTCGACTGGGTGACCGAGGCCGGGGGGCACGTCTTCGTGGAGGAGCGCACGATCGCCGCGACGACGCTCGCCGACGACGCGTGGCTGCTCGGCTTCGGGACGCGGCTGCGCAACGTGGGCGACCGCGCGATCCCGATCGGATCGCCCACGACCCGCGGGCGCGAGAACGCCGGCTACGGCGGCCTGTTCTGGCGGGGCCCGCGTTCGTTCACGAACGGCACCGTGCTGGCGCCGGGCGTCGCGGGCGGCGACGAGCTGCGCGGCATCCGCTCGCCGTGGATGGGCTTCAGCGGGCGCCACGACGGCACCGGCACGGCCTCGACCGTCGTCATGGTCGACCATGCGGCGAACGTGCAGCACCCGCCGCAGTGGTTCGCCCGCGCCGAGGAGTTCGCCTGCCTTTGCCCGGCGCCGTTCTTCAGCGAGGAGCACGTCGTGGAGCCGGGGCAGGTGCTCGCCCTGCGGTACGGCGTCGTGATCGCCGACGGCGCGAGCGACCCTGAGCGGGCCGAGCGGCTCGCGATAGCCGGCGCGGCGGCGCTCGACGGGGTGCTCGACGCATGAGCCGCCAGCCGCGATTCCCGGGCGCCACCTCGATCAGCCGGCTCGAGGCCTACTCCGATGCCGCGCCCGACGGCCTCGCCGGCGGCACGCCGCACCTGCACACCGTGTCGAGCGAGGCATACCTCGTCGTCGCCGGGGCGGGCACGCTGCAGACGGTCGACGCATCGGGGTTCGCCGAGCACTCGCTGGAGCCGGGTGCGCTCGTCTGGTTCGAGCCCGGCGTCATCCACCGGGCGGTGAACCACGGCGGCCTCGACGTGCGCGTGATCATGGCCAACGCCGGGCTTCCCGAGGCCGGCGACGCGGTGATGACCTTTCCCGACGACGTGCTCGCCGATGCCGAGGCGTACCGGGCGGCCGCGACCCTGCCGGGTGCAGACGGGCCGGCCGACGAACGACGGGCCGCTGCGGCGACGCGACGCGACCTCGCCGTGCGGGGATTCCTCGACCTCTTCGACGACGGAGTGCTCGACGATGCGCACCTGAACCAGGACCGGCTCGCACGCCTGCACGCCCACGCAGTCGCCCTCGTCGCGGCCAGGGCGCCCGACTGGCGCACCCTGTGGCAGCACGGCGCACAGGCCGAGGCGAACGCGACCGGCGCACGCCTCGACGCGCTGGAGGCCGGGCGCGACCCCGGACTCGCCGCCGCGCGCGTGAGCACGGCCCGCCCCGAGCCCGCGAGCCTCGGCATGTGCGGGGTGCTCGACCGCTACGACCTCGCCGGCCCCGACCACGCCGGCCGCGACCGACTCGACCCCGCCCGCGACCCCCGCCACTCGGAAGGACCCCGATGACCGAGACCGCCTCCGCCCCCCTCCGCGCCGCCCTCGTCGGCACGGGCGCGATCGCCGACGCGCATGCCGCCGCGCTCGCTGCGACGCCCGACGCCGAGCTCGTGGCGGTGACCGACCGCGACCCCGAGCACGCCCGGCGCTTCGCCGACCGCTGGAACATCCCTCGCGTCGACGATTCGCTCGCCGAGCTGCTCGAGCGCGGCGGCATCGACCTGCTGCACGTGCTGACCCCGCCCGGTGTGCACGCCGAGCAGGCGATCGCCGCGCTCGATGCGGGGCTGCACGTCGTCTGCGAGAAGCCGGCGGCCCTCAGCCTCGACGAGCTCGACGCGATGACGGATGCCGCAGCTCGCAGCGACCGTCGCCTCGCGGTCGTGTTCCAGCAGCGCACCGGCACGGCGCCGGCGCACGTGCGCGACCTGCTGCACTCGGGGGCGCTCGGACGCCCGCTCGTGGCGATGTGCAACACCCTCTGGTACCGCGACCCGGCGTACTTCGCGGTGCCCTGGCGCGGCAAGTGGGCCACCGAGGGCGGCGGGCCGACGCTCGGCCTCGGCATCCACCAGATCGACCTGCTCGCCTGGCTGCTCGGCGACTGGACCAGCGTGCAGGGCCAGCTCTGGCGCCTCGATCGCGAGACGCAGATGGAGGACGTCTCGACGGCCGTCGTGACGTTCGAGGGGGGCGTCGTGGCATCCGTCGTCACGAGCGCGCTCTCGCCAAGGCAGACGAGCTCGGTGCGCATCGACACCGAGCTCGCGACGATCACCGTCGACCACCTCTACGGGCACGCGCACGAGCACTGGCGCATCACGCCCGCACCGGATGTCGCGGCCGAGGTGCAGGCGGCCTGGGAGCTGCCCGAGGTCGAGGAGGGCAGCGGCCACGACCCGCTCGTGCGCGACATCTACGCCGCGCTCCGCTCGGGCGGCCCGCTCCCGTCGACCGCGACCGAGATCGCGCGCTCGTTCGAGATCGTCACGGCCATCTACTCGTCGGCCACGAGCGGGCAGGTCGTGACCCCCGAGACCCTGCGAGCGGATGCCGCGCACCGCCGCAGCCTCGAGAGCCCAGTGGTCGACCTGCGCCGGGCGTGACGAACGCGATGGCCCACGCCGAGCGCCGGCCAGCGGCATCCGGTGCCGACGGTGACGCGCCCGACGACGCGATCTTCCACGATCCCGTGCACGACGGCGCGACCGATCCGACCGTGATCCGCCACCGCGGCACGGGGGAGTGGTGGATGTTCTTCACCCAGCGCCGCGCGACGGTCGACGAACCCGGCGTGGCGTGGGTGCACGGCAGCCGCATCGGCATCGCGCGCTCGTCCGACGGACTCGACTGGCGATACGTCGGCACGGTCGACGGACTCGAGGCGGATGCCGCAGCATCCGCCACCGACCGCGACCGACCGCGGGAGACGCACTGGGCGCCCGAGGTCATCGCGGCGACGTCGTCGTCGACGGCGATCGCGGGGTGCTGTTCTCCTTCACCCATCCGCACTGGGACGGCAGCGAGTTGGGCTCCGGCGATGCGCCGGCCGCACGAGTGAGCGCGGTCTTCGCGGCGGAGCTCCGCGTCGAGCATGGCAGGCTGGTCTGCGACCGCGACGCGCCGGTCTCGGCCCTGCCCGAGGCCTGAGCGAAATCCCATCACGACCTGACCCGATGGCTCAGATCATCCGCTGATCAGGGATTCTCATGCGCAGGCGCGTGCCGCGACATCCGATGATGATCACGAATTGAAACGATTTTGCGATTTCGGTTGACCGCCCGCCGTCGCTCGGTTACATTTGGGCAAGCGCTTTCCCACAGGCAGAGGCAAGCGCAGCAGGCACCAGGCAGACACTGACGTTTCCGGGAGGACAACGATGTTCAACATTCGCACGCGACGCACGGCGCTGGCCGCGGCGGCACTGACCGCGAGCGCGGCGCTCGTGCTCACGGGGTGCTCCGGTGGCGGAGCCGAGACGGCCGCCACCTACGACCCCGACGAGAAGGTCACCCTCGACCTCGCGTTCTGGGGCAACGACGTCCGCGCCGAGCTCTACGACACGGCCATCGCCTCCTTCAACGAGGAGTACCCGAACATCACGGTGAACACCTCGTTCCTCGGGTTCCCCGAGTTCTGGGAGAAGCGCCAGACCGAGGCGGCCGGCGGCGGCCTCCCCGACGTCATGCAGTTCGACTACTCGTACCTGCGCCAGTACTCCGAGAACGGCCTCCTGCTCGACCTGACGCCGTACCTCGGCAACGTCATCGACACCGAGCCGCTCGCGCAGAACATCCTCGACATCGGCGTCGTCGGCGACGAGACCACCGGCATCCCGACCTCGACGAACGCGTGGGGGCTGTACACCAACCCCCAGCTGCTCGAGTCGGTCGGCGTCGAGGAGTTCGCCGGTGGCGACTGGGAGGACTACGACGCCTGGATGAAGGAGGTCACCGACGCGGCGACCGCAGCGGGCGTCGAGCTGTGGGGCGGCACCGACTGGACCGGCCGCATCCAGAACTTCGAGGTGCAGCAGCGTGCCAAGGGTGAGGACCTCTTCACCGAAGACGGCGAGCCGAACTTCACCGAAGACGATCTCAAGGCCTTCTGGGAGCAGGGCGACGCGATCCGCACCGATGGCACGGTCATCGGGCAGCAGCGCCTCGAGGAGATCTACCCGCTCTCGGGCTTCGACTCGGCGCTCACCGCGAGCGAGCTGACCTGGGACAACTTCGGTGCCGGTTACCTCGGCAACCTCGGCGAGTCGTTCACCGAGCTCGGCCTGGTCCAGCCCCCGATCACCGAGGAGGGCGCGAAGGACCTCTACCTCAAGCCCTCGATGCTGCACTCGATCTCGGCCAAGACCGAGCACCCCGAAGCCGCGGCGACGCTCGTGAACTTCCTCGTCAACAGCCCCGAGTCGGGTGCCGCCTTCGGCACCAACCGCGGCCTGCCGGCCTCGACGACCGCGCTCGAGGGCGCCGACCTCGACCCGCTGAGCCAGCAGATCGCCGACTACGAGGCCTCGATCGCCGACCGCCTCGGCGACGCCCCGCCCGTGCCGATCGTCGGCTACGGCACCCTCGAGGAGAAGTTCCGCCAGATCGGCCAGGAGCTCGGCTACGGCACCCTCACGGTCGATGACGCGGTCTCGCAGTTCTTCAGCGAGATGGACGTCGTCCTGAACCAGTAGTCGGCGCTCGCGCCGCAACTCCGGGCGGGGAAGGCAGACCCCGCCCGGAGTCCCATTCGGGAGAGATCGGAGTTCCACGTGACCACCACCCAGTCCATCGTGACGGCGGGAGCCGACGCGAAGGCCATGCGCCGCGAGCTGCGCCGCGCCGAACGCGGCGGACCCTCGATGAGTCCAGGCCGACGCCGTGCCGCGAGGCGCGAGTCGGTCGCCGGGTACGGGTTCCTCGTCCCGTGGCTCATCGGATTTCTCGGGCTCACGCTCGGGCCGATGCTCTACTCCCTCTACCTCGCGTTCACGAAGTACAACCTGTTCAAGGACCCCGAGTGGGTCGGGTTCGACAACTTCGTGCGCATGTTCACCGACGACCCGCAGTACCTGCAGTCGGTGCAGATCACCCTGATCTACGTGCTCGTCGGAACGCCCATCAAACTCGCCGCGGCGCTCGGCATCGCGATGCTGCTGAACTACCGCAACAAGGGATCGGGCTTCTTCCGCTCCTCGTTCTACGCGCCGTCCCTCATCGGCGCCTCGGTCTCCGTCGCGATCGTCTGGCGGGCCATGTTCTCGACCGACGGCCCCGTCGACAACAGCCTGAGCCTCTTCGGCATCGAGCTCGGCGGTTGGGTGGGCAACGTCGCCCTCGTCGTGCCGATGATGATCCTGCTGGCCGTCTGGCAGTTCGGCGCCCCGATGGTGATCTTCCTCGCCGGGCTCAAGCAGATCCCGCAGGAGCTCTACGAGGCCGCCGAGGTCGACGGCGCCGGGCCGGTGCGCAAGTTCCGGTCGGTCACGATCCCGATGCTCTCGAGCGTGATCTTCTTCAACCTGCTGCTGGAGCTCATCAACGCGTTCCAGATCTTCGCCTCGGCGTACATCATCTCGAACGGCTCCGGCGGCCCCGCCGGCATGACCAACTACTACACCGTGTACCTCTACAAGCGCGGCTTCGCCGACCTGCAGATGGGGTACGCCTCGGCGATGGCCTGGGTGCTGGTGATCGTGGTCGCGATCATCGCCTTCATCCTCTTCAAGACGTCGACACGCTGGGTGCACTACGCAGGAGAGAACCGATGAGCACGATCGAAGTCCCCAGCGCGGAGTTCCTCGAGATCTCCACCGAGCCGGCCCCGCAACGCCGTCGTCGCATCAAGCGCAAGACCGTCAATACGATCATCTGGATGATCGTGCTGCTCGCGCTCACCGCGATCGTGCTCTACCCGCTCGTGTGGATGCTGTTCGCCACCTTCAAGCCGTCGAGCGAGTTCGGCCAGAACCCCGGCCTGATGCCCGACAACCCGACGGTCGACAACTACGTCAAGGTCGTCGAGGGCATCGCTGGCACCCCGCTGTGGCGGTTCTTCGCGAACTCGCTGTTCATCGCGGTGATGGCCGTGATCGGAACCCTGTTCTCGTCGGCGCTCGCGGCGTACGCGTTCGCCCGCATCAAGTTCCGCGGCGTCGGGCTGCTGTTCGCGGCGATGATCGGAACGCTGCTCCTGCCGTTCCACGTCATCATCATCCCGCAGTACATCATGTTCAATAAGTTGGAACTGGTCGACACGTACTGGCCGCTGATCCTGCCGAAGTTCCTCGCGACCGAGGCGTTCTTCGTGTTCCTTATCGTGCAGTTCATCCGCAACATCCCGCGCGACATGGACGAGGCGGCCCGCATCGACGGCGCCGGACACATCCGCATCTTCTTCTCGATCATCCTCCCGCTCATCAAGCCGGCCCTGATCACCTCGGCGATCTTCACGTTCATCTGGACGTGGAACGACTTCCTCGGCCCACTGCTCTACATCAACACGCCCGAGGAGTACCCGTTGCCGATCGCGCTGAAGCTCTACAACGACCAGACCTCGACGTCCGACTACGGGGCGACCATGGCCGTGTCGTTCCTGGCGCTGCTGCCGATCCTGATCTTCTTCATCGTCTTCCAGCGCTTCCTCGTCGACGGCGTCGCCACCCAGGGACTGAAGGGCTAGGTTCCGGATGTCTGGAGCAGCCGAACGCGCCGCCCGCCACGCCGCGGCGACGGGCAGCGGTCCGACGCGCGACGACGCGGCGGGGCAGGTCAGGTTCCCGGGCGCGAAGAGCGCGTTCTGGCTGCTCGGCGAGGTGCTCGTCATCGGCGTGCTCATCGCGATCGTGTCGCTGCCGATCATCACGCTGCCCGCGGCGCTCGCCGCCGGCGTGCGTCATCTCCGCCGGTTCCTGATGGCCGAGGACTCCGGGCTCGGGTGGTTCTGGCGCGACGTGCGCTCGGCGCTGCTCGGCGGCACGGCCGTGGGCGCGGCATCCGCGGTGCTCGCGCTGATCCTGGTGCTCGACCTCGATCTGGCAGGGTCGGGTGCGCTGCCCGGCGGGCAGCTCATCGCGGTCGTCGGGTGGGTCGGACTCGCCGGCCTGGTGCTCGCCCTGTTCGCGGCATCCGGTCGCTGGGCGCCCGAGACCGGCTGGCTCGCTGCCCTGAGGTCGGTGCCGGGCGTGCTGCGCGGCGACCTCGCCGGAGCGGCGTACCTGTTGGCGACCGCGGTGTTCGCCGGGGTCGTCACGTGGCAGCTGTTCCCGCTCGTCATCCCTGCGCTCGGCTGCATCGCCCTCGCGATCGTGGCCGTGCCAGAGCGCCCGCGTCGCCGACGCGACGACCTCGGTGACGGCCGCGAGGGTCGCGACGGCGGCGGCGGCCGCGACGCATGACCGCCGCACGGCCGCTGCCCGACTGGGCGCGCGAGGCGAGCCTCGGCTTCTTCGTGCACTGGGGCGCCTACTCGGTGCCGGCCTGGGCCGAGCCGTCGGGCGCGCTCGGCACCGTGCCCGACGACGAGTGGTTCGCGCACAACGCCTACGCCGAGTGGTACGCCAACACGATCCGCATCGAGGGTTCGCCGGCCGCCGAGCACCACGCGCGCGAGTTCGGGGGCGCGCCGTACGACGCGCTCCTCGATGCGTGGCGGGCGGAGTCGTACGACCCCGCCGATTGGGCACGGCTGTTCCGCTCGGTCGGCGCCGACTACGTCGTGCCCACCACGAAGCACCACGACGGCATCGCCCTCTGGGACGCTCCGGGCTCCGGTGACCTCACGACCGTCGCCCGCGGGCCCCGTCGCGACCTCATCGGCCCGCTCGCCGAGGCCGTGCGCGCCGAGGGCATCCGGTTCGGCGTCTACTACTCGGGCGGCCTCGACTGGGCGTTCACCGGTGGCCCGCCGCACCGCTCGAGCGCGGACATCGAGCTCCAGCGCCCGAAGGACGCCGACTACAACGACTACGCGTTCGCGCACGTCGTCGACCTCATCGAGCGGTACGCGCCCGACCTGATCTGGAACGACATCGACTGGCCCGATGCGGGCAAGCGGCCGGGGCCCCGCTCGATCGAGGCACTGCTCGCCCGGTATCGCGAGGCCGTGCCCCACGGCGTCGTCGACGACCGCTGGGGCGCCCCCGTCGGCGACTACGCCACGAGCGAGTACGCGCACGACACCGACCACGAGACCGGCACCGGGTGGGAGCACTGCCGCGGCCTCGGCTTCTCGTTCGGCTACAACCGCGTCGAAGACGAGTCCCTCACGCTGAGCCCGCGGGAGCTCGCCCGCCTCTACGCCGACGTCGTCTCGCGCGGCGGGCGCCTGATGCTCAACGTCGGACCGACGGCCGCGGGCGAGATCCCGGCCGTCCAGCGGCGCACGCTCGAGGGCGTCGCACCGTGGATGACCGCGATCAAGCCGCACACGCTCGGCCGCCGCATGCTCCGCGCCGACGAGGTCGAGGTGACGGATGCCGCGTGGTGGCGCGCCTGGGCCACGCCCGACGGCATCGTGGTCGTCGTCGACGCGCCCGCGGCATCCGTTCGCAGCGTCGACGGGCGCCCGATCATCCGCATCGTGCTGCCCGACTGAGTCGACCGGCTCGTGGACGGTGCCCGCCGCGCCATGCCCGCGATCTGGGGTGCCCGCGGTCATTGACCGTGCCGCCCGCCGCGGATACGGTCGCATGGTGCGAGTGACGGGCGGGGCCAGGACGCGGTTCGGATCGACGACGCAGCGGGTTCGCGCATGATCACGACCGACGTGCTGCGCACGATCCCGATCTTCGCGCCCCTGCCCGATGCGACGCTCGACTACCTGGCCGGAGTGGTCGAGGACATCCAACTCGTGGCGGGGGAGTACTTCGCGCACGAGGGCGACGAGCGGGCGCTGTTCGTCGTCGTCGAGGGCGGCGCCGAGATCACGAAGGTCGTGAACGGCGACGAGCGCGTCATCGGCACGCGCAGGCCGGGCCAGTTCTTCGGCGAGGTGCCGATGACGCTGAGCACGCCGTTCCCGGCGAGCGGACGCGCGGCGGCGGGCGGGTCGACGGGCGCGGGTGGCCCGACCGGTGCGACCTCGCGCATCATCAAGCTCGACGTGACCGCGTTCTACACGCTCGCGGCCATGGCGCCATCGGTTCCCGCACGCGTGGCCGCGCTCGCCCGCCGCTACCTGGACTCGCTCCAGGTGATCGCCGCCGAGGTGCCCGAGACCGACATCCGCCTCATCGGACCGCGCAACGAGGCCAGGACGCACGCGATCGCGCGCTTCCTCACGCGCAACCAGGTCGCATTCGATCGGGTCACGACCGAGGCGGTGGGCGGCCCGGCGGTGGGCAGTCAGGGCGGGGCGGATGCCGCGGCATCCGCATCGCCGGTGCTCGAGGCGGCCGGCGGGGTCAGGCTCGTCGACCCGGGCATGCGCGAGGTCGCCGTCGCCGTGGGGCTCGACGTCGAGCCGTCGGCCGACGAGTACGACGTGGTGATCCTCGGAGCCGGGCCCGCCGGCCTCACCGCGGCCGTGAACGGGGCGGCCGAGGGCCTGCGCACGGTCATCATCGAGTCGCTGGCCCCGGGCGGCCAGGCCGGCACGTCGACGCGCATCGAGAATTACACGGGGTTCCCGTTCGGCATCTCGGGCGACGACCTCGCGAGCCGGGCGCTGAAGCAGGCCAAGCGCCTCGGTGCCGAGATCGTGGTGACGCGCACGGTCGAGGCGATCCGGCCCGCGGCGGGCGGCGGGGCGTCCGGTCACGTCATCGTGCTCGACGGCGGCGACACGCTCCGCGCTGCGGTCGTGATCGTCGCCACCGGCGTCGAGTGGCGCGACCTACCGGTGACCGGGGTCGAGCGGTTCCTCGGCAACGGCGTCTACTACGGCGCGGCCCGCAGCGACGCCGCCGTCGCCAAGGGAGCCGACGTGTGCATCATCGGCGCGGGCAACTCGGCCGGGCAGGCGGCGCTGTTCTTCTCGCGGCATGCGCGCTCGGTGACGATGCTCGTGCGGGGCGAATCGCTCGAGGCGAGCATGTCGCGCTACCTCATCGACCAGATCGGGTCGCACGGCGGCATCGGCGTCGAGACGCGCAGCGAGGTCGTCGGGCTGCACGGCGCCGAGGCGCTCGAGGGGGTCGACGTCGTCGACCGGGCGACCGGCGTGACGACCCGGCGCGACGTCACGGTCGTGTTCGTGATGATCGGCGCCGATGCGGTCACCGGCTGGCTGCCGCCGGAGGTGGCCCGCGACGAGCGCGGCTACGTCCTCACGGGGGCGGATGCCGCGGCGAGCGGTTCCTGGCCCGAGCTGCGCCGTCCGTTCGCCCTCGAGTGCAGCACGCCGGGGGTCTTCGCGATCGGCGACGTGCGCTCCGGGTCGGTGAAGCGGGTCGCGGCCGGTGTCGGCGAGGGCGGCATGGCGATCGCGTTCGTGCACCAGTTCCTCGCCCTGCAGCGGGCGCCTGTGCAAGCCTGAGCGAGCCCCGGGTTACGATGGGGAATACGCTTTCCCATCCAACGACGGAGGACCACGTGCACTACGGCGCCGACTACAACCCCGAGCAGTGGCCAGAGGAGATCTGGCCCGACGACGTCGCGCGCATGCGCGAGGCCGGGGTCACGATGGTCAGCCTCGGCATCTTCTCGTGGGCGCGCATCCAGCCGCGCGAGGGCGAGTTCGACTTCGCCTGGCTCGATCGGGTGATCGACCTGCTGCATGAGGGCGGCATCGCCGTCGACCTCGCCACGGCCACGGCCTCGCCGCCGCCGTGGGCGAGCGCCGCGTATCCCGAGCTGCTCCCGCAGGACGAGAACGGCGCCACGTACTGGCCGGGCAGCCGCCAGCAGTTCGCCCCGTCGTCGCCGGTCTACCGACGCCTCGCCGGCGAACTCGTGAGCGCCATCGCCGAACGGTACTCGCGGCATCCGGCCGTCGTCATGTGGCACGTCAACAACGAGTACGGCTGCCACCTGAACATGGACTTCTCGGATGCCGCGCGCGACGCGTTCCGTCGATGGCTCGCCGACCGGTACGGTGACGTCGACGCGCTGAACCTCGCGTGGGGCACGAACTTCTGGGCGCAGCGCTACCAGTCCTTCGACGAGGTGTTCCCGCCGCGCAGGGCGCCCTACAGCCACAACCCGGGGCAGATGCTCGACTACCGGCGGTTCACGAGCGACATGCTGCTCGAGTGCTACCTCATGGAGCGCGACCTCATCCGCGCCGCGGGCGCCACCCAGCCGATCACGACGAACTTCATGGGGGCGTTCAAGCCGGCGAACTACGAGCAGTGGGCGCCGCACCTCGACCTCGTGAGCGACGACTGCTACCCCGATCCGAACGACCCAGAGAGCTACCGGGCGGCCGCGTTCCAGCGCGACCTCGTGCGCTCGCTCAAGCCCGAACAGCCCTGGGTGCTCATGGAGCAGGCGACGAACGCGCTGAACTGGCGCCCGTCGAATGCGCCGAAGGCCCCCGGGCAGATGGCGGCGCTCAGCGCCCAGGCGATCGGGCGGGGCGCCGACGGCATCCTGTTCTTCCAGTGGCGGCAGTCGCGCGCGGGCGCCGAGAAGTTCCACTCGGCGATGCTGCCGCACGCAGGCACCGAGACGCGCACCTGGCGCGAGGCCTCGGCGCTCGGCGAGACGCTCGCGGCCCTGCCCGCGTTGCCGGCACCGGCACGAGGCGACGCCCGCGTCGCGATCGTCTTCGACTGGGAGAACTGGTGGGCCGTCGAGGCCTCCGACCACCCCATGAACGGCATCGACTACGTCGCGGCCGTGCAGCGCTGGTACCGCGCCCTGCACCGCCGCCACGTGCAGGTCGACCTCGTGCCGGCCGCGCGCGCCGACGACCGCTACGACCTCGCCGTCGCACCGTTGCTCGGTCTCGTGCGCGAAGCGGATGCCGCGGCGCTGACCTCGTTCGTCGAGGGCGGCGGGCACCTGCTCGCCGGTCCCTACACCGACGTCGTCGACGAGGCCGACCGGTTCCGCGATGGCGGGTTCCTCACCCAGCTCGGCGACGTGCTCGGCGTGCGCCTCGAGGACTTCGGCGCGCTGGTCGCACCCGACGCGCCCGCCGAACAGCCCGGCGAGCGGTTCGCGCCCTTCGGTGGATCGCTCGCCGGTGGCGCCGTGCTCGAGGAGTCCACCGGCACGCTGCTCGCCGAGGAGATCCACGTCACGGATGCCGCGGTCGAGGCCTCGTTCGTGGGCGGGCGCCTCACCGGCCGACCCGCACTCACGGCTCGCCGTCACGGGCGCGGAACCGCGCGCTACCTCGCGACCGTGCCCGACGAGCGCGGAACGCAGTCCGTCGTCGATCACGTGCTCGCCGCGGCCTCCGTCGCCCCCGTCGTGGCCGGCCTGCCCGAGCACGTCGAGGTCGCACGGCGTGGAGACGTCGTGACCGCGATCAACCACGGCGGGCCGACGGCGACCGTGCCGCTCGCGGGCACCGACCTCGTCACCGGTGCCGTCGTCGACGGCCTCGAACTCGCGGCCTGGGAGTGGGCGATCGTGCGCGAGGCCGGAGCCGCGGCCGGCGGCTCGGACGCCGATGCCGCCACCGCCGACGCGCCTGCCCGCACGGCCGCGAGGGTCGGCGCCATCCTCGGAGGCGGCGCATGAGCCGCCGCGTCGTCTTCGCGCCCGACTCGTTCAAGGGCACGGTCGACGCCGCCGACGCGGCCGCGGCGCTGGCCCGCGGATGGCGCGCCGAGCGCCCCGACGACGAGCTCGTGCTGCGGCCGATGGCCGACGGCGGCGAGGGCACGCTCGACGCGTTCGCGGCCGCCGTTCCGGGCGCCGAACGCGTGGCGCTCGAGGTCGCGCCGCCCGCGCCGGGGCAGCCCGTCGTCGGCACCTCGTGGCTGCGCCTGCCCGACGGAACCGCGGTCGTCGAGCTCGCCGCGACCTGCGGGCTCGGGCTCGTCGACCCGCTGCAGCCCTTCGACGCGCACACGAGCGGCTTCGGCGAGGCGATCGCGGCGGCACTCGATTCCGGCGCGACCCGGCTGCTGCTCGGGCTCGGCGGCAGCGCGTCGACCGACGGCGGAACCGGAGCGCTCACCGTGCTCGGCGCGCGCTTCCTCGACGGCGACGGGCGGCCGGTGCTCCTCGGCTCGCGCGGACTCGCGTCGGTGGCCTCGGTCGACCTCTCCGGGCTGCGCGCCCTGCCGCCCGGCGGCGTGCTGATCCTCGGCGACGTCACGAACCCGCTGCTCGGCCCGTCGGGCGCCGCGGCCGTCTTCGGCCCGCAGAAGGGTGCGGATGCCGCGACCGTCGACGTGCTCGAGGCGAACCTCGCTCGACTCGCCCCGCTGGTGGAGGCCGCGGTCGAGCCGCCGGCGAGCGGCGCGCTCGCCGAGGCGCCCGGCTCCGGTGCGGCCGGCGGCACGGGCTTCGGCCTCCTCGCCTGGGGCGCGAGCATGGGCGCCGGCGCCCGGCTCGTCGCCGAGGCCGTCGGGCTCGCCGATGCCCTCGCCGGAGCCGACCTCGTCGTCACGGGCGAAGGCCGCTTCGACGGGCAGTCAGAGGCGGGCAAGGCGCCGACCGAGGTCGCGGCGCTCGCGCGTGCTGCAGGCGTTCCGGTGGCGCTCGTCGCGGGCTCCATCACCGCGGATGCCTCCGCCTTCGCGGCCTCCGTCGCGCTCGTCGACCTCGCCGGGGGCGGGGCTGCGGCCATGGCCGAGCCCGTGCGCTGGCTCGAGGCCGCCGGCGCCGCCCTCGCCCGCGAGCACGCCTGACCCGCGAGCACGCCACCCTGCGGGCACGCCTGCCTTGGGGGCACGCCTGCCTGGGGGCACGCCTGCCTGGGGGCACGCCTGCCTGCGGGCGGGCACGCCTGCCTGCGGCATCCATGGATCAGGCAGGCCGCGACGGCCGAACTCCGGAAGCGAGCGGCGACACGCGGCCGGTGCGCGCGCTGACCCGGAGTGTCGGCCGCCGGATCCGGAGAACGGCTGCACCTGGATCGACGGAGATGCCCTGGCAGACGAGACCAATTTGACTTGTTCTAGTGGTAACTAGAACAATAGTGCCGTGATCATCCGCATCGACCCCGCCTCGAGCACGCCGCTGTTCGAGCAGCTCGCGCGTGCGGTGCGCGGCGAGATCCTCGCAGGACGCGTCGGCGCAGGTGATCGCCTGCCGGCAGCACGAGATCTCGCGGTCTCGCTCGACGTGAACCCGCACACCGTGCTGCACGCCTATCAGACCCTGCGCGACGAGGGGCTCATCGAGCTCCGTCGCGGACGCGGCGCGGTCGTTCGCGCCGCCGCACTCGAACTCGAGGAGACCCGGCGCCTCGCCGCCGAGCTCGTCACCGTCGCACGCGAGCGCGGCGTCGCCCCCGACGCCGTCCTGGCGCTCGTGAGAGAGGAACTCGACCGATGACCGACCCGACCCGCCGCGACGCCGTGGACCCCACCGGCAGCTCCGACTCCACCGCACTCGACGGACTCGACGCACGCGACCGGCGCGACCGCCGCGAACGCCGCGTCGTCTGGGCCGTCGTGGTGTGGATCCCGCTCGCGATCGTCGCCGTCACCACGCTCGTGCAGCTGCTCTGGATCCCGCGCATGCCCGACGAGATCGCCGTGCACTTCGACGCGACGGGCCGGCCCGACCGGTGGACCACGCCCGGCCGGGCGGTGCTCGGCTCGGCCATGATCTCGCTCAGCCTCGTGCTCGCCCTCGCCATCGCGACCTTCGGCGGGGCCAGGGCCATGCGCCGGACCGAGGGCCGACCCGTGCGCTACCTCGCGCGGGTGCGCCCGACCGCCGTCTTCGCGCCCGCGACGACGGTCGCCGTCAGCGGCATCATGCTCGCGCTGTACGGCCTGCAGCTCGAAGGGGTCGAGGCGCCCGCCTGGTCGGTTCCCGTCGCGATCGTCGGCGGACTGCTGCTCGGCGCGCTCGTCGGATGGATCGCGTGGCGCGTGCTGCCCGCGCCGGATCGCTCGGCGTCGGACGCTCCCGCGGCGACGCCCGCGCTCGACCTCGCTCCGGGAGAGCGAGCCGTGTGGACCGAGACCTCGTCATCGCCGTGGCTCGTGGCGTTC
Source organism: Agromyces aureus (assembly GCF_001660485.1). Classification (GTDB taxonomy): domain Bacteria; phylum Actinomycetota; class Actinomycetes; order Actinomycetales; family Microbacteriaceae; genus Agromyces; species Agromyces aureus. Next base: position 1,184,768 of record NZ_CP013979.1, read on the forward strand.
CTCATCGGCCTGGCCCTCGCGGTGACGGCCGTGCCGCTCGTGCTCGCGCCGGAGGCGTGGTGGCTCTGGGTACTGCTGTTCGTGTTCGTGCTGCTGCTCGCGACGACCGCCTGGATCCGTGTCACGGTCGACCGCAACGGCCTCGTCGTGCGCACGCTGCTCGGGTTCCGGCTCTCCCGTGTGCCGCTCGACCGCGTGATCTCCGCAGCCGACGTCGACGTGCTGCCGGCCGAGTTCGGCGGGTGGGGCTTCCGGTTCGACGTGCACGGCCGGCGGGGCATCATCATCCGGTCGGGCGAGGCCATCGAGGTCGAGCGAGCGGATGCCCCGCCCCTCGTCGTCACGGTCGCCGACGCCCGCACGGGCGCCGCGTTGCTGAACGCGCTGGCGGCCGCGAAACGCTGAGCCGCGGCATCCGTCACGTCGAACCGGAGCCTCGGAACCCGAACCACGGACACTGAGCCCGGGCATGAGAACGGGCCCGTGCGGGGACAGCGCACGGGCCCGTTCGGTTCGGGAGGCCCTGGTCCGGAGGGGCCTGGTTCGGAGAGGCGGAGGTCAGGTGCGCAGGATCGACCCACCGGCGCGCTTGCGCGAGACCGCGTCGACCGTGGCCGCGAGGATCAGCACGCCGCCGGTCACCGCGTAGTTGACGCCGGCCGGGAGGTTCAGCAGGCCGAGTCCGTTGGTGATGACGGCGATCACGAGCGCGCCGATCGCCGCGTGGATGAGACGCCCGCGACCGCCGAAGAGGCTGACGCCGCCGACGACGGCCGCCGCCACACCGCTGAGCACGATGTCACGGCCCGCCGCGGCATCCACCGATCCGACCTTGCTGATGCTGAACAGGCCCGCGACGACCGCGAGCGAGGAGCACACGATGAACGCGCACCAGCGGATCATCGCGACCTTGACGCCCGAGCGTCGAGCCGCCTCGGCGTTGCCGCCGACCGCGTAGATGTAGCGGCCGAACTTCGTGCGGTCGAGCACGAACGTGCCGAGCCAGAGGATCGCGAGGGTGATCGGCACGACGATCGGCACGCCCTCGATCGCCTTGAACCCCGTGCCGCGGTTCTGGTTGAGGATCGCGATGACGATGCCGCCGAGCACGGCGATCGTGACGAGCTTGGCCCACACGAGCGCGATGGTGCGGTTCGGCACCCCGGCGCGCGTACGGCGTGCGCGGTCGAGGAACGACGTCGACGCCGAGACCGCGAGCATCACGAGGAGCATGACCCAGCCGGCCCACGGGGGCAGGTTGCTGTTCTGGATCGCGAGGATCTCGGGCGTCTCGACGCGGTACAGGCCGCCCGCGCCGATGATGATGAGCTCGAGGCCCTGGAACCCGAGGAAGAGGCCCAGGGTCACGACGAATGATGGAATGCCGACCTTCGCGACGAAGAAGCCGATGAACGTGCCGATCGCGATGCCCGTGAGGAACGCGATCGCGAGCGCGAGGATCCAGTTCAGGTTCACGACCGCGATGAGCACCACGAAGATGACCATCGTGAGGCCCGCCGTGACGCCGGCCGAGAGGTCGATCTCGCCGAGCAGCAGCACGAACACGAGCGCCATGCCGAGCATGACGAGGGTCGCGGCCTGGGTGAGCAGGTTCGCGAAGTTGCGCTCGGTGAAGAAGTACGGGCTGAGGATCGTGAAGAGGATGCTGAGCACGACGAAGCCGGCGATCGCGGGCAGGGCGCCCATCTCGCCGCTGCGTACCCGCTGCACGTAGGCGCGCACCTGATCCATCAGGCCGCCCTCCTGCCCGCTGCCGATGAGCTGCTCGGTGCTGAGCGCCGAGAGGGCCGTGGTCGAGTCGGTGGCCGGCGCGCCGGGCTTCAGGCCGCTCATGCGCGCTCTCCTTCGTACGTCTTCGCACCGGTGATGTAGCCGATGACGTCTTCGTTGGTGGTCTCGCTGGTCTTCACCGAGGCGACCATCTGGCCGAGGTAGAGCACGCTGATGAAGTCGGCGACCTCGAACACGTCGACGAGGTTGTGGCTGATGATGACGACCGAGACGCCCTGTTCGGCGAGGCGCTTCACGAGCGCGAGCACCTGGGCGGTCTGGGCGACGCCGAGGGCGGCCGTCGGTTCGTCGAGGATGACGACCTTGGCCTTCTTCAGCACCGAGCGGGCGATCGCCACGGTCTGGCGCTGGCCGCCCGAGAGCGAGGAGACCTTCTGGCGCACCGACTTGACGGTGCGCACCGAGAGCTGCCGAAGGGTCTCAGCGGCCTCTCGTTCCATGAGGCCCTCGTCGAAGGTGCCGGCCGAGAGCTCCTCGCGGCCGAGGAACATGTTCTGCACGATGTCGAGGTTGTCGCAGAGGGCGAGGTCCTGGTAGACGACCTCGATGCCGAGGTGCCCGGCGTCGCGCGGGGTGTGCAGGCTCACGGGTTCGCCGTTGAAGAGCACTTCGCCGCCGTCGTAGGGCTGCACGCCGGCGAGCCCCTTGATGAGCGTCGACTTGCCGGCGCCGTTGTCGCCGACGAGGGCGGTGATCTTTCCGGGGTACGCCGTGAAGTTCACGCCCTTGAGCACATCGACGGGGCCGAAGCTCTTCACAACCCCCTTCAGCTCGATGATCGGCAGGTCCATGCCGGGTCCTTTCTCTGGGGAACTGCGTCGTTCCCGGGGTGCGAAGTGCGAAGTGCGAAGCGCGAAATACGAGGGCGAGATGCGGATGCCGCGTGGCGGCGGTCGGTGCGATAGAGCCGGATGCTCCGCGGGAGCGGGAGGCCCCGGGCCGAGCGTTCGCCCCGGAGCCTCCCACGACCGTGTGTCGGAACGGGCCGGACTAGCCCACGCCGTGCTCGGCGCAGGCGGCCGCCACGTCGTCGGTGCAGATCTCAGCGGCGTCGGCGTTGCCGTCGTCGATGACCTTCTGCACGTCGTCGGGTCCGACGAGCACCGGCGTCACCGCGATGTACGGCGTGCCGTCGTCGAGCTTCTTGTCGACCGTGGGGGTCTCGCCGTTCAGGAGCTTGATGGCGAGGTCGGAGGCGGCTTCGGCCTCGAGCTGGAACGGCTTGTAGACCGTGGCGGTCTGCTTGCCGAGGAGCACGTTCTGGAGGCCGGCGACCGAGGCGTCCTGACCCGAGACGGGAACGGTGAGGCCGTTCTTGTCGAGGATCGTGATGACGCCGGCGGCGTTGGTGTCGTTGGCTGCCCAGACGGCGTCGACCTTGCCGCCGAGGGCGGTCAGGGCCTGCTCGAAGTTGGTCGCGGACTTGTCGCCGTCCCAGACGCCCGTGGGCTCCTGGGCGGGAACGACGCCCGCGGGGTCGAGCACGCTGCCGGCGCCGTCGCGGAACATCTTCGCGTTGCCGTCGGCGGGGTCGCCGCCCATGAAGACGACGGTGGCCGTGGCCGGGTCCTTGCCGGCCGTGGCGAGGCCGTCGAGGATCGACTGGCCCATGAGCGCACCGACCTCTTCGTTGTCGAACGACACGTAGTAGTCGGCGCCTTCGATGGGTCGGTCGTAGGCGATGACGGGGATGCCCTGTTCCTGGGCCTTGGCGGTCACGGCGACGGCGGCGCCGTTGTAGTCGACGAGGAGCATGACGCCGCAGCCCTTGCTGAGCTGCTGGTCGGCGATGGTCGCATACTTGCTGGTGTCGCCCTGCGCGTTCTGGATGTCGGCTTCGAAGCCGGCGTCGGTGATGGCGGCCTCGAGTGCCGGGCGGTCGCCGTTCTCCCAACGGGGCGAGGAGGCGGCGTCGGGCAGGATGACGCAGGCGCGGGTCGCGGATGCGTCGTCGGTGCTTCCGCCGTCGCCGCCGCTGCTGGAACACCCTGCGAGCAACAGCATCGATGCTCCGGCGAGGGCTGTGATCGAGATCAATGAAGCCTTCTTCATCGTTCTCCCCTTCTGACTGGTGAGTGTGCAGGACAATCACTGCTGCCGTGTCTGCACTGACATCGGCATGACGAAACTTACGACCCTGTAAGCAATGCGCGACCCGTGGCCGGATAACGATCGAATAACGCGAAAACCGGATGTGACACGTCACATGAATCGGGAAACCGGTTCCCGTGATCGCGCTCCCATGGGCGCATCCGCATGGGACTGTCACATGCCCTGCGCCGCCCTCGGCCGGAGTCCCGAACGACGGTGCGGCGCCGCCGGAACATTCTTCCGAGTCGAATCGGTTCGGTGCGCGGTGACCGGGGCGCGGAACCGATTCAGCGACCGGCGACGTGCGAGTACTGCTCGCGGATGACGGGTCGATGGTCGCCGGGCAGGGTCGCCGCGAGCTCGATCGGCCACTCCGGGCGGGCGCCGGTGAGCGCCCAGGCGGCCTGTCGAGCCGCCCCGTCGGCGACGTACTCGCCCGGCTCCGGGATCACGACGGGGGCGTCGAACACCTGCGCCGCGATCGCACGCACGGCGGGGTTCTGCGCCGCGCCGCCGATCACGAGCACCCGGTCGACGGTCACGCCGAGGCGCTCGACCGCCTCGAGCCCATCGGCCAGCCCGCACAGCATGCCCTCGATCGCCGCTCGCGCGAGATTCGGGCGGGTCATGCTCGCGAGGCTCAGCCCGTCGAGGTGCGCTGTCGCCTTCGGTAGGTTCGGCGTGCGCTCGCCCTCGAAATACGGCACGAGCACGGCACCGGATGCCGCGGGCTCGGCCTCGAGCGCGAGACGTCCGAGCCCGTCGTGGTCGACGCCGAGCACACGCGCGAAGGCGTCCAGCACGCGGGCGGCGTTCAGCGTGGCCACGAGCGGCAGGAACCGGCCGGTCGCGTCGGCGAACCCGGCGACCGTGCCCGAGGCGTCGGCGACGGCGGCATCCGTCACGGCGAAGACCGTGCCGCTCGTGCCGATCGAGACGACCACGTCGCCGGATGCCGCGTCGAGCCCGAGTGCGGCGGCGGCGTTGTCGCCGGCCCCGGCGCCCACGAGGATGCCGTCGGGCGTGCGCCCCGCGACCTCCGACGGGCCGAGCACCCTCGGCAGGATCGCGTCGTGTCCGAGCGCGCGCACGAACAGCTCGCGGTCGTAGCCGTCTGCGCCCCAGTAGGCCGTGCCGCTCGCGTCGGAGCGGTCGGTCGTGAGTTCCTCGAGTACGGGGCCGAGCGGCGATTCGCCCGCCGGGCCGTAGCCGCGCAGGCGCCAGGTCAGCCAGTCGTGGGGGAGGGCCACCGTCGCGACGCGCGCCGCGGAATCCGGCTCGGCATCGCGAAGCCAGCGGAGCTTCGTCGCCGTGAACGAGGCGACCGGCACGACGCCCGTGCGCCTGGCGTACTCGTCGGCGCCGACCTCGGCGATGAGGTCGAGCGCGGCCTGCGCCGAGCGCGTGTCGTTCCAGAGCAGGGCGTCGCGGATGACCCGGCCCTCGGCGTCGAGCACGACCATGCCGTGCTGCTGACCGCCGACCGAGATCGCCTCGACGCCGTCGAGCCCGCCCGCATCGCCGATCGCGGAGAGCAGGGCGCCCCACCACGCGGCCGGGGCGACCTCGGTGCCGTCGGGGTGCGGCGCGCGCCCGGAGCGCACGAGGGCGCCCGTTGCGGCATCCCGGATCACGATCTTGCATGACTGGGTCGACGAGTCGACCCCTGCGACGAGCGCCAAAGCCCGCCCCTTTCTGTCGGTGGTGCTGATGGAAGTGATGCAGGTACGGGAAAACCCCTGCGCCGTGTTGTCGAACGCGGCGCAGGGGTGGTTCACGGGGGAGAACCTCAGCGCGCTCCAAGGAGGTGCTCGGTGGCGAGCTGCTGCAGGCGCACGAAGCCGCCGCCCTTGCCGCCGAGGTACGCGTCGGCGTCGAAGTCCTCGTAGGCCGAGCGGTCGGCGAGGAACTCGTCGTAGGTCTCGCCAGGGTTCAGCGTCGGGGTCGACAGCTCGAAGACCTTGGCGGCCTCGAGCGCCTCCTGCACCTCGGGGTCGGCGCGGAAGGCCGCGGCGCGTTCCTTGAGCAGCAGGTAGGTGCGCATGTTCGCGGCGGCCGACTCCCATACGCCCTTCTCGTCTTCGGTGCGCGACGGCTTGTAGTCGAAGTGACGGGGGCCCTCGTAGGCGGGCACGCCGCCGGGGCCGCCGTTCTCGAGCAGGTCGACGAGCGCGAACGCGTTGTGCAGGTCGCCGTGGCCGAACACGAGGTCCTGGTCGTACTTGATGCCGCGCTGGCCGTTGAGGTCGATGTGGAAGAGCTTGCCGTGGTACAGCGCCTGGGCGATGCCGGCGGCGAAGTTGAGGCCCGCCATCTGCTCGTGGCCGACCTCGGGGTTGAGGCCCACGAGCTCGGGGCGCTCGAGCGAGTCGATGAAGGCGATCGCGTGGCCGAGGGTCGGCAGCAGGATGTCGCCGCGGGGCTCGTTGGGCTTCGGCTCGATCGCGAAGCGGATGTCGTAGCCCTTGTCGGTGACGTAGTCGCCGAGCAGGTTCACGGCCTCGCGGTAGCGCTCGAGCGCCTGGCGGATGTCCTTCGCCGAGTCGTACTCGGCGCCCTCGCGGCCGCCCCACATGACGAACGTCTTGGCACCCAGCTCGGCGCCGAGGTCGAGCTGGCGGAACACCTTGCGCAGGGCGAAGCGGCGCACGTCGCGGTCGTTGGCGGTGAAGCCGCCGTCCTTGAAGACGGGTGCGCTGAAGAGGTTCGTGGTCACCATCGGGATGATGAGGCCGGTGTCGTCGAGCGCGCCCTTGAGGCGGTCGATCTGGTTCTGGCGCTCGGCGTCGGTCGAGCCGAAGGCGAAGAGGTCGTCGTCGTGGAACGTCAGGCCGTAGGCGCCGAGCTCGGCGAGCTTCTCGACGGCGTGCACGACGTCGAGCGGCTCGCGGGTGGGGCCGCCGAACGGGTCGGTGCCGTTGTACCCGACCGTCCAGAGGCCGAAGGAGAACTTGTCGTCGCGGGTGGGCGCGCTGGCCATGGAGATCCGCCTTTCAGCGTCTTCGATGATTTGTTGGCACGTACAACATAAACCCGGGCTGCGCTGCTTCGCAAGTCTTCCGAGTTCGCAACTTTCGGTCGTAGGATTCGAAACATGAAGGCGGATGTCGGAGTCGAGCGAGTCACCCTGGCCGAGATCAGCGAAGACCTCGGGGTCAGCCTGTCGACGATCTCGAAGGTGCTGAACGGGCGATCGGATGTCTCCGCGTCGACGCGCGAGCGTATCGAGCGCGTACTGCACGAACGGGGGTACGTGCGCCGCGGCGGCGGCCGTTCCGAGGCGCGCGCCGACCTCATCGAGCTCGTCCTCCACGAGCTCGACGAGATCTGGTCGATGGAGGTCATCGGCGGCGTCGAGGAGGCCGCCAAGGAGCACGGACTGAGCGTCGTGCTCACGGTGTCGGGCGATCGGCACGCACCCGACCCCGACTGGATCGACGGCGTTATCAGGCGGCGCCCGGTCGGCGTCGTGCTCGTCTTCAGCGACCTGGCCCCCGAGCACCGTGAGCGCCTGCGCTCGCGCGCCATCCCGTTCGTCATCGTCGACCCGGCGGGCGACCCGACACCCGAGGTGCCGAGCGTCGGCTCGGCGAACTGGTCGGGCGGCCTGGCCGCCACCAGGCACCTCATCGAACTTGGGCACCGTCGGGTCGCGACCATCACCGGGCCCGAGGACATGATGTGCTCGCTCGCGCGCGTCGACGGGTATCGCTCGGCGATGAACTCGGCCGGCCTGCCGATCGATCCGGCCTGGATCCGGTTCGGCGACTTCCACGTCACCGGTGGCCGCAATCACGCGAGCGAACTCCTGGCGCTGCCCGCCGACGAGCGTCCGACCGCGATCTTCGCGGGCAGCGACCTGCAGGCGCTCGGCGTCATGGACGCGGCACGCGCGGCCGGGCTCGCGGTTCCGGGCGACCTGTCGATCGTCGGCTACGACGACGTGCCGATCAGCCGGTGGGTGACGCCGCCGCTCACGACCGTGCACCAGCCGCTGCGACGCATGGGCGAGGAGGCGGCCCGGCTTGTCATCCGCCTCGCGACCGAGGCCGATGCCGCCCGCGGCGGGGGCGCTGCGGGCGAACGCAACGCGTCGACACCGCGCATGGACCTCGCGACGAGCCTGGTCGTGCGCGAGAGCACGGCGCCGCCGCCGACCACGGTGTAGCGTCGGCGCGCCTACGCGACCCGGTACTCGATGCGCAGCGCCTGAACGTCGGCGAAGGCATCCGCCGACTCCGGCCCGGTCGCGAAGACACCCGCCCAGACGCCCAGGAACCCGCCGGCCTCGGTGCTGCTGAGCGAACGGAGGTCGACCGAGCCGAGCGCGAGGGCATCGCCGCCGTGGTGCGCGCGGGCGACCCCCGCGAACCCCTCGATCGAGAACTCCAGTGTGACGGGGCCGGGGCCGGAGCCGACCTCGGCCGAACCGATGAGCCGGTCGACGCCGTCGACGTGCTGCACGAGTGCGACGGTTCCCTCGTCGAGTTCGAGTCGAACGTGCCTCGCCTCCGACTGGCGCAGGGCCAGCCCGGCGACGAGACCGGGAGCTGCGGATGCCTCGACGTCGGCCGTCACGGTCGCCGACGGCTGCTCGAGCCTGAGCCCGACGAACGCGTGCGGTGCGACCTCGGCGAGGCAGCGCGATGACGGGCGCAGGCGCAGGAATCGGGGGCGTTCGTCGAGGCGGGCCCTCGCCCTGCCACCGGCCGTGCGCACGAGCGAGAGGTCGGGGTGCAGCAGCGGGCCGTCGAACCGCGCTTCGACGACGGAGGCCGCGCCCGCGACATCCGCCGCTCCCTCGACCTGCTCGGCGGCCCAGTCGACCTCGACGGCGTCGGGCAGCCGCCCGAGCCCGGGGGCGAATACCGGCCAGCCGTCCTCCCAGGCGACGGGCACCAGCCAGGTCTCGCGCCCCTGGAGGCCGTCGAGCCCGTCGAGGTTGCGCGTCGCGAGCACGGTGGCCCACCAGCCGCCGCGGCCGTCCTCGACGAGGTCGGCGTGGCCGACGTTCGCGACCGGCGCGGCGCGACCCAGGTGCCGATGCGTGAGCACGGGATTGCCCGCGCTCCCCGAGAACGGACCGAGCGGGCCGGGCCCACGGGCGACGCTCACCGCGTGGTGCCGCTCGGTGCCGCCCTCGCTCGCCAGTAGGAGCACGTCTGTGGCGGACCCCGGGTCGACGGAGGCGTCCGGCGGGATCCCGTACAGGTGCGGTCCCTCGGCCCAGACGGCACCGGCGAGGGCGCCGTTCCAGACGACGCGCTCCTCGCCGACGAGCTGGAGCGTCGCGAGGTCGAACTCCCGCACCCACACCTCGGTCTGCTCGGGCCAATCGGGTTCGGCGGCGAGGCGCGTGCCGCTCCACCACGCCCGGCCGTCGCGGTCGACGAAGAGCGAGGGGTCGATGCCCTCGGCCTCCGCGACCCAGACCGGGTCCGACCACGGGCCGGCCGCGTCGGTCGCCGTCACGACGAAGCTCCCGCGGCGAGCGGTGCGGCCCGTGTCGTCGACGAGCGTGCACACGACCAGGAAGCGCCCCGCGTGATGCCGGATCGTCGCCGCGAAGAGCCCGCCCGACGATGCGACGCCCGAGAGGTCGAGCTGATCCTCGCGATGGACGGCGTGCCCCACGGGTTCCCAGTGCACGAGGTCGGTCGACCGGTGCACCGGGAGCCCCGGGAAGTACTCGAACGACGACGTGACGACGTAGAACACGTCGTCGACGCGGCAGATGCTCGGGTCGGGTCGGCATCCGGGCAGCACCGGGTTGCGCGCGATCGCGGCCATCGGATGCCTCGTCAGGCCGTCGTCGCCGTCGGAGCCGTCGCGACGGCGTCCGCCGCGACGGGGCCTGCCGCAACGGGGTCCACGACCTCGACGAGCACCTCGGGGTGCAACCGCCTCGTGTGGTCGACCGCCCGCACCGCACCGGTCAGCTCGACCTCGTGCGCGAACACCGGATCGCCGCTCGAGCGTCCGGCCGTGAGCACGAGCGCGCCGGGCTCGACGATCCGCACGCCGTCGCGCCCGGTGAACGACGCGAGGTCGGTCGGCACCGTGAAGCGCACCTCGGCGGCCTCGCCCGCGGCGAGTTCGAGCCTGGCGAACCCGACGAGCCGCTGCACGGGGCGCACGACCGAGGCGACCGGGTCGTGCAGGTACAGCTGCACGACCTCGACGCCGGCGCGCTCGCCGCTGTTGCGCACGCGGAGTCGCACGGTCGCGGCGCCGTCGGTGGCGATCGTCGTCTCGTCGCCCGACCAGTCGCTCCACTCGAACGACGTGTAGGTCAGGCCGTGGCCGAACGGGTACCGCGCCGTCGGGTCGATGCTCGAGACGCCGTTCGCGCGCGCGAGCGGCGAGGCGAGGTAGGTCGACGGATGCACGCCAGCGGATGCGGGCACCGACACCGGCAGGCGTCCGGAGGGTGCGACGCGTCCGCTGAGGATGCCGGCGATCGCCCGGGTTCCCTCCTCGCCGGCGAAGAACGCCTCGAGGATCGCGGCGGCCCGGTCGGGGGCCGTGCCGAGGGTGTACGGGCGCCCGGCGAGCATGGCGAGCACCGTCGGGGTGCCGGCGTCGAGCACGGCCTCGAGCAGCGCCGACTGGGCGCCGGGCAGCGCGAGCGACTCGGCGTCGCAGCCCTCGCCGCTCGTGCCCCGGCCGAAGAGGCCCGCGCGGTCGCCCAGCGCGAGCACCACCAGGTCGGCACCGGATGCCGCGGCCACCGCCTCGTCGAATCCCGAGGTGTCGCCGTCGTCGATGCCCGTGCCCGTCGCGTAGGTCACCGTCGACGCGGGGAACTCGGCGCGGATCGAGGCGAGCAGCGTCGGCAGCGCGATGCCGTCGCCCGACTCGGGGTGGTGCACCCCGACGTGGGTCGGGAACGCGTAGCAGCCGAGCACGGCGAACCGGTCGTCGGCGGTCGGGCCGATGACCGCGATGCGGGCCGGGGCCGGGCGAGACGTGTCGTCGTTCGCCCCGCGGACGTCGTCGCCTCCGCCGCCGAGCGGCAGCGTGCCGTCGTTGCGCAGCAGCACGATCGCGCGCTCGGCGATCTCGGCCGCGAGCGCCCGGTTGGCGGGCGGGTCGAGGTCGATCGAGCCGCGGACCGCGTCGGCGTCGTCGGCGCGGTCGCCGAGGTGACCCAGCGCCGGCGGCGTGGCATCCCAGCCGTCATCGAGCAGGCCGAGCTCGGCCTTCTGCGCGAGGACGCGCCGCAGAGCCCGATCGAGCACGGCTTCGTCGAGCCGGCCGTCGGCGACGGCCGCGATCAACGGGGCGCCGAAGGCGTGCACGGTCGGCAGCTCGACGTCGATGCCCGCGGTCAGCGCGGCGGCCGCGGCATCGCCGAGCGAACCCGCGGTGCCGTGCAGCGTCTGCAGGAACGCGACCGAGAAGTAGTCGGCCACCACGGTTCCCGAGAAGCCCCAGACGCCGCGCAGCAGGTCGGTCAGCAGGGAGGCGTCCGCAGCCGTCGGCACGCCGTCGAGGTCGGTGTACGCGTTCATGACCGACCGCGGCCGCCCCTCGCGCAGCACCATCTCGAACGGCGGGAGCAGCACGTCGGCGAGCTCCCTCGGCCCCACCGAGACGGGCGCGAGGTTGCGGCCCGCCTTCGACGCGGAGTAGCCCACGAAGTGCTTCAGCGTCGCGACGACGCCCGCCGACTCCAGGCCGCGCACGTAGGCGGCGCCCACCGTGCCGACGAGGTACGGGTCCTCGCCCATGGTCTCCTCGACGCGGCCCCACCGGGCATCGCGCACGACGTCGAGCACGGGCGCCAGACCCTGGTGCACGCCCACCGATCGGAGGTCGTCGCCGATGCGGCGCGACATCCGCTCGACGAGCTCGGGGTCGAAGGTCGCGGCCCACGACAGCGGCACGGGGTAGGCGGTCGCACCCCAGGCCGCGAAGCCCGCGAGGCACTCCTCGTGGGCGAGCGCCGGAATGCCGAGTCGGCTCTCGGCGACGATGCGGCGCTGCGCCCGTGCGAGCGACAGCGCGCCGAGACCCGGGTCGACGGGCGCCGTGCCGAACGGACGCGTGAGCTGGCCGAGGCCGTTCGGCAGCAGCTCGTCGAGGTCGACGTCGCCGCTCATCTCGTGCTGGTTCGGGGCGACGTCGCCGCCCTCGGCGGAGGCGCCCACCCACACGCCGTAGAGCTGGGCGACCTTCTCGTCGAGGGTCAACTCGGCGATGAGCGCGTCGGCGCGGGCAGCGGCGGGCAGCGTGGTGTCGCGCCAGGACGGCGCGTCTGCGATGGGTCGCCGGCCCGCGGCATCCGTCACCGTGATCTGCTCGTGGGCGCTCATCCCTTCACCGCCCCGGTGAGGCCGCCGACGATGCGACGCTCGAAGATGCTGAAGAACACGAGCGCGGGGATCATCGAGAGCGACGTGAACGCGAGCACCTTGGCCGTGTCGACCGAGTACTGCGAGGCGAACGCCTGCACGCCCAACGGCAGGGTGTACGACGCCTCGTTGTTCAGGATGAACAGCGGCAGGATGTAGCTGTTCCAGCTCGCGATGAACGCGAGGATGCCGACCGTGATGACGCCGGGCAGGGCGAGCGGCAGCACCATGCGCCAGAAGAATCCGAGGCGCGAGCAGCCGTCGATCGAGGCCGCCTCCTCGATCTCGTCGGGGATCGCGCGCAGGAACGGCACGAGGATGATGATCGTGGCCGGCAGGGCGAACGCGATCTGCGGCAGGATGACGCCGGCCAGCGAGTTCGTCAGTCCGAGGTTGCGCACCACGAGGTAGAGCGGCGTGATCGCCACGGTCATCGGGAACATGAGCCCGGCCGCGAACACGGCGTAGAGCAGGCCCCGGCTCCTGAACCGGTACCTGGCGAGCACGTAGCTGGCCATGAGGCCGAGCGCGACGACGCCGACCGTCGTGACGACCGCGGCGACCGTGGAGTTCAGCACCTCGCCCCAGAAGGTGGTGCTCACGAGCACGTCGGCGTAGTTCGTGAACACCCACGGCGACGGCAGTGCCGACGGATCGGTCGTGATCTGCGAGTTCGTGCGGAAGCCGCCGATGATGATGTACGCGATCGGCGCGAGCATCAGCGCGACGACGACGAAGCCGACGAAGTAGATGGCGGGGCTGCCCCATGGCAGCGTGCCGTTCCCGCGCGGGCGCCTTGCCCGCGGGATGGCGATGGAGGTGATCGATGCGGTCATCGGCCCGTCCGTTCGGTGAGGGCGCCGGCGGTGTCGCGGCGCAGCACGAAGCGCTGGTAGACGAGGGCGACGACGAGCGAGATGAGGAAGAGCACGACGGCGACGGCGTTGCCGTAGCCGTAGTTGCCGGCGTTGCGTCCGTTGGCGACCATGTAGGTCGCCATGGTCGAGGTGCCCGCGGTCGAGGCCACGTACTGGCCCCAGATGATGTAGACGAGGTCGAACAGCTGCAACGAGCCGATGATCGAGAGGAACGCCCAGATGCGCAGCGTCGGCCCGAGCAGGGGCAGCGTGATGCGGCGCTGGATCTGCCAGTACGAGGCGCCGTCGATCTGCGCGGCCTCGGTAAGCTCCTGCGGGATGCCCTGCAGGCCGGCGAGGAAGAGGATGACGGCGAAGCCGATGTACTTCCAGGTGATGATGCCGAGCAGGGTCCAGATCGCGATGTCGGGGTCGGCGAGCCAGTCCTGCGCGAGGCCGCCCAACCCGACCTTCTCGAGGAGGCCGTTCAGCGCGCCCTCGCTCTGCAGCATCAGGCTCCAGCCCGTGCCGACGACGACCTCGGCGAGCACGTAGGGCACGAAGATGAGCACCCGGATCACGGACTGGCCGCGCATCGGGCGGTTGAGGAGCAGGGCGAGCAGCAGCGCGGCCGGACCCTGGAGCACGAGCGACATGACGACGATGATCGCGTTGTGCGAGAGCGCCTCGTGGAACGCGGTGTCCTGCAGGATTGTGACGTAGTTCTGCAGGCCGACGAAGTCGGTGGGCGGTCCGAAGCCCTTCCACCGGAAGAACCCGTAGTAGCCGGCCATGACGACCGGGAAGATGACGAACGCGAGGAAGACGATGAGGGCGGGTCCCACGAGCACCGCGATCTCGATGGCCTTCAGGTGGTCGCGGCGGGGACGCCGGGGGCGGGCGGAGTCGGGGCGACGTCGGCGGCCGGGCGACGTCGCGTCGATCCGGTCGGCGGCCGGGGACGGCGTGCCGCCCCCGGCCGTGACGTCGTCCGCGTCGACTCGACCCTCGGCGGGTGAGTTGGTGCGAACGCTCATGATGTGCTCGGCCCTCAGCCCTTCTGGATGGCTTCGTCGACGGCGTCGACGATGCCCTGGGGCGAGCCCTTGCCGGCGAGCAGGTCGACGACGCCCACGTTGAGCGCGTTGCCGACGTTCTGGCCGAGGAGGGTGTCGAGCCAGACCGAGACGTACGGCGCCTCGTTGACTGCGGCGAGCACCTCCTGGAGGGCCGGGTCGGTGACGACGCTCTGGGCGTCCTTGTTGGCGGGCAGCGTCACGAACGCGTTCGCGTAGCCCTCCTGATACTGCTTCTGCGAGGCGAACTCGAGGAACTCGCCGCACTCTTTCGGAGCGTCGACGTAGCAGGAGAACCCGTCGACGCCGCCCATCATCGCGCCGGATTCGCCGTCACCGCCGTCGACCGCCGGGAACGGGAACCAGCCGAGGTCGGCGAGGGGCTTCTCGTCGGGCGTCAGCGAGGCGATCACTCCCGGGTCCCAGGCGCCCATGAGCTCCATGGCGGCCTTGTGGTTGGCCACGAGGCCGGCCGAGGAGCCGGCGCCCTGCTGGGCGGTCGTGGTGAGGAAGCCCTGGTTGAACGGCTCGGTGCCCGCGAAGTCCGCGAGGTCCTCGCCGGCGCGCAGCCAGCAGTCGTCGGTGAAGCTCGGGTCGTCGGTCAGGCCGGCGAACACGTCCTGCGAGCACTCGCGGAGCGCGAAGAAGTAGAACCAGTGCGCTGCGGGCCAGGCGTCCTTGGCCCCGAGCGCGATCGGGTCGATGCCGGCGGCCTTGAGCTTGTCGACGGCGTCGCCGAGTTCGTCGAACGTCGTCGGCGTCGCGGTGATGCCGGCCTGCTCGAACAGGTCCTTGCTGTAGTAGATGCCGCCGGGCAGCACCGAGGAGGGCACGCCGTAGAGCTTGCCGTCGACCGTAAACGCCGAGAGCGCGCCGTCGCCGAGCGCGGCCTTCGTGTCGTCGGAGAGCGCCGAGGAGAGGTCCTGGGCCTGACCGGCCTCGACGACGGCCGCGAGCTTGCCGCCGCCGCGCGCCATGAAGATGTCGGGGGCGTCGCCGGAGTTCAGGGCGGTCTGGAGCTTGCCGTCCATCTCCTCGTTCTGGATCGCCTGGATCTCGATCTTCACGTCGGGGTGCTCGGCCTCGAAGTCGGCGGCCGTGGCCTCCCAGTAGGCCTTGCCGTCGCCGGTCGTGGAGTTGTGCCAGAAGGTCAGGGTGACCGCTCCGTCTCCGCCGTCGCCGTCGCCGGCGCTGCATCCGGCCAGGGCGCCGATGGCGAGTGCTGCTGCGGCGCTGATGGCGGTGACCCGGCCGATGCGTCGTCTGTTCATCATTGAACCTCTCGAAAGTTTCGACACTTTTGTCGAAAGTGATCTGGACGCCTCGAATATACGACGCGAACCATTTGCGGTCAAGCGCAACAAATTCGCACCGCCCCTCTAAACTCGTTCCCGTGTCAGATCGCGCGGGAACCTTCGACGGCGTGCACCGCCGCAACCTCGCCAAGCTCCTCGGCCTCGTGCACCTCGAGGGGCCCATGTCGCGCGCCCGGCTCACGGTCGAGACCGGGCTCAACCGCTCGACCGTCGCCGCGCTCGCTGCGGAACTCGTCGAGCTCGGACTCGTCGAGGAGCGCGCACCCGACCCGACCAACCGCGTCGGCCGCCCGTCGCCCGTGATCGCCGCCGACGAACGCGTCGTGGCGATCGCCGTGAACCCCGAGGTCGACGCCGTCACCATCGCCGCCGTCGCCCTCGACGGCCGCGTTCCCGCCCGTGAGCGCATCGAGGTCGACCACGTCGTGACGCCCGAGGAGACGGCCGAGCTCATCTCGGCCACCCTCCGGCGGTGGGCCGACGGACCCCTGGCCGAGGCGCGCATCGTCGCGATCGGCCTCGCGGTGCCCGGTCTCGTGCGCGCCTCCGACGGACTCGTGCGATTCGCGCCGCACCTGGGCTGGCGCGACGTGCCGATCCGCACGCTGGTCGAGTCGGCCACGGGGCTGTCGGTCGTGGTCGGCAACGACGCCTCGCTCGGCGTCATCGCCGAGCACCTCTTCGGAGCGGGCCGCGGTGTCGACGACCTCGTCTACCTGAACGGCGGTGCGAGCGGCATCGGCGGCGGGCTCGTGATCGCCGGCCGGCCCGTCGGCGGCGCGGGCGGCTACGCGGGGGAGTTCGGGCAGAACCGCCCCGGCATCGGTTCGCCCGACGATCGCCGAGCCGTCGGCGGCGTGCTCGAGGACGAGGTGAGCCGGGCGCGCCTGCTCGCCGTCGCAGGCCTCGAACACGCCGACGAGCCGACGCTCGCGGCGACGCTCGCCGGCAGCGGCTCGCCCGAGGTGGCGGCCGAGCTCGGCCGCCAGCGGCGCATCCTCGCCACCGCGCTCGCGAACGCGATCAACGTGCTGAATCCGACGCTCGTCGTGCTCGGCGGATTCCTCGCCACGGTCGCCGAGAGCGACGTCGAGGCCCTCCGTGACGCGGTCCGGGCGCAGGCCATGCCCGCCGCCGCCGAGACCGTCGAGCTGCGCGTCGCGGCGCTCGGCGAGGACCGCCTGCTGATCGGCGCCGCCGAGGCGGCCTTCGGCGCGCTGCTCGACGACCCGCTCGGCGGCGCGGGGGACTGAGCGCGCCGGCGGCCGCAGGCCGCGTGGGCCGCAGGCCGCGTGGGCCGCAGGCCGAGTGGGCCGCAGGCCGCGTGGGCCGCAGGCCGAGCGGTTCAGCCGGCCGAGCGACGTCAGCCCGGTGCGGCCGGCGCGAACGACCGGCGGAAGATCGCCCACGCCTGCTCGGCCATCGGGCGCCGGTCCGCGGCATCCGCTCGGGCGAGCAGGTCGGTGAGCATCGTGATCGAGAGCAGCACGTCGCTGTCGTCGACGTGTTCGCCGACTCGGCCTGCGGCGCGTTCGCGCGCGACGACGGTGCCGACGATCACGGCGAGGCGGGCGCTCAGATGCATGACGCGGTCTTCGAACTGGTGCTGCCAGATGAGGTCGATGAGCGCGGTCGAGACGGCGGCGAGGTCGATGATCGCGTCGATGAGGTCGTCGAGCGTCATCGCCGGGTCGGCGACGGATGCCTCGAGGGCGTCGAGATTCTCGTCGAAGACCGCGACGGCGAGCGCCGCCTTGTCGGGGAAGTGCCGGTAGAGGCTGCCCTGGCCGACGCCCGCCCGCTTGGCGACGGCGCTGAACGGCGCCTGCAGGCCGGATTCGGCGAAGATCTCGCGCGCGGCGGCGATGATCGCGCGCCGGTTCTCGGGGCCGGCGATCGGACCGCGGTTGGCCTTCGCGGGCGAGGCGGCGTCGGCGTGCGCGCTCGGTTCCGGGCTCTTCCGGGGCGTCACTGGGCTCTTCCGGGGCGTCACTGGGCTCTTCCGGGGCGTCACTGGGCTCTTCCGGGAATCGGGCACGGGTGTTAGCGTACAACCGTTACCGGACAACGATGTCCGGTAGAAGGAGGACGCAATGACCGCATCTTGGGACCGCGAGGTCGACGTGCTCGTCGCCGGCAGTGGTGCCGCCGGCATGACCGCCGCGATCGCCGCGGCCGATCGCGGGCTGTCGACGCTCATCGTCGAGAGCACCGACCGCTGGGGCGGCACGACCATGCGCAGCGGCGGCGGGCTGTGGATGCCGAACAACCCCGTCATGAAGCGCAGGGGCATCGCCGACTCGCGCGCCGAGGCGCTGACCTACCTCGAGTCCGCCATCGGCCCGGTCGACGCGATCGGGCCCGCGAGCTCGCAGGCCAGGCGGGAGGCGTTCATCGACACGATCCCCGAGCTCGTGAACCGGCTCGAGGAGCTCGGCGTGCGCTGGGCCGTCGCGAAGGACTACCCCGACTACTACCCCGATCGCCCGGGCGGCAAGATCGGCCGCGGCATCGAATCGAAGCCGTTCGACGCCAAGAAGCTCGGTGACTGGCGCAAGACCTCGCGCACGGGCGACTCCATCCCAGCGCCGATGCAGACCGACGACGTCTGGCTGCTCATGCGCGCCTGGTCGTCGTTCTCGGGGTTCGTGCGCGGCGCGCGGTTCGTGTTCCGCACGCTCGGCGGGCTCGTCACGGGCAAGAACCTGTACGGGTTCGGCGGCGGGCTCATGCTCCAGCTCGGGTACATCGCGAAGCAGCAGGGCACCGAGATCCTGCTGAGCTCGCCGCTCACCGAGCTCGTGAAGGACGACGACGGTCGCGTGATCGGCGCGGTCGTGGCGGCGCCGGGCGGAGCGCTGCGCATCCGGGCCCGGCACGGCGTGATCCTCGGCGCCGGCGGATTCGCCGCGAACACCGCCTGGCGGCAGAAGTACCACGGCATCCCCGGCTACACGTCGGCCGCCGAGGGCGACCTCGGCACGGCGATCCAGGCCGGTGTCGAGGCGGGCGCCGACGTCGCGCTCATGGACGACGCGTGGTGGGGCGCCTCCGTACCGGTGCCGGGCAAGCAGGCCATGTTCGTGCTCAACGAGCGGTCCGACCCGTTCAGTTTCGTCGTCGACCAGTCCGGCGCGCGCTACCTGAACGAGTCCGAGAGCTACATCGACTTCGGTCACCACCTGCTCGAGCGCAACGAGGTCTCGCCGGCGAACCCGTCGTGGCTCGTCGTCGAGAAGCGGCACCGCCAGCGCTACATGTTCGGCGCGCTGCTCGCCGACGGCAAGCAGCTCTTCCGCGAGGGTGTGGCCGTCAAGGCCGACACCCTCGAGGAGCTCGGCGAGAAGATGGGCGTCGACCGGGCCACGTTCGCCGCGACGGTCGAGCGATTCAACGCGCTCGCCCGCGGCGGCGTCGACGTCGACTTCGGCCGAGGCCGAACCGCCTACGACCGGTACTACAGCGACCCGCGCGTGAAGCCGAACCCCAACCTCGCCGCGCTCGAGAAGGGGCCGTTCACCGCCGTGCAGCTCGTGCCCGGCGACCTCGGCACCAAGGGCGGCCTGCTGACCGACGAGCACGCGCGCGTGCTCGACGTCGACGGCGGGGTCATCGAGGGCCTCTACGCCGCGGGCAACACCACGGCCTCCGTCATGGGACGAACGTACCCCGGCCCGGGTTCGACGATCGGGCCGGCGGCGGTGTTCGGGTACCTGGCGGCCGCGCACGCGGCGGGGCGGGTGGCCGGGGTTCCGGCGTCGACCGCCGCGGCTCCGGCCGAGCAGGCGGCACAGGCCGGTGAGGCCGAGTCGGTCGAGGTGCCGGCGGGCTGAGCACGCGAAGGGCGAGCACAGTATCCGGTGAGCGGATGCCGCGACGGCGCGTCGCGGCATCCGCCCACGTCTGCCCGACGAACCGCGCGCCGAGCGTTCGGGAAGGCGCCCGCCTGCGGCATCCGCGAAACCCGAACGCAATTCGGACTTGCGGCCGGGGAGGGGGCCTCGGGTACACTTGACGACAGTCGAATCGATTCGAGCCCACCGAGGGGCCGAGTCGCACCACGACGGCGCCCCGCGGGGCGCCGTTTCCTGTCTCCCGGCGTCCGAGGGCGTGCGCCGCCGCACTCGAGCACGCCTGGACACCCGCATGTCATCAACCGCCTCCATCCCGATCCTCCGACCGTCCGACTACGAGGTGCCGTCGCACCCCGGCGACCGCCTGAGCCGTCGCCAGCGACTGGTGTACGTGCTCGTGCTCGGCGCGCTCACCGCGCTCGGCCCGTTCACCGTCGACCTCTACCTGCCCGCGTTCCCCGTGCTGCAGAGCGAGCTCGGCGTCTCGGCCGCGGCCGTGCAGCTGACCCTCACGGGCACCATGCTCGGCTTCGGGTTCGGCCAGCTCATCGTCGGCCCGTGGAGCGACAAGGTCGGTCGCCGCCTGCCGCTGATCCTCTCGACGGTGCTGCACATCGCGGCCTCCGTGGGTGCGGCGTTCGCGCCCGACATCACGTGGCTGTTCGTCTTCCGCCTGCTGCAGGGCTTCGGCGCAGCGGCCGGCGGCGTCGTGGCGATGGCCATGGTGCGCGACCTCTTCGGAGGCAAGCCGCTCGTGCGCATGCTCTCGCGCCTCGCGCTCGTCAACGGCCTGGCGCCCGTGCTCGCGCCCGTCATCGGCTCGCAGCTCCTCAACGTCATGGACTGGCGCGGCATCTTCATCGTGCTCGCCGTCTACGGACTCGTCGTCGTGCTCGCCGTCGCGTTCCTCATCGTCGAGACCCTGCCCGAGTCGCGCCGCCACGTCGCCGGCCACTCGACCCTGCGCGACCGCTATCGCGCGCTGTTCCGCGACCGCGTGTACCTCGGCGCGGCGATCGTCGGCGGCATGACGTTCACGGGCCTGTTCGGGTACCTGTCGACCTCGTCGTTCCTCTTCCAGGAGCTCTACGCGTTCACCGCGCAGCAGTACGGCATCCTCTTCGCGGTCAACTCGATCGGCATCATCATCGGCGTGCAGACCAGTTCGCGGCTCATGCGCGGATCCGTGCAGCCGCAGTGGATCCTCGCGATCGCCACGATCGTGCACCTCGCCATGGCCGTCGCGATCATGGTGCTCGACTCGTCGGGCGCCGGATTCTGGGGCACCGCGATCCCGCTCTGGATCTACATCCTGGCCTGCGGATTCTCGTTCCCCGCCGTGCAGGTGCTCGCGCTCGCGCACCACGGCGCCGAGGCCGGAACCGCGGCCTCGCTCCTCGGCGCGCTGAACTTCGGCCTCGCCGGGCTCATCTCGCCGCTCATCGGCCTGATGGGCGTCGGCAGCGCCGTGCCCATGGCGATCGTGCAGATCGGCGCGGCGGTGATCGCGATCGCCGCGCTGTGGCTGCTCGTGCGTCCGAGCACGGTGCCGCCGCTCTCGGACTGACGGCTGCTTCCGGCCCGCCCCGTGCCGACCCTGGGTCAGCGTGCTGCACCGTGGGGAACTCAGGACATTCGGGGAGCCACTCGGCGTGTCGCACCGTTCCTCCGGCGTGTCGCGCGTCGCGTCCTGAATTGTCCACGCGGGCAGGGCGCCCGACGCCCGCCAGCGGCCCGGAGGTCGGGCTCGACCCCGACGCAGGGTGACGGATGCCGCGTGCCGCGCGCCGCGGCATCCGTCGCCCTCGCTAGCGTGGGGCCATGACCGCGCCCGACGAGCCGACCGAGCCCGCCGAGGGCGCCCCCCGCACCGAGCCGTCGCCGGCGGACACGCCGGCGGCCGGGGCGCAACCCGCCGGCCGCCCCGATGCGACCGCGGCCCCGGCCGACGACCTGGCGCCGCATCAGCGCGCGGCGCGCGTGCACCGCATGGCCCGGAGGGTGCCGCTCATCGCGGGCGGCATCGCGGTGGCCATGGGCGCACTGCTCGGCCTCGTGATCGCCGTGCGCGCGGGCGGACTGCCGCTCGGCGTCGACGAGGAGTGGTCGCTCGAGCTCGCCGACACGCGCTCGCCGGCAGCCGACGTCTTCGCGCTGTTCATGAACATGCTGGGCGGGGGCATCGTCGGCGTGATCGTCGTGCCGGTCGGCATCACGATCGTGCTGCTGGTGTTGCGGCGTCCATGGGCGGCGCTGTACTTCGCGCTCGCGTCGGCGGGAAGCGGGCTCGTGGTGCAGGTGCTGAAGGAGCTCTACGGCCGACCGCGCCCCGAGGACATGATGGTCACGAGCGACTTCGGTTCATTCCCGTCGGGGCATGTGGCGAACGCGGCGACGATCGCGGTCGCGCTCGGGATCATCGTGCCCCGGGTCTGGGTGTGGGTGGCCGGCGCCATCTACACCGTGCTCATGGCGATCAGCCGCACGTACCTCGGCGTGCACTGGCTGACCGACACGATCGGCGGCGCGCTCGTCGGAGCGGGCGTCGCGCTGCTGCTCTGGGCCGCGCTGGCGGTGCCGCTCGAGCGTGAGCGGCTCGCTCGACTCGCCCGCATCTCCGAGCGGAACGCCGCGCTCGCACAGGCCCACGTCACACCGCCGTCGCATCCCCGACCCCGTCGCTGACGTGATGTCGACCGGTTGCCGATGCGGCGGAATCCGGCGACACCACTGGGGTACAACGTTGTAGAGTGCTCGCATGAACCCGGAGGCGACATGGCTGTGACGTTGCACGACGTGGCGCGCGTCGCCGGCGTGTCCATCAAGACCGTGTCGAACGTGATCAACGCGTATCCGCACATCCGGCCGGCGACCCGCGAGCGCGTCGAGGCGGCCATCGCCGAGCTCGGCTACGTGCCGAACCTCACCGCGCGCAGCCTGAAGTCCGGCCGAACGGGGGCGATCGCCCTCGCCGTTCCCGAGCTCAGTCTGAGCTACTTCGCCGAACTCGCCGCCGCCGTCATCGAGGCGGCCGAGGCGGCCGGGCTCGTCGTCCTCGTCGAGCAGACCGGCGGCGACCGCGACCGCGAGCTCGAACTGCTCCGCAGCCCCCGCCTCCAGATGACCGACGGCCTGATCTTCAGCGCGTTGGGCATGAGCGAGGCGGATGTCGCGAGCCTCCGCGTCGACTTCCCGATGGTGCTGCTCGGCGAGCGCATCTTCGGCGGCCCGATCGATCACGTGACCATGCGCAACGTCGAGGCGGCGCGTGCGGCGACGGAGTACCTCATCGCCTCTGGGCGTCGCCGCATCGCCGTGGTCGGCGCCCATGAAGACGAGATCGTCGGATCCGCCGCGCTGCGCCTGCAGGGCCACCGCGAGGCGCTCGAGGCGCACGGCATCCCGTTCGACGAGTCGCTCATCGGCTACACGACCCTGTGGCATCGCTCCAACGGCGCGAGGTCGATGACCGAGCTGCTCGACCGGGGCGTCGAGTTCGACGCGGTCTTCGGCCTGAACGACACGCTCGCCCTCGGCGCGATGCGCGTGCTCCAGGCCTCCGGGCGACGCGTGCCCGAGGATGTCGCGGTCATGGGCTTCGACGACCTCGACGAGGCCGGCTACTCGATCCCATCGCTGACCACGGTCGATCCCGGCCAGAAGTGGATCGCCAAGACGGCCGTCGCCACGCTCGTGGAGCGCATCGCCTCGGGCGCCGAACTCGGACCGCCGCGTCTGCTGCTCGCCGACTTCCGCATCGCCGAGCGCGAGTCCGCCCTGGCGCGCGTCGCCGTCTGACCGCCGCCCCTCGCGGCGCCGCCCTTCCCAGCGCCCGCGCCTCGCCGCGCGTTCTGCCGAGGTGCCACAAGTTGCCGCTATTCGGGCCGCGGAAGCGACCGCTTGTGGCGTCTGGGCGCTCTGGAATCGGCGCGCCGCCGCGCGGCGCCGAGGCGCGGCCGCGCTCGACTCGTGCGGGCCTTGCCCGCGCGAGGCGTCCGGCAACCGCTGTCCCGAACGCACTTGACAGCGCGCGCACCCTTCGGCATGATGCTTCTACAACGTTTACTTTACAACGTTGTACAGCCCAGGCATCGATCACGAGCACCCAGCGCCAAGCACCGATCGCCACTGCAGGGCACCAAGACAGAGTTGTCCACCGCAACAGAAAGAGCACCGCACGATGAAGAGCAAGCTCCTGGCCGTCGGCGGCACGGTCGCCGTCGCGGCCGCAGCCCTCACCGGCTGCAGCGCAGGCGAATCCACCTCCGCCACCGAATGCACCAACAAGATCGTGAACGCCGACGCCACCCAGGTGAGCGTCTGGGCCTGGTACCCGGCGTTCGAAGACGTCGTCGACCTGTTCAACGAGAGCCACGACGATGTCCAGATCTGCTGGACCAACGCCGGGCAGGGCAACGACGAGTACACGAAGTTCTCGACGGCCCTCGAGGCGGGTTCGGGCGCTCCCGACGTCATCATGCTCGAGTCCGAGGTGCTCTCGAGCTTCTCGATCCGCGACGGCCTCGTCGACCTCACCGAGTTCGGCGCCGACGACGTGAAGGGCGACTACACCGAGGGCGCCTGGAAGGACGTCTCGAGCGGCGACGCGGTCTACGCGATCCCGGTCGACGGCGGCCCCATGGGCATGCTCTACCGCCAGGACATCCTCGACCAGTACGGCATCGCCGCCCCCACCACGTGGGACGAGTTCGCCGCGGCCGCGCAGACCCTGAAGGACGCGGGCGCGCCCGGCGTGCTCGCCGACTTCCCGACCAACGGCCGCGCCTACAACCAGGCGCTGTTCGCCCAGGCCGGTTCGGTGCCGTTCGCGTACGACAACGCGAACCCCACCGAGATCGGCATCGACGTCAACGACGAGGGCTCGAAGAAGGTCAACGCCTACTGGAACGACCTCGTCGAGAAGGGCCTCGTCGCGACCGACGACGCCTTCACGGCCGACTACAACACGAAGCTCGTCGACGGCAGCTACGCCATCTACGTCGCCGCGGCCTGGGGTCCCGGGTACCTGAGCGGCCTCTCGGATGCCGACAGCGACGCCGTGTGGCGTGCCGCGCCGGTTCCGCAGTGGGACGCCGCGAACCCCGTGCAGATCAACTGGGGCGGGTCGACGTTCGCCGTGACCAGCCAGGCGAAGGACAAGGAGGCGGCCGCGGTCGTCGCCAAGGAGGTCTTCGGCACCGAGGAGGCGTGGAAGATCGGCATCGAGAAGGCCGCCCTGTTCCCGCTGTGGAAGCCGATCCTCGAGTCCGACTACTTCCGCGACCTCGAGTACCCGTTCTTCGGCGGTCAGCAGATCAACAAGGACGTCTTCCTCGAGGCGGCGGCCGGCTACACCGGCTTCACCTTCAGCCCGTTCCAGAACTACGCGTACGACCAGCTCACCGAGCAGCTCTACGCGATGACGCAGGGCGAGAAGAGTTCCGACCAGGCGCTCGACGACCTGCAGGCCTCCCTCGAGACCTACGCGGGCGAGCAGGGCTTCACCCTGGAGTAACGGGTCGGGCGGATGCCTCGTGGGCGACCCCGAGGCATCCGCTCGCCCTTCACCGATCGACCACCGGCCGACGCCCGACCGACCGACCACCGAACCCGACCGCCCACCGCCTCGACGAGGAGAGCGAGCATGACCACCCAGACCACCGCCGGGCCGGAGCCCGTCGCGACGAGGCGCCGCACGTCGGCGCCGAGGCCGCGCGGCTCGCGCCTCGAGCAACGCCGCCAACGCTGGGGCTGGCTCTTCGTCTCCCCGTTCCTCGCGGTCTTCGCCCTGTTCCTGGTGTTCCCGCTGTTCTACGCGTTCGGCATGAGCCTGTTCACGTCGACGCTCGCGACGGGGACGAAGTTCACGGGCCTCGGCAACTACGCGAAGGCGTTCACCGACCCGCTCTTCATGGAGGGCCTGCTGCGCGTCGCGGCCTTCGCGATCGTGATGATCCCGGCGCAGCTGATCGTCGCCCTCCTGGCGGCGCTCGTGCTCGACTCGCTGACGTCGTGGCTCTCGAAGCTGTCGCGGCTGCTCATCTTCGTGCCGTACGCGATTCCGGTGGTCATCGGCGCGCTCATGTGGAGCTTCCTCTACAGCCCGAAGTTCGGGCCGAGCGCGACGCTCTTCACCGCCGTCGGCCTGCCGACGCCCGACTTCCTCGCGTCGGGCACGATCTTCGGCAGCCTCGTGAACATCGTCACGTGGCAGTGGTCGGGCTACTACATGGTCGTGATCTACGCGGCGCTGCGCTCGATCGACCCGTCGATCTACGAGGCCGCCCGCATCGACGGCGCCAACGGCCTGCAGACCGCGCTGCGCATCAAGCTGCCGATGATCTCGTCGTCGATGGTCATGGTGATCACGTTCGCCCTCATCGGCACGCTCCAGTTCTTCACCGAACCCGTGGTGCTCCGCAACATCGCCCAGGGTGCGATCGATGCGGCGTACACGCCGAACATGTACGCGTACTCGCTGGCGTTCTCGTACAGCCAGTTCAACTACGCCTCGGCGATCGCGTTCTCGCTCGGTGCGCTCGTGTTCGCGGGCTCGTACCTCTTCCTCTTCCTCACCCGCAAGCAGAGCGGACTCAAGTGATGGCCATCCTCAACACCCGCGGCGACCACGCCGACGCCCTCACGACCGTCACGGGCGTGCCCGACCACGCGTACCGCGGGCCCCGCGGCCAGCGCGATCGCGACGGACGCCGCAAGGGCGGGCGCCGCATCGGGTCGCACGTGTTCCTGATCATCCTCGCGATCTACTTCATCGTGCCGATCTGGTGGCTCTTCGTCGCCGCCACGAAGGACACGGCAGGCCTGTTCAGCAGCCCGGCGTTCTGGTTCGACGACACGTTCGCGCTGTTCTCGAACATCGGCGAGCTGTTCACCCACCAGGGCGGCATCTACTGGCGCTGGCTCGGCAATTCGTTCCTGTACGCGTTCGCGGGCGGCATCGGCGCGACGATCCTCGCGATCCTCGCGGGCTACGGCTTCGCGAAGTACCGCTTCCGGGGCCGGAACGGCGTCTTCGGCGTCATCCTCGGCTCGGTCATGGTGCCGCTCACGGCGCTCGTGATCCCGACGTTCATGCTGCTCAGCCAGTACGGCATCATCAACACGCCGTGGGCCGTGATCCTGCCCTCGCTGCTGAGCCCGTTCGGCGTGTACCTGATGCGCATCTACACGCAGGACGCGGTGCCCGACGAGATGCTCGAGGCGGCACGCATCGACGGCGCCGGCGAGATCCGCACGTTCTTCCAGGTGGCCCTGCCGCTGCTGAAGCCCGCGATCGTCACGGTGCTGCTGCTCTCGGTGGTCGGCACCTGGAACAACTTCTTCCTCCCGCTGGCCGTGCTGACCGACCCGCAGCTCCTGCCCGTCACCGTCGGCCTCAACCGCTGGACCGCGCTCTCGAACGCCGGCGCCGGCGGCGAGCAGGTCTGGAACCTCATCACCTCGGGCTCGTTCATCTCGGTGATCCCGCTCGTGCTCTCGTTCCTGTTCCTGCAGCGGTACTGGCAGGGCGGCCTGGCCATCGGCTCCATCAAGTGACGGATGCCGCGGCATCCGCCCGACCCTCGCATCGCCGTTCGACCCACCGACCACTCGACCTCGACCGACCCTCGACTTCGATCCTGAAATGAGCATCATGACCACCGCACGCCTCACCGTCGACCCGCACTTCGCGGTCGGCCGCATCGATCGCCGCGTCTTCGGCGGCTTCGTCGAGCACCTCGGCCGCCACGTCTACGACGGCATCTACGAGCCCGGTCACGAGACGGCGGATGCCGAGGGCTTCCGCTCAGACGTCATCGATCTCGTGAAGGAGCTCGGCGTCTCGACCATCCGCTACCCGGGCGGCAACTTCGTCTCGGGATTCCGCTGGGAGGACTCGGTCGGCCCGCGCGAGGCGCGCCCGCGTCGCCTCGACCTGGCGTGGCACTCGACCGAGACGAACGAAGTCGGCCTGCACGAGTTCCAGGGCTGGCTCGACAAGGTCGGCAGCGACCTCATGCTCGCGGTCAACCTCGGCACGCGCGGCACGCTCGAGGCCCTCGACCTGCTCGAGTACACGAACATCGCGGGCGGAACGGCGCTCTCGCAGCAGCGCATCGACAACGGCCGTACCGACGCGTTCGGCGTGAAGATGTGGTGCCTCGGCAACGAGATGGACGGCCCGTGGCAGCTCGGGCACCGCTCGGCCGACGACTACGGCAAGATCGCCTCGCAGACCGCGAAAGCGATGCGCCAGCTCGACCCCTCGGTCGAGCTCGTGGTCTGCGGCTCGTCGAGCGCGCACATGCCGACCTTCGGCGAGTGGGAGCGCGTCGTGCTCACCCACGCATACGACGACGTCGACTACATCTCGTGCCACGCCTACTACGAGGAGCGCGACGGCGACCTCGACTCGTTCCTCGCGTCGGCGGTCGACATGGACCACTTCATCGACTCGGTCGTCGCGACGGCCGATCACGTGAAGGCCGTGAACGGCAGCTCGAAGTCGATCGACATCTCGTTCGACGAGTGGAACGTCTGGTACATCGAGCGCTTCCACGGCGTCGACAAGATCGAGGGGCTCGACAACTGGCCGGTCGCCCCGCGCCTGCTCGAGGACGTCTACTCGGTGGCCGACGCGGTCGTGTTCGGCAACCTCATGATCTCGCTGCTGAAGCACGCCGACCGGGTCACGAGCGCCTCGCTCGCGCAGCTCGTCAACGTGATCGCGCCGATCATGACCGAGCCCGGCGGCATCGCCTGGCGTCAGACGACGTTCTTCCCGTTCTCGATCACCTCACGTCTCGCGCAGGGCGAGGCGCTCGAGCTGAAGCTCGACGCCCCGACCTACTCGACGAAGGCGTACGGCGAGGTGCCGCTCGTCGATGCCGTCGCCACGCACGACGCCGAGACCGGCCGCTCGGCCGTGTTCCTCGTGAACCGCTCGCAGACCGAGGCGCTCACCGTCACGGTCGACATCAGCGGCCTGGGCGAGGTCTCGGTGCTCGAGTCCCACACGCTGTCCGACGACGACGTGTACGCGAAGAACACGCTCGAGCAGCCCGAGCGCGTCGCGCCGCACGCGAACGAGTCGATCGCGATCGACGGCGGCGAGCTGACGATCACGCTCCCGCCGGTGTCGTGGACGGCCGTCTCGCTCGGCTGAGCGCGCAGGCGGCCGCCGCGCGATGCGGCGGCCGCTGACGGCCCGACCGTCGTACGGTGGTGATGGCCGTGAGGCCGCGCCGCGGCATCCGCTCGATCCCGCATCGCACACGACAGGAGCACGATGACGGAACGCACGAACGCCGGTCGCAACTGGGCCGGCAACCTCGCGTACGGCGCCGCACGCATCGCTCGGCCGGCCTCGGTCGACGAGCTGGCCGAGGTCGTGGCCGCGGCGGCGGGCGGGAGCGGGGCCGAGGGCGCCACGCGCGTACGCGCCCTGGGCTCCCGGCACAGCTTCAACCGCATCGCCGACACCGACGGCCTGCTCATCGAGACCGCCGGCCTGCCGCCGCGTGTCGAGATCGACGCCGCAGCGCGCACCGTGCGCGTCTCGGCCGGTCAGCGATACGGCGAGGTCGCCGAGGCACTCGACCGCGAGGGTTGGGCGCTCTCGAACCTCGCGTCGCTGCCGCACATCTCGGTGGCCGGCGCGGTCGCCACCGGAACCCACGGCTCGGGCGACCGGCGCGGGTCGCTCGCGACGCAGGTCGCCGCGCTCGAACTCGTCACGGCCGACGGCTCCGTGCGGTGGCTCCGCCGCGGCGAGCCCGACTTCGACGGCGCGGTCGTCGCGCTCGGTGCGCTCGGCATCGTCACGTCGCTCGAGTTGGACCTCGAGCCGACCTACGAGGTCGCGCAGACCGTGTTCGAACGGCTTCCGATCGAGGCGGTGCTCGCCGATCTCGACGCCGTCACGGGCCTCGCGACCTCGACGAGCCTGTTCACGACCTGGCGCGACCCCGACGTCATCGACCAGCTGTGGCTGAAACAGCGAACGGATGCCGCGGCATCCGCTGCTCTGCCCGGCGTGCTCGCGGCGATGGGCGCCCGACCCGCGAGCGCGAAGCGGCATCCGTTGCCGGGTGTCTCGGCCGAGCACTGCACCGACCAGCTCGGCGTTCCCGGCCCGTGGTTCGCGCGGCTGCCGCACTTCAAGCTCGGCTTCACGCCATCGAACGGCGACGAGCTGCAGTCGGAGTTCCTCGTGCCGCGCGAGCATGCCGCCGACGCGATCGCCGCGGTGCGCGGGCTCGCGGGCTCGATCGCCCCGCTGCTGCAGGTGAACGAGATCCGCACGGTCGCGGCCGACACGCTCTGGCTGTCGTCGTCGTTCGAGCGCCCGGCCGTCGGCCTGCATTTCACCTGGCTGCCGGACCAGCCCGCGGTCGAGTCCCTGCTGCCGACGCTGCAGGCCGCGCTCGCGCCGTTCGAGGCGCGACCGCACTGGGGCAAGCTCTTCGACGTCACCGAGGCGAGCGAGCGGATGCCGCAGCTCTACGCTCGCTGGAACGACTTCCGTTCGCTCAGGGCCAGGTACGACCCGAACGGCGTGTTCCGCAACGAGCTGCTGGAGCGTCTCGGACTCTGAATCCGGCTCGCGAGGTCGCGCCGCGGACACGACGGAGCCCCCGGATCGCGAGATGCGACCCGGGGGCTCCGGTGCGTTCGGGTCAGTCGAACAGGTCGGTCTTCAGCACGGCGAACAGGACGGCGTGCACGCGGTCGCGCAGGCCCTCGCCCACGCCGACCGGGTCGGCCTCGAGCGCCGCCTTCGTCTGGTTCGCGGTCGACGTGGGCAGCATCGCGAGCATCAGGTCGTTGCCGTAGCGCACCGCAAGCGCCGGATCCATCCAGCCGCCGAGCACCGCATCGGTCGAGACGACGCCGTCGAAGCCCCACTCGCCGCGGAGCACGTCCTGCAGCAACTGCTCGTTGCCACCGGCCCAGCGGCCGCCGATGTTGATGAAGGACGACATCGCGCCCGTGACATCCGCCTCCTTGACCGTGATCTCGAAGGGCCGCAGGTAGAGCTCGCGCAGGGCCTGCTCGTCGACGAAGACGTTCATGCCGGGAGCGCGGGCGCTCACCTCCTGCTCGTTGAGGGCGAAGTGCTTCATGAAGGTCAGCACGCCCTTGCTCTGGGCGCCCTCGACCATCGCGGCGCTCATCCTGCCCGAGAGCAGCGGGTCCTCCGAGAAGTACTCGAAGTTTCGACCGCCCATGGCAGTGCGGTGCAGGTTCATGCCCGGGGCGTACCAGCCCTGCACGCCGTACGCGTTCGCCTCGGTGCCGACCGCCTCGCCGAGGGCCTCGGCCAGCGCGTCGTTCCACGTCGACGCCACCACGACCTGCGTCGCGAACGACGCGGCCCCGAGGTCGCCGAAGAGGTAGTTCAGGCCGGCCGGGCCGTCGAGGAGCACGGACTTCGGGATGCCGACTCGCTCGACGCCCTCGGTCACGTAGGCGCCGTTCGCGAAGAGCGCGATCTGCTCGTCGGCCGTGAGCTGGTCGAGGAACTGCTCCCACTTCGGGTCGTCGTAGTCGAGGCCGCGCAGGTCGGCGAGCACGAGGCCGTGGTCGGCGCCGTACGTGGGCGCCTCGCCCTCGGCGGGCGCGATCTCGGGGTCCATGCGCTCGAGGAGCTCGTCGGATGCGACGAGGTCCAGGTCGGAGCTGTCGGGGTACGTGCCCTCCCAGTCGCTGCGGGACAGGGTGGTGAGGCCGTCGCCGGCGTAGCCGAAGCGGTTCTCGAGGGCGACGCCCGTGGTCTCGTCGGTGTCGTAGACGACATCCGAGGCGATCTCGGTCGCGAAGGCGGCGACGGGCGTGTGCACGTCGGTGCCGACCGTGATGCCGTACGTGCCCCGCTCGAGCAGGTAGGCGCCGTTCGCGTCATCCCACGAGGCCATGTCGCGCTTCGCGAACGTGACCGTCACGGTCTCGGATGCGCCGGGCTCGAGCAGCGAGGTCTTCGCGTACCCTGCGAGCTCGATCGCGGACTTCTCGATGCCGCCCGCGGTGTACGGGGCCGAGAAGTAGACCTGCACGACGTCCTTGCCCGAGACGTCGCCGGTGTTCGTCACGGTCACGTCGACGCTGATGTCGTCGTCGCCGACCACCGGCTGCGCGGCGTTCCAGGCGAAGTCCGTGTAGCTCGCGCCGAAGCCGAACGGGTACTGCACGGCGGCGTCGTAGCCGGCTTCGTCGTCGAGGTAGCGGGTCTCGTAGTAGCGGTACCCGACGTAGATGCCCTCCTCGTACTCGAGCACGCTGCGCGAGGTGTTCTCGTAGCGGAAGTCGCCGAGGTTCTCGGCCGCGGGGGCATCGGCGACATTGCGCGCGTAGGTGTCGGTGAGGTGGCCCGACGGGTTCACCTGACCCGTCAGCACCTTCGCGAGCGAGACGGCGCCGAGCGGGCCGGGGGTGCCGATCCACACGGCGCCCGTGATCTGCGGGTACTCCTCGACGAAGCCGAGCTCCATCTGGTTGCCCGAGTTGACCACGACGACGACGTCGTCGAAGTTCGCGGTCACGGTGTCGAGGAGGTCGCGCTGCGCGTCGCTGATGCGCAGGCTCTCCGCCGTCAGGTCGGCGGCCTCGGAGGCGCCCGAGCCGATCACGACGAGCGCGGTGCCGGAGTAGTCGCGGGCCTGGGCGAGCACGTCGTCGGTGAGGTAGTCGGGTTCTGGCTCGGCCGCGTCGCCGCTCGTGAGCATCGCCAGGATGCCGAGCAGGCCGCTGGGCGCGCCGGAGTCGGTCTTCGCGCCGGCGTCCTCCATCGCGGAGCGCAGCTCGCCGTTGACTTCCACGCCCTGCTGCTCGAGTGCGTCGTACAGGCCGACGGCGCTCGCCTGGTTCGCACCACCGGATCCGGCGCCGCCGAACCGGAGGTTGAACGACGCGAAGCTGAAGACGTTCAGGCGCGTGTCGGCGAGGGGCAGCACGTCGCCCTCGTTCTTCAGGAGCACGATGCCCTCGTCGGAGATCGCCTCGGTGACGTCGGCGCTCTGCACCCGGGCGGCATCGCCCGCGGCGGTCGAGCTGTCGAGTTCGATCGACGTGAGACGGCCGATGTCGCGCACGACGGGGGCGGCGAGCACCGCGATGACGGCGACGATCGCGACGGCGATGCTCCAGCCGACGATGCGGCGGGGGCGCGCCTCGACCTTGCGGTAGGCGCGCTCGCGACGCTTCAGCTCGCGGCGCTCGGCGCGCGACATCGAGGCGCGGGCCGCCTTGCGCTCCTGCTTCGCGGTCGAGCGGGCCTCGCGGGCGGCGGCACGGTCGGCCGCCTTGGCCGCCGTGCGGTCTGCGGGCGACATCGCCTTCAGCTCGGCCTTGCGCGCGCGCTTCGCGGCCTTCTCGGCCTGGACGCGGGCGACCGCCTCCTGCTTGATCTCTTTCCGGGTGGGCATTTCTCAGTTCGCTTTCGGGTCGCGGTTCTTGGTGGCGCGCAGCGTCCATGCCGCGCTGATGAGGCGGCGTGCGCCGCGGAAGAAATGACGGTTGACCATGAGGAGGAGGCCGTCGAGCATGTCCTCGTCGAACGCCCCGCCCGACAGGCGGGGGATCGACCGGAACGGCAGGTCGAGCGCGAAGTGCGTGTTGTTCGCGGCGAGGGGGCGCCCCAGCCGCATGAGCACGTCGTGGCTCGTCGTGATCAGCCAGTACAGGAGCCCGGCGAAGCCGCCGCGGCCCTTCGTCTGCGCGATGATGTCGTCGCGCGAGAGCGGTCGGTCGAGCGACCACTCCGAGGCGGGCAGCTCGCGGCCGAGCAGCGTCGCGAACTCCTCGGCGCCGACCACGTCGACGTGCCCGGAGACGTAGTGCGGCAGCGCGTCCTCGCCGGCGAACGACCAGGGCTCGCCGTCGACCTCGATCGGTGCGCCCAGGCGGATGTCGCGCGACGACGCCCCGGCGAGCACCGCGTAGGTGCCGGGCACCGTGCGCCAGTCGTGCGTGGTGACGTCGTACGCATCGAAGGCGTGCTCCACGAGGGCGACCTCGACGACGGCGCGCTCGCCGGGCTCGAGCGAGACCTTCGCGAAGCCGCCCAGCTCGCGCGGGGCGCGGAAACGGCCGCTCGCGGCATCCGGAGCCTCGAGGTAGATCTGCACGATCTCCGAGCCGGCGCGCTCGCCCGTGTTGGTCACGGTCACGCTGACGGTCGATCGACCGGCGACGAGGTCGGAGTACGCGAACGTCGTGTAGCTCAGCCCGTGCCCGAACGGATAGCGCACGGGGGCGCCGACCTTGTCGTAGTGGCGGTAGCCGAGGTAGATGCTCTCGCGGTGCTCGCTCGTCGCCTCGGTGAGGCGGAACGTCGCCGACGACGCGACATCCTCGTACCGGAGCGGGTAGGTCTCGGCGAGCTTGCCGCTCGGGTTGACCGCGCCGGTGAGCGCGTCGACGAACGCCCGCCCGCCGCCCTGGCCCGCGAGGTAGCCGTGCAGGATCGCGTCGACGCGGTCGGCGAAGGGCAGCTCGACGGGCGCGCCGCCCGCGAGCACGACGATCACGGCCTTGCCGAGGGCGATGAGCTCGTCGGCGAGGTCGAGCTGGTTCTGCGCGAGGCGCATGTGGGTGCGGTCGACCGCCTCGGCCTCGGCCGACTCGTCGAGGCCGAGGAACAGCAGCACGGTGTCGGCCCGCCCGGCGAGCTCGACGGCTCGGCGGCGGAGCCGCTTCGACGAGCCGTCCATGCGCGAGAAGCCGGGCTCGAAGCCGACCACGTCGAGCGCGGAGTCGTGCAGGGCGTCGAGGGGCGAGTCGATGCGGGTCGGATTCACGAGCGAGCTGCCGGCGCCCTGGTAGCGGGGGGTGCGGGCGAAGTCGCCGATGACGGCGATGCGTCCGGCGCGCGGGCCGAGCGGCAGTGCGCCGTCGCGGTTGGCGAGCAGCACGAGCGAGCGGCGGGCCGACTCGACCGCGAGTTCGTGGTGCGCGTCGAGGTCGGCGGGGGAGGCGTGGGAGGCGTGGCCTGAGCCCGCGCCGCTGCCTTCGGCGCTGGTCGGCGTCGGCGTCGGCGTCGGCGCCGTGCGCTCGATGAGCGTGAGCAGTTCGGCAACGCGGGCGTCGAGCACGGCGACGTCGAGCGCGCCCGACTCGACCGCATGTACGATCTCGGCATCGGTCACCCCGTTCGTCGACGGCATCTCGAGCGCATTGCCGGCGACGAGGCCGGCGACGCGGTCGTTGCTGCCGCCCCAGTCGGTCACGACGAGCGCGTCGAAGCCCCAGCGGCGGCGCAGGATGTCGAGCATGAGCTCGTGGTTCTCGTTGGCGTAGGTGCCGTTGACCCGGTTGTACGAACTCATCACGGTCCAGGCGTCGCCGTGGGTGATCGCGATGCGGAAGCCCTCGAGGTAGAGCTCGTGCATGGCCCGCTCGTCGACGATCTCGTCGATCGACATGCGGTGCGTCTCCTGGCTGTTGACCGCGAAGTGCTTGGCCGACGCGGCGACGCCCTGCGACTGCACGCCGGCGATGAACGCGGCCGCCATCGTGCCCGCGAGCACCGGGTCCTCGGAGAAGTACTCGAAGTTGCGGCCGGCCAGCGGGTTGCGCTTGATGTTGAGGCCGGGGCCGAGGAGCACGCTGACCCGCTCGGCCGCGGCCTCGGCACCGAGCGACTCGCCGACACGACGGAGCAGGTCGACGTCCCAGCTGTTCGCGAGCGTGGCGGCCGTGGGGAAGCAGGTCGCCGGGATGCTCGCGTTCAGGCCGAGGTGGTCGGCCGCACCGCCCTGCTTGCGCAGGCCGTGGGGGCCGTCGGTGAGCATGATCGACGGGATGCCGAGGCGGTCGATCGCCTTGGTGTTCCAGAAGTTCGCGCCAGACATGAGCGACGCCTTCTCGGCCAGGGTCAGCTGTTCGAGCAGGCGCTGGACACTCTCGGGCATGGATCTCCTCGGACGACGTCGGTCGATGGTCCGACCGGTGGGTGCCGGCGGACCTGCTGCGCACCGGGGTGCGCGGTGCTATCGTAACCGAATTCCACCAATGGTGGAATTCAGGCGATGCGGCGAGGAGGCCGTGCGAGCATGGAGACATGATGGCGACCGACGACGAACTGATCGAGCACCTCGAGGGCTACGTCAACGGGCGCGCCACCAAGCACCAGATCGTGGCCAGGGCGGCCGAGGCGTTCGCGCAGCAGGGTTTCCACGGTGCCTCGGTGCGCGGCATCGCGCGGGCCGCCGGTGTCGACCACTCGACGCTGCTGCATCACTTCGGCAACAAGACCGCGCTGCTGCAGGCCGTGCTCGAATGGCAGGACGCGCAGCACCTGCCCGACGACCTGTCGATGCTGACGGCCACGGCCACGCCCGAGTCGGTCGCCGACGGATTCGTCGAGACCGCCCGACGCAACCGCGCCGCCCCTGGGCTCGTGCAGCTGCTCTCCGTGATGACGGCCGAAGCCGGCTCGCCCGACCACCCGGCACGCGAGTTCATGGCCCGCCGTCAAGTGATCCCGCGCGACATCATGGCCGCGACGATCCGCGCGCAGCGCCTCGCCGGCGCGGTCGACGACGACGGCCTCACGCCAGAGCAGAGCGCCGCGGTACTGATCTCGACGTGGGAGGGGTTGCAGGTCTACGACGCGCTGCACCCGGGCGAGCTCGACGTGCCCGACCTGCTCGGCCGAGCGCTGCGCCGTGCCTTCGGGCTCGACTGAGCGCCCGATCACGCGCGAGCGCGCGGCGGGTCGATTAGCCGCCCGCGAACGGCGGCAGGATGTCGACCTGCTCGCTGAGCGCCGCGGCCGGGTCGCGTTCGACGCGCCCGCCCACGAGGAAGGAGCCCGACCGCAGCACGCGCTCCATGGGCGCGCCGTAGCGGTCGAGGAGCACCTCGCGCAGATCGGCGACGGTGGCGGATGCCGCGAGCTCGAGCCGTTCCTCTTCGAGACCGGCTGCGTCGGCGGCTGCGGCGAAGTATCGAACGGTCACGAGCGTCACGGGTTCGATGCTACCCGGCCGGATGGTGGCAGGCGGGCGCGTGCGAGGATGGCAGCATGAACCCCGCTCCGCTCGTCGAGCCGGGCCCGCCGCTGACGGCCGAGCGGGTCACGCGCTTCAGCCGCCAGCTCATGCTCCCCGGATTCGGAGAGCTCGCGCAGCGTCGCCTCGCGGCCGCCCGGGTGCTCGTCGTGGGCGCGGGCGGGCTCGGCAGCGCGCTCGTGCCGTACCTCGCGGGCAGCGGCGTCGGCACGATCGGCCTCGTCGACGACGACACCGTCGAGCTCTCCAACCTGCACCGGCAGGTGAGCCACGGCGTCGCCGACGTCGGGCGGCCCAAGATCGACTCGCTGGCCGACACGGTCGCGGGCATCGACCCCGACTGCCGCGTCATCCGTCATCGCGATCGCCTCACGTCGGCGAACGCGCTCGACGTGCTCGCCGGCTACGACCTCGTGGTCGACGGCAGCGACAACTTCCCGACGCGCTACCTCGTCAACGACGCGGCGCTGCTCGTCGGCATCCCGCTCGTGTGGGGCTCGATCCTGCGCTTCCACGGCCAGGTCGGCGTCTCGTGGCGCGAGCACGGCCCCACCTACCGCGACCTCTTCCCCGTGCCGCCCTCGCCCGACGAGGTGCTCTCGTGCGCGCAGGGAGGGGTGCTGCCGAGCGTCTGCGCGTGGGTCGGCGCCCTCATGTCGACCGAGGTCGTGAAGCTCGTCACGGGCGTCGGCGAGCCGCTGCTCGGCCGCGTCACGACGATCGACGCGCTGTCGGGCCGCTCGCGCGAGCTCTCGTACCAGGCGATCGCCGATGCGCCGCAGATCACCTCGCTCGTGGACTACGAGCTCTTCTGCGGGCTCGAGTCCGCCGCATCGAGCCTCGCCACGGTGACGGATGCCGCGGGCGCCCCGCTCGCCGCGGCCACCGCGCCGCGCGGGGTGACCGCGGCCGACCTGCTCGCCCGGGTGCGCGGCGGCGAACCGATCCGACTGCTCGACGTCCGCGAGCCCGCCGAGGCCGAGTTGCGACGCATCGCGGGCAGCGAGCTGCTGCCGCTCGGCGACCTGGTGGAGGGCGGGGAGCCGCCGGCGGGTGCCGGCACGCTCGTCGTCTACTGCGAGCAGGACCTCCGCTCGCGCCGGGCCGCGCGCCTGCTCCTCGAACGCGGACACGACGACGTGGTCTTCCTCGTGGGCGGCATCGACCGCTTCGCGAGCGTCGCCGCCGACCTCGTGCAGCGCTGACGCACCGACAAGGCTCCGGATGTCGCGGCGAACGTCATCGCGCACCTCGGCGAACGCAATCCGGGCCTCGCCGACGAGATGCGCCGAGCCCACCCCGAGCCGCCGACGGCATAGCCGCTGAGCCACCGGGCTCGCCGGTCGAGGAACGCAGTGTCTCGAGACCAGCACGCCGCTGGGCGTCAGCCGCCGATGTAGCTCATCTCGACCTTGGGCCGGGCCGCGCGCAGTTCGGGCGTGAGCGTCGCGCGCACCTCTGAGTAGCGGTCGGCGCGGGCACCCCAGATCGCGCCCATGGCGTCGGCCAGCCCATCGTCGTCGATGCCGCCGCGCAGCAGCGCCCGCAGGTCGTGCCCCTCCGAGGCGAACAGGCACGTGAACAGGCGCCCCTCGGTCGAGATCCGGGCCCGGTTGCACGTGCCGCAGAAGGCCTGCGTGACGCTCGAGATCACGCCGATCTCGCCGCCGCCGTCGACGTAGCGCCAGCGGGCGGCCGTCTCGCCGGGTGCCGTCGCACCCACGGGGGCCAGCGGCATCCGCTCGCCGATGCGCTCGACGATCTCGGCCGACGGCACGACCTCGCCGAGTTCCCACCCGTTCGACGTGCCGACATCCATGTACTCGATGAAGCGCAGCGTGAACGGCGTGCCCCTGAAGTGCTCGGCCATGGGCAGGATCTCGTGGTCGTTGAGGCCGCGCTTGACGACCATGTTGACCTTGACGGGGCCGAGGCCGGCGTCGTGCGCGGCTTGGATGCCGTCGAGCACGCGACCCACCGGGAACCGCACGTCGTTCATCGCCTGGAACAGCTCGTCGTCGAGCGAGTCGAGCGAGACGGTGACGCGCGTGAGCCCGGCGGCCTTGAGCGAGGCGGCCTTCATCGCGAGCGCCGAGCCGTTGGTCGTGAGGGCGATCTCGAGCGGCCGACCGTCGGGCGTGCGCAGCTCGGCCAGCTGCGCGATGAGCTCCTCGAGGCCTCGGCGCAACAGCGGTTCGCCGCCCGTGAGGCGCAGCTTCTCGACGCCGTGCGCCGCAGCGACGCGCGCGATGCGGGTGATCTCCTCGAAGCTCAGCAGCTCGTCACGGTCGAGGAACGCGTAGTCGCGCCCGAACACGGTCTTCGGCATGCAGTACACGCAGCGGAAGTTGCAGCGGTCGGTCACCGAGATGCGGAGGTCCCGCAAGGGGCGGTCGAGGAGGTCGACCGTGCGACCGGTCGACGCGAGTCGTCGCGTCATGCTCCACCATCCCTCTCGTGGCGTCAACGCTAACACCGGAGCGACGGATCCCGGCTCCAAAGTTTTCGCTGAACGGAAAATCGATTTCAAAAAGGTGTAGAAGTTCGTCGAATCCGCTGTTATCGTCGTACCCGCAGCCCCAGCCGGCCCCACGAAGGTCCGGATGCCGACACTCCACCCCCTGACGAAGAACCCGCCGGATCGATGTGGATCCACCCGATTTCGGGCCCCATCCGATGGCGAGACAGCAAGGAAGCTCGACTCATCATGGAAACGTTCGCCAGCACGGCACCCACGGCACTCCTCACCGACGCGACCCCGGTCGCGGCATCCGATCCGGCGCAGGTCGCGGCATCGTACCTCGCCCGCGCGGTCGATCTCGCGACGCAGAACGTGCGCGAGGCCGGCGGCCCGTTCGGCGCGATCGTCGTCACCGCAGACGGCAACGTGTACGAGGGCGTGAACCGCGTGACGGCCAACCTCGACCCGACCGCGCACGCGGAGGTCTCGGCCATCCGCAACGCGTGCCAGGGCCAGAGCACGTTCGACCTCACGGGTGCGACGCTCTACACGAGCTGCGAACCGTGCCCCATGTGCCTCGCCTCGGCCCTGTGGGCTCGCATCGACCGCGTGTACTTCGCGGCCGACCGCGACGACGCAGCCGACGCGGGATTCGACGACGCCGTCTTCTATCGCTACTTCGAGGGAGGCAGTGAAGACACCGCGATCATGCCCGTCGCCAACATCGACCTCGGGGCAGCGCATCGAGTGGCACCCTTCACCGAGTGGAACAGCAACATCTCTCGTATCGACTACTGAGCAGGAGATCCACCCGTGTCACAACCCACCTCCGTCCGCAACGACGCGGACCCCACGCCCGAACCCGAGGCGCCGGCCACGATCAAGGGCGGACTCGACCGCTTCTTCGAGATCACCGCGCGCGGCTCGACGTACGGCCGTGAGATCCGCGGCGGCATCGTCACGTTCGTGACGATGGCGTACATCGTCATCCTCAACCCGCTCATCATCGGCGGCATCAACGCCTCCGACGTCGAGGGCCACTTCCTCGACCCCGCGCAGGTCGGCGCCGCGACCGGCCTGACGGCCGGCGTCATGACGATCCTGTTCGGCATCGTCGCGCGCCTGCCGTTCGCGATCGCCGCGGGGCTCGGCATCAACTCCTTCCTGGCGGTCTCCGTCGTGGGCAACGTCACGTGGCAGGAGGCCATGGGCCTCGTCGTCATCAACGGCGTGATCATCGTGATCCTCGGTGCCACCGGGGCGCGCACGGCGATCTTCCGCGCGGTGCCGAAGGCGCTGAAGGCGTCGATCACGGTCGGCATCGGCCTGTTCATCGCGTTCATCGGGTTCGTCGACAGCGGGTTCGTGACCCGCACGCCCGGTGGTCCGCCCGTGCAGCTCGGCGACGCCGGGTCGATCACGTCGATCCCGACCGCGATCTTCCTGCTCGGCGTCGTGCTCATCGGCATCCTCGTGGCCCGAAAGGTGCCCGGCGGCATCCTGATCGGCATCGTGGCGACGACGATCGTCGCGATCATCGCCCAGTCGCTGCTGAAGCTCGGCCCGAGCTTCGAGGACCCGAACGGATGGCACATGACCATCCCCGAGCTGCCGAGCCAGATCTTCACCGTGCCCGACTTCGGACTCGTCGGCCAGTTCGACCTGTTCGGTGCCTTCGAGCGCATCGGCGTGCTCTCGGCGACGATGCTCGTGTTCACGCTCGTGTTCACGAACTTCTTCGACGCGATGGGCACCATGACGGGGCTCGCGAAGAATGCGGGCGTCGCCGCGAAGGACGGCACGTTCCCGCGCCTCCGCTCGGCGTTCATCATCGAGGGCACCGGCGCCATCGTGGGCGGCGTGACCTCGACCTCCTCGAACACGGTGTTCGTCGACAGTGCGTCGGGCATCGGCGAGGGCGCCCGCACGGGCCTCGCTTCGGTCGTGACGGGGCTGCTGTTCTTCGCCTCGACGTTCCTGACCCCGCTCACGCTCGTGGTGCCGATCGAGGTCGGTTCCGCAGCACTGGTCGTCGTGGGCGCCATGATGATGGC
Source organism: Agromyces aureus (assembly GCF_001660485.1). Classification (GTDB taxonomy): domain Bacteria; phylum Actinomycetota; class Actinomycetes; order Actinomycetales; family Microbacteriaceae; genus Agromyces; species Agromyces aureus. The sequence continues at coordinate 1,225,658 of NZ_CP013979.1, forward strand.
GCAGGTCGTCGAGATCGACTTCCGCAAGTTCGCGATCGCCCTGCCGGCGTTCCTGACGATCGTCACCATGCCGCTGACGTACTCGATCGCGAACGGCATCGGGGTCGGCTTCATCTCGTGGGCGCTCATCAACGCCGCGTCGGGCCGTGCCCGAAAGGTGCACTGGCTGCTGTGGCTCGTCGCCGCGGGCTTCGCGCTCTACTTCGTGCGCGGTCCGATCGAGGCGGTCATCGCCGCGGCCGGCTGAGCCCGGCTCCGAGACGTCGGAGTCCTCACGCGGCCACGATGAGGTGACCGTGACCGACGCCCCGCACCGCTCCCCGGAGCCGGTGCGGGGCGTCGTCGTGTCTGACGGATGTCGCGGCAGTGCCGTCGGCGTCGGCGCGTGGTCGGCCCGGTGCATCGGCCCGGTGCATCGGCCCGGTGCGACGCGGAGTGCGGCCTCAGCCGCGACCGACGAACGGCATGCCCGCTGCGGTGACCGTGAGGTGCGGAACGCTGACGCCGAGGGGGAGCGCCGCGATGTGCGCGACCAGCTCGGCCAGCGGGGCGGCGTCCATGCTCGGCTCGACCCGGAGCGTGCCGTCGGCCTGCACGGCCCCCGCGCCGTTGAGCGCGTCGAGCAGGCCGGTGCGCACGTTGCCGACGTCGATCTGGGTGCAGGTGATGCCGTACGGGCGGCCGTCGAGCTCGATCGACTTCGACAGGCCCGTGATCGCGTGCTTGGTCGTCGTGTAGGCGACCGACCTCGGCCGCGGCGACTGCGCCGAGATCGACGCATTGTTGATGATGCGGCCGCCCTGCGGCCGCTGGTCGCGCATCTGTCGGAACGCGGCGCCGGCGCAGAGCACTGAGCCGGTGACGTTGACGGCCAGCGTGGCCTGCCAGGCGTCGGGGTCGAGCTCGCCGACATCCGCGGCCGGACCGAACGTGCCGGCGTTGTTCACGAGCAGGTCGAGGCGGCCGAACCGAGCGGCGTGCGCTGCGAAGAGAGCTGTGACGCTCGCCGGATCGCTCACGTCGGCTTCGACCACGAGCGCGTTCGAGCGGATGCCGCGGTCGGCCGTCGGCTCGTCGTCCGGCGCTCCCGTGCCGGGGTGGGGCGGCTCGGAGCACCGGCCCGCAGCGTCGCGCAGCGTCTCGGCATGCAGGCCAGCGAAGGTCACCCCCCAGCCGTCGTCGAGCAGGGCGATCGCGATGGCGCGCCCGATGCCGCTGCCGGCGCCCGTGACGATCGCCGACCCGGGCGCCCTGGCTGTCATCGCGCGGTGACGGGTGCCGCTGCGAGCTCGGGTGCCGCAGCGGCATCTGGTGCTTCAGCGGCGTCGGGCGCTTCGGATGCCTCAGGTGCTTCGGATGCTTCGGACGTTTCGGCAGCTTCGGGCGCCGCCGGGCGAGCGGTGCCCCGCGCCTCCTCGATGAGCTGCAGCAGGCGTGCCGCGACGCTCACGGCGATCACCGCCGGCGCCTTGCCGGCGACCTCGGGGATGCCGATCGGCGTCGTGACCCTGGCCATCGCCGCGTCGTCGTGACCGACCTCGCGCAGCTTCTTGCGGAACCTGGCCCACTTCGACGACGATCCGATGAGCCCGATCGAGCCGAGCCCGTCGGTGCGGAGCGCGGTCTCGACGATCGCGAGGTCCTCGATGTGGTCGTGCGTCATCACCAGCACGTGCGCACCGGGCTCGAGGTCTGCGAGCGCGGCCTCCGGCACGGGGGCGTGGTGCACGTGCACGGTGGCGACGGCATCCGCGAGCGGTTCGAGCCGGGCGGGCGCGAGCATGTCGGCGCGCGAGTCGACGAGGTGCAGGTCGAGCTCGTGCCGCGCGAGGATCCGCGCGAGCTCGAGGCCGACGTGCCCGATGCCGAACACCGCGACCGACGGAACCACCTGCACGGGTTCGAGCAGCATCGTGACCTCCCCTCCACAGCACTGCACGCCGTACTCCGTGACGGCCTTGTCGCTGAGCGCCAGGGTCAGCAGCTGCGGCTCGCCGTCGCCGACGGCGAGCATCTCCCTGGCGCGGCGCACCGCGGTGGCCTCGAGATTGCCGCCTCCGACCGTGCCGAACAGCTCGGCCGGGGCGACCACCATCTTCGCGCCGCCGTTGCGGGGCGCGTGGCCGCGCACCATGGCCAGCGTCACGACCACGGCCGGCGTGCGCTCATCGCGCAGCCGCCGCAGGGCGTCGAGCCAGTCCAGCGTGCGCGCGGACATCAGGCGTCGACCGTCTCGCGAACGGGTGGAGGCCCGCCCGCGGCATCCGTCGCCGGTGTTGCGGTGTTCTCGACGGCCCCATCGAGAACGGATGCCGCGGCACGCGCCGACTCGATCGCCCAGAAGACGGCCTCGGGGGTCGCGGGCGAGCCGAGCTCGACGCTGTGCTCGGCCGGGCCGAACGCCCCGACGGCCTCGCGGATGGCCTCGCGCGCGCTGAACCCGAGCATGAACGGCGGCTCGCCGACGGCCTTCGAGCCGTAGACGGCGCCGTCCTCGGTGGCGCGCTCGAACAGGCGCACGTGGAACTCCTCCGGCATCTCCGAGAAGCTCGGCAGCTTGTACGTGCTAGCCGACTGCGTCTGCAGGCGGCCGCGGTGCGGCCCGTCGCTCTCGTCCCAGCGCAACTCCTCGAGCGTGAGCCATCCCATGCCCTGCACGAAGGCGCCCTCGATCTGGCCGATGTCGATCATGGGCGAGAGCGAGTCGCCGACGTCGTGCACGATGTCGACCCGGCGCACGCGGTAGGCGCCCGTGAAGCCGTCGACCTCGACCTCGGTGGCCGCGCAGCCGTAGGCGAAGTACTTGAAGGGAGAGCCCTGCATGATGTCGGGGTTCCAGTGCAGGCCCTCGGTGCGGTAGTAGCCCGCGGCCCAGAGCTGCACGCGCTGCAGGTAGGCGGCGTTCACCACATCGGCGAACGCCAGGCTGCCCGGCTTGCCGAGCCCTGACACGCGGCCGGCCTCGAAGCGCACATCGCGTTCGTCGACGTCGAGCAGGCGCCCGGCGACCTTGGCGATGCGGTCGCGGATCTGCTCGCACGCGTTCTTGACCGCGCCGCCGTTGAGGTCGGCGCCCGACGAGGCCGCGGTCGCCGACGTGTTCGGCACCTTGTCGGTGCGCGTGGGCGCGAGGCGCACCTGGTGCAGCTCGAGCCCGAGCGCGGTCGCGGCGACCTGCAGCATCTTGGTGTGCAGGCCCTGGCCCATCTCGGTGCCGCCGTGGTTGATGAGCACCGACCCGTCCTTGTAGACGTGCACGAGCGCGCCGGCCTGGTTGAACGCGGCGAAGTTGAACGAGATGCCGAACTTCACGGGCGTGATCGCGAGGGCCCGCTTGAGGTCGGGACTCGTCGCGTTGAACGCCTCGATCTCGGCCGTGCGCGCGGCGAAGTCGCTGTCGGCGAGCAACTCGCTCCAGATCGCCTCGATGCGCCCGGCGTCCTTCACGAGCTGGCCGTACGGGGTGGACTGGCCCTGCCGGTAGAAGTTGCGCCGTCGCAGGTCGGCGGGCGCGATGCCCAGGGCGGGCGCCACGCGACCGAGGATGTCCTCGATGAGGAACACGCCCTGCGGCCCGCCGAACCCGCGGAACGCGGTCTGCGAGGTCTTGTTCGTCTTCACGATGCGGCCGTCGGCGTGCACGTTCGGGATCCAGTAGGCGTTGTCGAGATGACAGAGCGCGCGCCCGAGCACGGGCTCCGACAGGTCGATGCTCCAGCCGCCGTCGGCCGTGAGCGTGGCCTCGAGCGCCTGCAGCATGCCGTCGGCCGTGAGCCCGACCTTCCACTCGATGTGGAACGGATGCCGCTTGCCGGTCATCGTGATGTCCTGGGTGCGGTTCAGGCGCAGGCGCACGGGCCGGCCGGTGAGCTTCGCGCCGAGCGCGGCGATGGCCGCGAACCCGTGCGGCTGCATCTCCTTGCCGCCGAAGGCGCCGCCCATGCGGAGCGACTGCACCGTGACCTCGTTGCTCGGGATGCCGAGCACGTGCGCGACGATCTCCTGCGTCTCGGAGGGGTGCTGGGTCGAGCACTGCACGAAGTACTGGCCCTCCGAATCGCGGATCGCGAAGGAGGCGTGCGTCTCGAGGTAGAAGTGCTCCTGGCCGCCGAACTCGGTGACGCCCTCGAAGACGCGATCGGATGCCGCCATGGCCTCCGCCGCGTCGCCGCGCACGACCGTGCGCGCGATGCCCTGGAACGACTCGGCGGCGATCGCCTCCTGCACGGTGATGTACGACGGCAGCGGCTCGTACTCGACGCGGACGGCCTCCGCGCCGAGGCGCGCGGCCTCCTGCGTCTCGCCGAGCACCCAGACGAGGGCGTGGCCGTAGAACATCGCCTCGCTCGGGAACAGCGGCTCGTCGTGCTTGATGCCGGCGTCGTTGATGCCGGGCACGTCGGCGGCGGTGAGCACGCGCACGACCCCACGCACGTCGTAGGCGGGGGCGACGTCGATCGTGACCCTGGCGTGCGCGTTCGTGGACTGCACGGGCCACGCCGTGAGGGTGCCGACCGTCTGGGCGGCGAGGTCGTCGGTGTACATCGCGGCACCCGTCACGTGCAGCTTCGCGCTCTCGTGCGCGGCGTTCAGGCCGACCACGGGGTTGGCGGGGCGTTCGGCGAGGGCGCTCATGCCGAGACCTCCTTCGATTCGATGACGGTCGTGCTGTACAGCTTCAGCAGGGACGTGCCCAGCATCAGGGAGCGGTACTCCGAGCTCGCACGGTGATCGGACATCGGGGTGCCCTCGGTGCGCAGCACGGCCGACGCGGCGCGCACGGTCGCGATGTTCCACGGCCGCCCGATGAGCGCCGCCTCGGTGGCGCGAGCCCGGAGCGGGGTCGCGGCGACGCCGCCGAGTCCGATGCGGGCATCGACGACGATGCCGTCGCGGATGTCGAGGGCGAAGGCGACGGCGACGCTCGAGATGTCGTCGAACCGGCGCTTGGCGATCTTGTGGAAGCCGGTCACGGGTGCGAGCGGCAGGGGGATGCGGATGGCGCGGATGAGCTCGTCGCCCGCCCGCACGGTCTGCCGGTAGCCGGTGAAGTACTCGGCGAGGTCGACCTCGCGCTCGCCGTCGACCGACGCGAGCACGATGCGCGCGCCGAGGGCGAGCAGCGCCGGGGGCGTGTCGCCGATGGGGGAGCCGGTGCCGAGGTTGCCGCCGATGGTGCCGCGGTTGCGGATGAGCCGCGACGCGAACTGCGGGAGGAGCTTCGCGAGCAACGGGACGCGGCCGTCGAGGCGCCGTTCGATCTCGGACAGCGGCAGGGCGGCGCCGATCTCGATGACGTCGTCGCCGATCTCGAGTCCGCGCAGCTCGTCGAGCTGCTCGATCGCGATCACGAGCGGTGCGCGGCGGCCGCGCAGGTTCACCTCGACGCCCCAGTCGGTCGAGCCGGCCACGAGCACCGCGGTCGGTTCGTCGTGCAGCATGCGGAGCGCCTCGTCGAGCGTGCCGGGCCGCACGAAGCGGTTGCCGTCGACGGCGAGGTCGGTGGGTACGGGTTCCGGCGCAGGCCGGAGCCGGCGCGCGGCGAGCTCGTCGTCGGCCTCGGGGGATCCGAGCGTGTAGGCGGCGTCGCGGATGGGGCGGTAGCCGGTGCAGCGGCACAGGTTGCCGCTCAGCGCGTGCAGGTCGAAGCCGTTGGGGCCGTGCTCTGCGTCGTGCCCAGCGTCGTGCGCTGGGCGGCCGTCGGCGCCCGCCGGACAGGCGGCGTCGTGTTCCGTGGCGGTGGCCGCGACATCCGGCGTCGCGCCGATCTCCTGCGGTGCGCGGTCTGCGCGGTAGTACTCGCCGGCCATGCTGCAGGCGAACCCGGGGGTGCAGTAGCCGCACTGCGACCCGCCGGCCTCGGCGAGCTTGGCCTGCACGGGGTGCAGGTCGTCGGGGCCGCCGAGGCCCTCGGCGGTCACGATCTCCTGCCCGTTCAGCGCCGCAGCCGGCACGAGGCACGCGTTGACCGGCGTCCAGGCCGTGCCGCCGTCGGGGGTGGGCGTCGCGAGCAGCATGGCGCACGCACCGCATTCCCCTTCGGCGCATCCCTCCTTGCTGCCCGGGAGGCCGGTTTCGCGCAGCCAGTCGAGCGCGGTCGTGTGGGTGGGGATTCCGTTCAATGACCGGGCGAGCCCGTTGACGGTGACGACGATGTCGTGCATCGGATCTCCTTGCATTCGGTGTCGACGTCGACACCTGCGGCACCGGGGCCCCGATGGCCCCACCTCGCACCGCGCCTGCCTCGGGCAGTCATCTCATGATACTGCGCCTCGAACAGGCAGTTCTTGCCCTTCGAAATCAAGATTCCACAGAGCGGATGTCAGGGCCTGCCGTCAGGTCGTAAGCCACCGGAGCACCGGTGTGCGCTGCAAGACGCGGGCGAACCAGCCGTGCCCGCGCTCGGCGCGAGCGGGCATGTGGATGTCGGGGTCGATCGCGTTCGATGCGGTGAAGGCGTAGGGGCGTTCGACGACGCCGGGCTCCTGGCGTTGGTGGGACATGTTCTCGCTCCTTCCGACCGGTGCAACTTCCGAATTGTGGAATTCATATTCTGAATTACGGAAAGAGTAAGCGAAGGTGTCGGGGGAGGTCAAGGGTTCGGCGTCGGCTCGCCACGCGCGGTCGTCGACGGGTCCCGACGTGCGAGGATCCACGCGCGAGATGCGACGTGCGAGGCGCGCCGGGGTGCCGAGGTGCCGACGTGCGAGATGCGAGCGCGATGGACTCGCGTCGTCCCTCGGTGGGCGACGCGGCGCGGCGGATCAGCTCGAGATCGCCGTGGAGATGTCGAGCACGGTCTCGCGCAGCACGGGGATCGCGCGCTCGGCGAACGCCTCGTCGACGCGGGCGACCGGGCCCGAGACCGAGACCGCGGTCGGCACGGGGGCGCCGGGCACGGCCATGGCGTAGCAACGCACGCCGATCTCCTGCTCGTTGTCGTCGATCGCGTAGCCCCGCTCGCGGCTGAGGCGCAGGTCGTCGAGCAGACGCTCGACGGAGTCGATCGAGAATTCGGTCGACTTCGGCAGGCCGGTGCGAGCGACGATCTCGCGCACGGTCTCGTCGTCGAGCGTGGCGAGGATCGCCTTTCCGACGCTCGTGGTGTGCAGGCTGGAGCGGCGGCCGACCTCGGTGAACATGCGCATCGCGTGCGGTGACGGCGCCTGCGAGACGTAGATGACCTGGTCGCCGTCGATGGTGGCGAGGTTGGCCGTCTCGCCGAGGCGGTCGACGAGGGTCTTGAGCTGGGGCTTGGCCAGGTGGCCGAACTGCCGGTTCGCGACCTCGCCGAGGCGCACGAGCCGCGGGCCGAGCGCGTACCGGCGGTTCGCGAGCTGCCGGGCGTACCCGAGTGAGACGAGTGTGCGCAGCAGTCGGTGGATCGTCGGCAGCGGCAGCTCGGCCATCGTCGAGAGCTCGCTCAGGGTCACGTCGCCGCCGGCGTCGGCGATGAGCTCGAGGAGGTCGAAGACTCGGGCGACCGACTTGACGCCGTCGTTGGGGCTGTCGGCCATCCGGGATGCTCCACTTCGATTCATGCATGGCGGCAGTCGATATCCGCATCGCGGAAACCTGCCGGGTCCAGTCAAGATATCGCACCGGCGCCGCGCGGGAGGCGAACTTCGCCGCCTGCTCTTGCTTTTCCGAATAGCAGAGAATAATCTCCATCATACGAAAACATCTACTGCTTCAGCAGGTGATCGAGGATGGTCAGGACCATCCGGAACAGGACATTCGATGGCGAATCCGAGCCCCGGCTATTCCATCCAGTTGCGGGTCGAGGCGCCCGCCGGCGTCACGGCCACGAGCGAACTCGTCGTCACCGTCGCCGAAGCCGGCGCGGTGGTCACCGCGGTCGACGTCAGTGAGTCGACCGGCGACCGAGTGCTCGTCGATCTCACGTGCTACGCCGTGAGCGCCGAGCACGCGACGCAGGTCGCCGTGGCGCTGGCCGCTCGAGACGGCGTGATCGTGCGCGACGTCGCCGACCGCACCTTCCGGCTGCACGCCGGCGGCAAGCTCGAGATCGTGCCGAAGGCGCCGTTGCGCAACCGCGACGACCTGTCCCGCGCGTACACGCCCGGCGTGGCGCGCGTGTGCCTCGCGATCGCCGACGAGCCAGCCGCCGCCCGGCGCCTCACCGTCAAGGGGAACACCATCGCCGTCGTGACCGACGGGTCGGCCGTGCTCGGCCTGGGCAACATCGGCGCTCTCGCCTCGATCCCCGTCATGGAGGGCAAGGCCGCACTGTTCAAGCAGTTCGCCGACGTCGACGCCTGGCCGGTCGCGCTCGACACGCAGGACACCGAGGAGATCATCTCCATCGTGAAGGCGCTCGCGCCGGTCTACGGCGGCGTCAACCTCGAGGACATCGCGGCGCCGCGCTGCTTCGAGATCGAGCGCCGCCTGCGCGAGGAGCTCGATATCCCCGTCTTCCACGACGACCAGCACGGCACCGCGATCGTGACGCTGGCCGCGCTCGTGAACGCCCTCCGTCTCGTCGGCAAGCGCCTCTCCGACGTGCGGATCGTCGTCTCCGGCGTCGGCGCGGCCGGCTCGGCGATCATCCAGCTGCTCGTCGCCGAGGGCGCGCGCGACATCGTCGCGTGCAGCCGCACGGGGGCCATCCACCGCGGCGAGAGCTACGACGACCCGCACCGCACGTGGATCGCCGAGCACACCAACCTGCAGGGCGTGCGCGGCACCCTCTCGGAGGTGCTCGTCGGCGCCGACGTCTTCATCGGGGTGAGTGCGCCGAACCTCCTCGTCGAGGCCGACATCGAAGCGATGGCCGATCGGGCGATCGTGTTCGCCATGGCGAACCCCGACCCGGAGGTCGACCCGGTGGTCGCCGCGCGCCACGCCGCGGTCGTCGCGACCGGCCGCAGCGACTTCCCGAACCAGATCAACAACGTGCTCGCCTTCCCGGGCTTCTTCCGCGGGCTGCTCGACTCGGGCGCCGTCGACATCACGCCCGAGATGCTCGTCGCGGCGGCCGAGGCGATCGCGTCCTGCGTACGGGAGGACCAGCTCAATGCGAGCTACATCATCCCGAGCGTGTTCGACCCGGACGTCGCACGCGTCGTCGCCGAATCGGTCGCCGCCGCGGCCGCCAGGCGCTCCGCCCTCGTCGAAACCCAGGAGGAATCCGCAGCATGACCACCCCGACCGCACCGGCCGTCACGGCACCGGCCGTCACGGCACCGCCCCTCACGGCGCCGGCAGGCGCCATCGAGATCACCCGCGCCACGAGCATCGAGGGCGGCGACGAGATCCTCACCCCCGAGGCGCTCGCCTTCGTCGCCGAGCTCCACCGGAGGTTCGCCGGCCGCCGCGACGAGCTGCTCGCCGCGCGTCGCACGAGGCGCGAGGCCATCGCCGCGGGCGGCACGCTCGACTTCCTCCCCGAGACCCGTGAGGTGCGCGAGGGCGACTGGCACGTGGCATCCGTTCCCGACGCCCTGCTCGACCGCCGCGTCGAGATCACCGGCCCTGCCGCGCCGCCGAAGATGGCGATCAACGCGCTGAACTCGGGTGCCCGCGTGTGGCTGGCCGACCTCGAAGACGCGACGAGTCCCACCTGGGACAACGTCGTCGGCGGCATCAAGAACCTGCGCGACGCCGCCCTCGGCACCCTCGCGTACACCTCGCCGGCCGGCAAGCCCTACGCCCTTCGCACCGACCTCCGTCGACCGACCGTCGTCACGCGCCCGCGGGGCTGGCACCTGTCAGAGCGCCATGTGCTCATCGACGGCGAGCCGGCGGTGGGCGCCCTCGTCGACTTCGGCCTGCACTTCTTCCACACGGCCCAGCTGCTGCTCGCCAACGGCCACGGCCCCTACTACTACCTGCCGAAGCTCGAGAGCCACCGGGAGGCCCGGCTCTGGAACGACGTCTTCGTGTTCGCTCAGGAGTACGTCGGCCTCGACCGCGGCACCATCCGCGCGACCGTGCTGATCGAGACGATCCCCGCGGCCTTCGAGATGGACGAGATCCTCTTCGAGCTCCGCGAGCACGCCTCCGGCCTGAACGCCGGCCGGTGGGACTACCTGTTCAGCCTCATCAAGGTGTTCCGCGACGCCGGCGAGGCGTTCGTGCTGCCCGACCGCGCCTCGGTGGCCATGACCGCGCCCTTCATGCGCGCCTACACCGAGCTGCTCGTGAAGACCTGTCATCGTCGTGGCGCCGTCGCGATGGGCGGCATGGCCGCCGTCGTGCCGAACCGCAACGACCTCGAGGTCACGGCCGCCGCATTCGAGAAGGTCCGCGCCGACAAGACCCGCGAGGCCGGCGACGGGTTCGACGGGTCGTGGGTCGCCCATCCCGACCTGGTGCCGGTGTGCCGCGAGGTCTTCGATGCGGCGCTCGGCGACCGGCCGAACCAGGTCGAGCGACAGCGGCCCGAGGTCGAGGTCACCGCCGCGCAACTGCTCGACGTGGCCTCCGCGGTCGGCGAGGTGACCGAGGCGGGCCTCCGCGCCAACCTCTACGTCGCCGTCGCCTACACGGCCGTGTGGCTGTCGGGCAACGGCGCGGTCGCGATCCACAACCTGATGGAGGATGCCGCGACGGCCGAGATCTCCCGTTCGCAGGTGTGGCAGCAGCTCCGCAACGAGGTCGTCTTCGCCGACACGGGTCGGCGCATCAGCCCGGAGCTCGTGCGCTCGGTGCTCGCCGAGGAGGTCGAGCGCCTGCGCGGCGAGGTCGCCCCCGACGTATTCGCCCGCCACTACGAGCCCGCCGCGGCGCTGATCGCCGACATCTGCCTGTCGAGCGAGTACGTCGACTTCCTCACGCTGCCCGCCTACGAGCTGCTGGACTGAGCATGGGCGCCGTCCTCACCCAGGCCGACGTCGCCGCGATCGACGCCCGCCTCCTCGAGACCGACTCGCTGCTCGAGCGGGCGTACCCCGGCGACGACGGGTCGCGTCAGCCCGTGCACACCGTGTACGTGCCGGCCGACCGGTTCGAACCCGGGCTGGCCGCCGAGTGGGGTCGCGCCGCCCTCGAGGCGGTCGAGTCCGCCGGCGGACTCGACCGGCTCGCGTCGCACGTCGGCATCGAACGCTCCGTCGCCGACCTCGTCGTGCCCAGGGTCGCCGAGAAGCTCGCACGCGAGCCGATCGAAGACCTCCGCCTCGACTTCGAAGACGGCTACGGCGACCGCGGCGACGACATCGAGGACGCGGATGCCGCGGCCACCGCGTCGCGGGTCGCCGAGGCCGTGCGAGCGGGCGTCGCCCCGCCGTTCATCGGCATCCGGTTCAAGTGCTTCGAGGCCCCCACGCGGGCTCGCGCACTGCGCACGCTCGATCTCTTCATCGGCGGACTCGTCGACGAGGGCAGCCTGCCCGACGGGCTCGTGCTGACCCTGCCGAAGGTCTCGACGGTGGCGCAGGTGGAGGCCATGGCCGAGATCGCCGGAGCGCTCGAGCGAGCGCACGGGCTGCCCGACGGGCGCATCCGGTTCGAGGTGCAGGTCGAGACGCCGCAGCTCGTGCTCGGCGCCGACGGCACCTCGCCGGTCGCGCAGCTGCCGCTCGCCGCCCCCGGCCGCATCTCGGCGCTGCACTACGGCACCTACGACTACAGCGCCTCCCTCGCGATCGCCGCGAGGTACCAGTCGATGGAGCATCCGGCGGCCGACCTCGCGAAGGGCATCATGCAGCTCGCGGTCGCGGGCACCGGCATCCGCCTCTCCGACGGCTCGACGAACATCCTGCCCGTCGGTGACGGGGCGGATGCCGCGTGGGCGCTGCATGCGCGCCTCGTGCGCCGTTCGCTCGAGCACGGGTACGCCCAGGGCTGGGACCTGCACCCCAACCAGCTGCCGACCCGGTACCTCGCGACGTTCGCCTTCTACCGGGAGGCCTACCCCGAGGCATCCGCCCGACTGCGCGCCTACCTCGAACGCACGCCGGGCGCCGTGCTCGACGAGCCGGCCACGGCCCGCGCCCTCGCCGGAGTCGTGCTGCGCGGCGTCGCGTGCGGCGCGATCGGCCTCGACGAGGTCGCGGCCGACATCGGCATCCACCGTGCCGAGCTCGTCGGGCTGGCGCACCCCCGGCTGGCCGCTGCGCTCGCGACGACGGCCTGAGCCGCGCCGACATCCGTCATCCGTCTCGGCCGCGGCCGAGCGTCCACGAAACAAGGAAGCACATGACCTACTACACCCCGAGGGGCGGGCTGCCGCCCCAGACCGACCTGCTCACCGACCGCGCGGTCGTGAAGCAGGCGTACACGTTCATCCCGAAGGGGGTGCTGCGCGACATCGTCACGAGCACGCTCCCGGGATTCACCGGCACGCGCTCGTGGATCATCGCGCGGCCCGTCGCGGGCGGCGCGACCACCTTCTCGCAGCTCATCGTCGAGATCTCCCCGGGGGGCGGCGCACCGAGGCCCGAGGTCGAGGACGGCGTCGAGGGCGTCGTGTTCGTCACGACGGGCGCGCTCGTGCTCACCCTCGAGGGCGAGCGGCACGTGCTCGAGGAGGGCGGCTACGCGTTCCTCGCGCCCGGTGCCGAGTGGTCGCTCGCGAACGAGGGCGACGAGATCACGAGCTTCCACTGGATCCGCAAGGCGTACGAGCGGGTCGACGGCATCGCCCCGCCCGCGTCGTTCGTCACGCGCGACCAGGACGTCGAGCCGGTGCCGATGCCCGACACGGGCGGAGCGTGGGCGACCACGCGGTTCAGCGACTCGGCCGACCTCTCGCACGACATGCAGGTCAACATCGTGACGTTCCAACCGGGCGGGTCGATCCCGTTCGCCGAGACGCACGTCATGGAGCACGGGCTGTTCGTGCTCCAGGGCAAGGCGGTGTACCGGCTCAACGACGACTGGGTCGAGTGCGAGGCCGGCGACTACATGCTGCTGCGCGCCTTCTGCCCGCAGGCCTGCTACGCGGGAGGGCCCGAGCCGTTCCGCTACCTGCTGTACAAGGACACGAACCGGCAGATCCGCCTCACCTAGGCGAACGCGAGCCGTGTCCTGAACGCCCGGAACCCGCGCGGTTCCGGGCGTTCCGTCGTCTCGGCCGCGCCCGGGCGGACGAATATCGCGCGGTGGTTGACGCCCTCGGCATCTTCGCTTACTCTTTTCACACAGCGGGAGAGAGATTCCACGATGTGAAACATTGAGAACCTCGAATCCGTCTCGCACCTGCACCATCACTCGCACCAAGCACCGCCGCTCGGACCTCCGGGCGCAACCCCGAAAGGCCCCGAGATGACCTACACGGTGAACTGCTCGATCCTCCTCACCGAGCACCCGCTGCTCGAGCGTCCCGCCGCCGCCGCGGCGGCCGGGTTCGACGCGGTCGAGTTCTGGTGGCCGTTCGCCGAGGCCGTGCCCGCCGACCGCGACGTCGACGCGTTCGTCGCCGCGATCCGCGACGCCGGCGTGCAGCTCACGGGCCTCAACTTCTTCGCCGGCGACATGCCCGGCGGCGACCGCGGCCTCGTCTCGTGGCCCGCCCGCGCCGCCGAGTTCCGCGACAACATCGACGTCGTGGCCGGCATCGGTCGCGAGCTCGGCACGCGCGGGTTCAACGCCCTCTACGGCAACCGCGTCGACGACGCCACGCCCGAAGCCCAGGACGAGCTGGCGATCGAGCACCTCGCGGCCGCCGCGGCGGGCGTCGCCGCCATCGGCGGCACGGTGCTGGTCGAGCCCGTGAGCGGCGCGGCCCGCTACCCGCTGCTCACCGCCGCAGACGCACTCGGCGTCATCGACCGCGTCCGCGCCGCCTCCGGAGCCGACAACGTCAAGCTCCTCGCCGACTTCTACCACCTCGCCGTCAACGGCGACGACCCGGCGGCCGTCATCGAGCAGCACGCCGCCTCGTTCGGGCACATCCAGATCGCCGACGACCCGGGCCGCGGAGCTCCCGGCACGGGCACCCTGCCGCTCGCAGCCTGGATCGCCCGCAGCCGCGAGCTGGGCTACGCGGGCCCGATCGGCCTCGAGTACAAGTCCCCGGCCGACACCGCGTTCGCATGGGTCGCCGAAGCCGAGTCGGCCTCCGACTCGGCCTCCGACTCGGCCGAGTGCGTCGCCGCCGGCGCGCATTGACCCGCACCCCCGACATCCGCCCGTCGTACCAACCGCATCGCAAAGGAACCGCCATGACGAACATCGCAGTCATCGGACTCGGCATCATGGGCCTGCCCATGGCCCTCAACCTCGTGCAGGCCGGCCACACCGTCGCCGGATTCAACCGCTCGCCCGAGCGCGCAGAACGTCTCGCCGAGGCCGGCGGCCGCGCCGCGACCAGCGTCGCCGACGCCCTCGCGGGCGCCGAGGTGGTCATCACCATGGTTCCCGACTCGCCCGACGTGGTCGCCCTCGCCGGCGGCGACGACGGCATCATCGCGAACGCCGCGCCGGGCACCATCTGGATCGACGCGTCCTCCATCCGCCCCGACGTCGCCAAGCAGGTCGCCGACGAGGCCCGCGCCGCGGGCCTGCGTCCGCTCGACGCACCCGTCTCGGGTGGCGAGCAGGGCGCGATCGACGGCGTGCTCTCGATCATGGTCGGCGGCGAGCAGTCCGACTTCGACGCCGCGCTGCCCGTGCTGCAGGGCGTCGGCAAGACGATCGTGCACGTCGGGCCGTCGGGCGCCGGCCAGACCGTGAAGGCCGCGAACCAGCTCATCGTCGCCGTCAACATCCAGGCGCTCGCCGAGGCGATCCTCTTCCTCGAGGCGTACGGCGTCGACACCGAGGCGGCGCTCGCCGTGCTCGGCGGCGGCCTCGCCGGCTCGAAGGTGCTCGACCAGAAGGGGCGCAAGATGCTCGACCGCGACTTCGCACCCGGATTCCGACTGGCCCTCCACAACAAGGACCTCGGCATCGTCACCGGAGCCGCCCGCGAGGCCGGCATCGTCGTCCCGCTCGGCGCGCACGTCGCCCAGCTCGTCGGCTCGACCGTCGCGAAGGGCGACGGCGGCCTCGACCACTCCGGACTCTTCAAGCTCACCCTCGCCGCCGCAGGGCGCGAGTAATCCCGTAAGGACATTCCCATGACTCGTATGCGTACCGTCGACGCGGCCGTGCTGATCCTCGAGAAGGAGGGCGCCACCGAGGCGTTCGGCCTTCCCGGCGCCGCGATCAACCCCTTCTACTCCGCGATGCGCGCCCACGGCGGCATCCGCCACACCCTCGCCAGGCATGTCGAGGGCGCCTCGCACATGGCCGACGGGTACTCCCGCTCGGCCGACGGCAACATCGGCATCTGCATCGGCACCTCCGGCCCGGCCGGCACCGACATGATCACGGGCCTCTACGCGGCCATGGCCGACTCGATCCCGATCCTCTGCATCACGGGCCAGGCTCCGGTCGCGAGACTGCACAAGGAGGACTTCCAGGCCGTCGACATCGAGTCGATCGCGAAGCCGCTCACCAAGATGGCCATGACCGTGCTCGAGCCCGCCCAGGTCCCCGGCGCGTTCCAGCAGGCGTTCCAGCTCATGCGCAGCGGGCGCCCGGGCCCGGTGCTCATCGACCTCCCGATCGACGTGCAGATGACCGAGATCGAGTTCGACATCGAGACGTACGAGCCGCTGCCGGTCGCGAAGCCGTCCGCGACCCGCGCCCAGGCGACGAAGGCGCTCGAGATGCTCACCTCGTCTGCACGCCCGCTCATCGTCGCGGGTGGCGGCATCATCAACGCCGGCGCCTCGGCGCAGCTCGTGGCACTCGCCGAACTGCTCGGCGTGCCCGTCGTGCCGACGCTCATGGGCTGGGGCGCGATCCCCGACGACCACCGCCTCGCGGCGGGCATGGTCGGCCTGCAGACCTCCCACCGGTACGGCAACGAGACGTTCCTGGCCTCCGACTTCGTGATCGGCATCGGCAACCGGTGGGCGAACCGCCACACCGGCGGCCTCGACACCTACACGCGCGGGCGCACCTTCGTGCACGTCGACATCGAGCCCACGCAGATCGGCCGCGTCTTCGCGCCCGACTACGGCATCGTGTCCGACGCCGGAGCCGCCCTCGACGCCCTGCTCGTGGTCGCACGCGAGCGCGCCACCTCGGGCACCCTGCCCGACTACTCCGACTGGGCGGACGAGGTGCGCGAACGCAAGGCGCGCCTCCAGCGCAAGACCCACTTCGACGACGTGCCGATCAAGCCGCAGCGCGTCTACGAGGAGATGAACATGGCGTTCGGTGCCGACACCACCTACGTCACGACCATCGGGCTCTCGCAGATCGCGGGTGCGCAGATGCTGCACGTGTTCGGCCCCCGCAAGTGGATCAACGCCGGGCAGGCCGGCCCGCTCGGGTGGACCGGCCCCGCGGCGCTCGGCGTCGTGCGGGGCAAGCCGGGCGAGACCGTCGTGGCGCTGTCGGGCGACTACGACTTCCAGTTCATGATCGAGGAGCTCGCGGTCGGGGCCCAGTTCAACCTGCCCTACATCCACGTCGTCGTGAACAACAGCTACCTCGGGCTCATCCGCCAGTCGCAGCGCGGCTTCGAGATGGACTACCACGTGTCGCTCGCGTTCGAGAACATCAATACGCCCCAGGACGGCACGAGCACGGCGCAGGGCTACGGCGTCGACCATGTGAAGGTCGCCGAGGGGCTCGGCTGCAAGGCCGTGCGAGTCGAGCGCCCCGAAGACCTCGGTGCGGCGTTCGCCGAGGCGGCATCGCTCCTCGCCGAGCACCGGGTGCCGGTCGTCGTCGAGGTGATCCTCGAGCGCGTGACGAACATCTCGATGGGCGTCGAGATCGACGGCGTGAACGAGTTCGAGGAACTCGCGCTGTCGTCGGGCGACGCTCCCACCGCCATCCTCGCGCTGCAGCAGGCCTGATCGTGCGCATCGTCGTCGCATCCGACAAGTTCAAGGGGTCGCTGACCGCCCCCGAGGTGGCGCAGCGCGTCGCCTCGGGGCTGCGGGCCGCGGTGCCCGGAGTCGAGGTGGTGTCGGTGCCCGTCGCCGACGGCGGCGAGGGCACGCTCGACGCGGCGATCGCGGCGGGCTTCGAACCGCGCACGGTCGTCGTGCTCGGCCCGACCGGGGTCCAGGTCGAAGCGCAGTTCGCCGTTCGCGGACGCGTCGCTGTCATCGAGTCGGCGCGCGCCACGGGGCTCGACCTGCTGCCGGGTGGCGTCGCCGACCCGCTCGGCGCCACCAGCCACGGCACGGGTGGGCTCGTGCGGGCCGCGCTCGACGCCGGGTGCCGGGAGCTCGTGCTCGGCATCGGCGGCAGCGCCTCGACCGACGGCGGCGCCGGGCTCCTCGTGGCGCTCGGTGCGCGCCTGCTCGACGCGTCGGGCCGCGACCTGCCGCTCGGCGGGTCCGCGCTGCACGGCCTCGCCTCCATCGCGCTCGACGGCCTCGACCCTCGCCTGGCCGACGCATCGATCGTGCTCGCGAGCGACGTCGACAACCCGCTGCTCGGGCCGACCGGCGCCGCTGCGGTCTTCGGTCCGCAGAAGGGCGCCTCCCCGGCCGATGTGGCGACGCTCGACGCCGCGCTCGCGCGCTTCGTCGACGTGCTCGAGGCGACGGATGCCGCGGCGAGCCGCCGACCGCGGACTGCGGCGCTCGAGCCGGGCGCCGGTGCTGCCGGCGGCCTCGGGTTCGCGGCGATCGCCCTGCTCGGCGCCGTGCGCCGCTCGGGCATCGACGTGGTCATCAACCTCACCGGACTCGTCGAGGCGCTGCGCGACGCCGATGCCGTGATCACCGGCGAGGGCAGCCTCGACGAGCAGAGCCTCGGCGGCAAGACCCCGGTCGGGGTCGCCCGTGCGGCGGCCGCGGCCGGGATCCCGGCCTATGCGGTGTGCGGGCGCACGACGCTCGAACCTGCGGCGCTGCGTGCAGCCGGATTCGCCGGGGTGCACTCCGTCACCGACCTCGAGCCCGACCTCGCCCGTGCCATCGAGCACGCGCCCGACCTGCTCGAGCGGGTCGCGGCCGAGCTCGGTGTGCAGATCGCAAGCGACCTGACGGTCGCAGCCGGGCACGAGGCATCCGGGCACGAGGCATCCGACCGCTTCGATCTGGTGCTGCGCGGCGAGCGGGTGCTCGTCGACGGCGCCTTCTCGGCACTCGAGATCGGCGTGCGCGACGGCACGATCGCCCGCATCGCCCCGCTCGGCACGGGCCTGGCGGGTGCGCGCACCCTCGAGGTCGCCGACGACGAGGTGCTCCTTCCGGGGCTCGTCGACACGCACGTGCACGTGAACGAGCCCGGCCGCACCGAGTGGGAGGGGTTCACCTCCGCGACGCGTGCGGCCGCGGCCGGCGGCGTCACCACCATCGTCGACATGCCCCTCAACAGCGTTCCGCCCACCATCTCGCTCGAGGCGTTCGAGACCAAGCGGGCCTCTGCCGACGGGCGCGTGTTCGTCGACGTCGGGTTCTGGGGCGGCGTGGTACCGGGCAACCTCGGGCACCTGGAGCCGCTCATCGAGGCCGGCGTATTCGGGTTCAAGTGCTTCCTGCTGCACTCGGGCGTCGACGAGTTCCCCGCGGTCACGACCGACGAGATGGAGGCCGCGATGCAGGTCATCGCGCGCCACGACTCGATGCTCATCGTGCACGCCGAAGACGCGCACGTCATCGACGAGGCGCCGCATCCGCACAGCGTCGAGTACGCCGACTTCCTCGCCTCGAGGCCCCGTGCCGCCGAGGACGCCGCCGTCGCCGACGTCATCGAGCGCGCGACGAGCACCGGGGCGCGAGCCCACATCCTGCATCTCAGCTCGGCCGACTCGCTCGGCCGCATCGACGCCGCCAAGGAGGCGGGCGTCGACCTGAGCGTCGAGACCTGCCCGCACTACCTGACCCTCACCGCCGAGGAGATCCCGCAGGGCGCGACCGCGTTCAAGTGCTGTCCGCCGATCCGAGAGGGCGCCAACCGCGACGCGCTCTGGCAGGGGCTCGAATCCGGCGGCATCGACTTCGTCGTCACCGACCACTCGCCGGCGACACCCGAGCTGAAGTTCGCGGGCGACGGAGACTTCGTCGAGGCGTGGGGCGGCATCGCCTCCCTGCAGCTCGGGCTCCCGGTCGTCTGGACCGAGGCCCGTCGTCGCGGCATCCCGTTGGCCCGAGTGGTCGACTGGATGTCCGCGGCGCCGGCGAAGCGCGTGGGCCTCGCGTCGAAGGGACGCATCGCGGTCGGCGCCGACGCCGACTTCGCGGTGTTCGCCCCAGACGCGCGGTTCACGGTCGACGCGACCTCGCTCGAGCACCGCCATCCCGTCACCCCGTACGACGGCCGCGAGCTCAGCGGCGTCGTGCGCGACACCTACCTCGCCGGCGAGCCGATCGACCGCGAGGTTCCGCGCGGGCGGCTGCTCGCACGCGGGGCCGAACGGCAGGTCGGCGCACCGGACCGACCCGCATCGACGACGGCCCCGGCGGCCGCCGCGGCGCCCGCCCCGACCTCGACCCCGACCCAGATCCGATTCCACGAACGGAGCACCATGATCACCTCCTCCGACGAGCTCGAGGCCGGGCGACCGGCCCCCGACTTCGCCATCCCCGACGCCTCGGGCGCCGTGCGCACCCTCGCGGAGTTCCGCGGCGGCCCGGTCATCGTCTACTTCTACCCGGCGGCGTTCACGCCGGGCTGCACGACCGAGGCCTGCGACTTCCGCGACAACCTGGCCTCGCTCGCCGCCGACGGCTACACGGTCATCGGCATCTCGCCCGACCCCGTCGAACGGCTCGCCGAGTTCGCCGCGGCGGAGCAGCTCTCGTTCCCGCTGCTCTCCGACGTCGACGCCGACGTGGCGCGAGCGTGGGGCGCGTGGGGGCAGAAGACGGTCGAGGGCCGCACGTTCGACGGACTCATCCGCTCCACGTTCGTGGTCGATGCCTCCGGCGACGTCGCGTGGCTCGAGTACGACGTCGCGCCGGCCGGCCACGTCGCCCGTCTGCGCGAGACGCTCGCCGCGGCATCCGTCGAGGTGGGCGCGTGAGCACCGTGGTCGTGACGGGCGTCGACGCGTTCAACGCGATGAGCCGTGACGAGGCGATCGCGCTGCTGCGCCCGTGCGTCGACGTCGATCGCTGGTGCGCCGAGCTCGCCGACGCGCGGCCGTTCGCCTCGGCCGAACTGCTGCTGGCGGCCGCCGAACTCGCGGCGTCGCCGTTCGAGGCCGACGAGATCGAACGGGCCCTCGCACATCACCCCCGCATCGGCGACCGCGCCGCCGGCACCCACACCGAGGCCCGCCTCTCGCGGGCCGAGCAGGCGGGCGTCGACCGACCGGATGCCGCGGTGTCGGCCGCACTCCTCGAGGGCAACCTCGCCTACGAGCGGCGCTTCGGTCGGGTGTTCCTGATCCGGGCGGCAGGGCGCAGCGCTGGGGAGATCCTCGCCGCGCTCGACGAGCGGCTCGGCAACACCGATGAACAGGAGGCACCGATCGTCGCAGATCAGTTGCGGCAGATCGCGGTGCTCAGACTGAAGGGAATCGTCGCGCCATGAGCGTCTCGCAGATCACCACGCACGTGCTCGACTCCACGGTCGGCAGGCCGGCCGAGGGCGTCGAGGTCGAGCTGTCAGCCCGCGAGGGCGACGGATGGCTGGTCATCGGCACCGGAGCCACCGACGTCGACGGCCGGGCGAAGCAGCTCGGCCCCGAGCAGGTTCCGGTCGGCGAGTACCGACTGCGGTTCGACACCGGATCGTGGTTCGCCGCGCGCGGCACCGAGACCTTCTACCCCGAGGTTCAGCTCACCTTCCTCGTCGTCGAGGAGGGGCGGCACTACCACGTGCCATTGCTGCTGAGCCCGTTCGCCTATTCAACCTACCGAGGAAGCTAGAGAGAAGAAGATGACCGACATCCTGACCAGGAATGACGCAGTGAACCTCGAGCATGTCGCCGGCTCTTCCGGCATCGTCCTCGGTGCGAACCAGTACGGCAAGGCCGAGGTGCGCGTCGTCAAGGTGACCCGCGACACCAATCGCCACGAGATCGAGGACCTGAACGTCACGTCGCAGCTGCGCGGCGACTTCGCGGGAGCCCACCTCGACGGCGACAACGCGCACGTGGTCGCGACCGACACGCAGAAGAACACGATCTTCGCGTTCGCCCGCGACGGCGTGGGCTCGCCCGAGCAGTTCCTGCTGCGCCTGGCCGACCACTTCACCGGGAGCTTCGACTGGGTGACCGGCGGCCGCTGGCTCGCCGAGAGCTACGCGTGGGAGCGCATCGTCGCGCACGGCGAGCAGCACGACCACGCGTTCGTGCGATCGGGCCAGGAGGTGCGCACGGCGGCCGTCATCGCCGACGGCGACGAGCGCCACGTGATCGCCGGTCTCAAGGACCTCACGGTGCTGAAGACCACGCGCTCGGGCTTCGAGGGCTACCCGCGCGACCGGTACACGACGCTCCCCGAGACCGCCGACCGGATCCTCGCGACGAGCGTCTCGACCCGCTGGCGCTACGTCCCGGGCGCCGAGGTCGGCTACAACGCGGTCTACGACAGCGTGAAGGCGATCCTGCTCGAGGCGTTCACCGAGAACTACTCGGCCGCGCTGCAGACCACGCTCTTCGAGATGGGCCAGGCGGCGCTCGTCGCGCACCCCGAGCTCGCCGAGATCCGGTTCTCGATGCCGAACAAGCACCACTTCGTCGTCGACCTCGAGCCGTTCGGGCTCGACAACCCGAACGAGGTCTTCTACGCGTCCGACCGCTCGTACGGCCTCATCGAGGCCAGTGTCGAGCGCGAGGGCGTCACCAGCCCGGCAGAAGTGTGGGCCAGTCTCGGCGCCTTCTGCTGATCGACGTCGCGGCGGCACGGTGCGGCTCGGGGCTGTGCACCGGCCGCCGCGACACCCCTCACCTGTCCCAGGAGCGCCCGGCCCTGGGCCCACGCGACCGGAGGCTCCGCGCAGCGCGTCAGCGATGCGTGGAGTGGTCGTGGGGAGGATCGTAGTCGGCGATCAACGGCTCCTGCTCGGGCCGCTCGCCCTCGGGCACGTGCTGCAGGTTGACGCGCACGCGGTACCAGAGCGAGCTCGACCCGCGCATGCCGTCGACGAGTACGTCGGCGGGGTGCAGCTGCGCGACGACGCCCGGGTGCCTGGCCTTCCAGCGCTCGAGGGCGTCGAGCGCCTCGGGCTTCGTCTTCGTGCGCGCGATCTCGATGAGCGGCATGGTCGAGGCGCGCCGCCCCGCCCCGTCGCCCGCGCGCGGCGGCTTCTCGGCCGGCCCGAGCTCCTCGGCCAGGCGAAGCAACCCGTCGAGGCTTCCGGGGGTCGCGTCGTCGATTCCGGATGCCGCGTCGCCGCGTTCGGCGTACCGCTCGAGCACGGTCGGCACGGTGAAGCGCTCGGGGTTCGAGCCCCGCACCTCGCTCCAGTCGAGCGGGGTCGACACGCGCGCATCGGGAAGCGGTCGCACCGAGTACGCCGAGGCGACCGTGCGGTCCTTCGCGTTCTGGTTGAAGTCGACGAACACGCTCTCGCCCCGCTCCTCCTTCCACCAGCGCGCCGAGGCCATGCCCGGTGCGCGGTTCTCGACCTCGCGCGCGAGCGTCTCGGCGGCGAGCCGCACCTCGCGGAAGTCCCATCGCGGCTCGATGCGCACGGTGATGTGCAGGCCTCGCGAGCCCGAGGTCTTCGGCCAGCCGACGAGCCCGTGGTCGGCGAGCACCTCGCGGGCGACCATGGCCACGTCGATGATCTGCGCCCAGTCGACGCCGGGCATCGGGTCGAGATCCACGCGGAGCTCGTCGGGGTGGTCGAGGTCCTCGGCTCGCACGGGGTGCGGGTTCAGGTCGAGGCATCCGAGGTTCACGACCCAGGCGAGCGCCGCCCGGTTGCGGATCACCGCTTCTTCAGCCGAGGTGCCGCGCGCGTAGTGCAGCGTCGCGGTGTCGACGTAGTCGGGGTGGTTCTCGGGCACGCGCTTCTGGAAGAACGCCTCGGCGCCGATGCCCTTCACGAAGCGCTTCAGCACCATCGGGCGCCCGCCGGCGCCGCGCAGGGCCCCGTCGGCCACGGCGAGGTAGTAGTGCACGAGGTCGAGCTTGGTGATGCCCGGCTCGGGGAACACGACCTTGCCCGGGCTCGAGATGCGCACCTCGTGCCCGTCGACCTCGATCGTCGTGGCGTCGCCCTTCGAAGGACTCACGGGTTCAACACTATGGCGCTCATCCACCCGGCGACAGGGGCGGCGGCGCGCAGGTCAGCCGGTCCCGGCCGGGTCGGTCCTGGTCGAGCCGGGACCGGATGTCGCGGCCGCACCCGATGCGGCGGCGCGCGCGTAGGCACGGGGCGTCTCGCCGATCACGGCGCGGAACTGCCGCGAGAAGTGCGCCTGGTCGGCGAAACCGAGCGACGCCGCGAGGTCGGCCAGCGGGGGAGCGTCGGGTGCCGCGAGCACCTGCGCCGCCTCCTGCATGCGGTACCGCCCGATGAGCCATTTCGGGGTCAGCCCGAGCTGCTCGCGCACGAGGCGTTGCAGGGCCCGGAGGCCGAGTCCGGCGGACTCGGCGAGATGCTCGGCGCGCACGATCGAGCGGTCGATCTCGGCGAGCTCGACGATCAGGCCGACGAGCGCGGCATCGGCGTCGAGCTCGAGGCGAAGCCCGCGCAGCCAGTGCTCGAACGCGTCGAGTGCGCCCGCATCGTCGTCGGCGTCGAGCGCGGAGCGGATGTCGGCGGCGAGTGCTGCGGCGCTCGCCGCATCGACGCCGCGGAGTTCGGCGAGCGGCACCGAGGAGCCGATGAGCGCACGCACGGCTCCGGGCGCGAGGCGCCGGGAGACGCCGGGCTGCAGCAGCGCGCCGAGCGCCGCCCCGTCGCCCTCGAGCCGCTGGAATCCG